>DATNEH010000084.1:0-44464 GCA_035553015.1 Caulobacteraceae bacterium | reverse complement strand
ATCTCTCACGGTCGCCTCTCCGCCGACGGGCCGGCCGGGACCGGGGCGGCGTAAAGCTGGTCGTGCACGCTCATTCGCGGCCATTGCTCCACGCGGCCGCGATCTGCCGCCGCTCGCGGGCGGCCACCTGGAAACGTCGCCGCCGCTCGGCCGTCCGCGCGCGCCCGAAGTCGTAGCCCAGGTAGTCCTTCTCGCCGTCCGTTGCAGTTCTGCCGATCAGGCGCTTGACGCGATGCTTCAGCCCCGGAAGCCCGCTTGGCTTGGCTTCGCGGGCGATCACCGGCGCCGGACTGAAGCGCCCGAACACCAGATGCGCATAGTCGCCGTAGCGCCAGATCCCAACCTGGCGGTAGTGCACCAGGTCCGTCTGGGTCTCGCGCGCGAACGTCTCTGCGACTCCCAGGTCGATGTCTTCGTCGACCGGCTGGATGGCCTCGGGATGGTCGCGGTGCAGCCAGGCCTGCATCGCCGGGGTCGGCACGGTCATGATCACCCGCGCTTCGTCGGCCAGCGCCGCACGGACGAAGCCGTGCAAGGCGGGGCGCTCGGCCGGCGGGATGTGTTCATAGACGTCCATAAGCACGACCAAGTCGAACTTGCCGGGAAGCGAGCCCGCTTCAATGGCCCCGGCGACATACCGCAGGTTCGGCCGGCGGAAGCAGGCTTGTGCGACCTCCACCGACATCCGGCTGATGTCGGCGCCGATCACCTCCGCCTCGGGCCACGCCCGCGCCATCCGCCAGGACGTCGCGCCGATCCCACATCCGATCTCCAGCACGCGCTTGGGCCGCAGTGGCGACCACTCGGCGATCGTCTCGACCGCCGCTTCGATGCGCGGGTTGAAGCCGGTGAAGTCGGCAAGCTTCCCGGCGACCCGCTTGTTGTAATAGGCCTCGACGTCCTCGTTATCCCCCACGGTCGTCACCGCAGTCCCCGAATCGCCCGGGCTCGGATGGGTTCGGCCATTTTGATTGGTCGCCTCGATCTCTGCTCTACGGGTCGGCGCGCCGGGGCGGCGAGGCCATGGGGCGGAAGAAGCGGGGGCTGAAGCCGACCTCCGGCTGAGGCGGCCGGCTCAAGGCCTTGCGCATCGCCGTTCGCACGTCCGCCGGCAGCAACAGCTTCGCGATGCGGATGCCCAGTGGGCGGGGCGCCGCAGTCGCCGCAGCCGGTTGGGGGCTTGCTTCGTCGGGCGCCCAGCGCACGACATAGTCGCTCTGTTGCGGCGTGCGCGCGAAGATCGGCTTCTCCTCGACCCGCCGCGCGACGATCAGCAGGAACACCGGCCGATCGTTCAACAGCGTGACCCGCTCGCCGATCTCGGCAGGATCGGATACCTGCCACCACACCGGGTTCTCGATCTCTTCGAAGGCCAGCATGCTCTCGACCTTGAAGCCGTTGTCGGCCGACAGCACTCTGAAGTATAGCTCCGGGCTGAACTGATAGAAGCCGTGTCCGAAGAAGTTGTTGGCAGGTGTGATCGACAGATAGTGGCCGCCGACACGCACCATCTCCATGCAGTTTCGGATGGCGGTGGGAAAGTTGAATACGTGCTCGAGCGTGCCGCCGTCGATCACTGTCGAGTAACGCTGCTTGAACTCATCACCGATCGGAGCATTCATGTCGTGCGTGAAGGTCGCCGACTCGAAATCGGAATGATCGATCGAATCCGTCACCTCGGCGCCTAGAAACCGCAGCAGCGGCTCGACGAAGCCGTCCGATTCGGAGCAGAGCCGGTCGGCGGTCGCCCGAGCGTCGGGCCGCCCATGCGCGGCGAGCGCCTCGCAAAGCTCGTCGGCAGTCACATAGAACCCCTGCCGCCCGATGGTGACCGTCGCCGAGAAATCCACTCCAGCCGACTTGCTGTAGAGCAGGAAGTTCAGGCCATTTATGTTTATACCGATAGCGACCTCCCGGCCATGCGTCGGACACCCGATTTGGACTGCCTCATCATTGGCCGCCCAGCTTGCCGACAGAGTACTCGGGGTGCGCGCCGGGCGCGCGCGGCGACCGCGGCGTGCGCTCCGACCAGCTGGCGTCGCGCAGCCACACCGATCCGGGCCGGTGCGGCCACTTGAGCCATGCCGCAGTCTCCTCCCCCGTCATCCGGAACCCGGGCAGCGCGTTCAGCACGTCCCACGACAGCCGGAGCCCGGACGGCGAAGCCCCGACGTTGAGCAGATACTCGCCGGGGGCCAGCGGCAGCGGGCCGACCTCGCAGCGGATCGTGTGGAGTCCAGGCGCCATAGAGAAGACGCGGTCGTCGTCCGTCGACATCAGCGTCGCGACGACCTCCATGTTGTCGTTGAGCAGGTTCACGACGACGATGCCCTCGTCGACCGCCTTGTGCGCCCGCAGCTCGATGTCGATCGCGATCGTGTCGCCCGGCTGCACGACCGCGGCGCCGAGCGGCGCGCCGCAGACCGACACGCGCTGGATATCCACCCAGCCCTCATCGCGGTGCGGGCGGCGGTAGGCCGAGATGTCGCCGCCGGCGAGGCTCTCGTTGCTGGCGGCCAGGAAATGCGAGACCACCTCGCGGCTCTCGCCGGTCATCGTGAGGCGGCCCTTCTCCAGCAGGAGGCAGCGCGTGGTGAGGTCGACCACCGCCGGCAGGTTGTGGCTGACGAACAGCACCGTGCGCCCGTGCTGGGCGACGTCCTGCATCTTGCCCAGGCACTTGCGCTGGAAGGCGACGTCGCCCACCGCCAGCACCTCGTCGACGATCAGGATCTCCGGCTCCAGGTGCGCGGCCACGGCGAACGCCAGGCGCACGTACATGCCGGACGAGTAGCGCTTCACCGGCGTGTCGAGGAATTGCTCGACCTCGGAGAAGGCGACGATCTCGTCGAACTTGGCGGTGATCTCGGCGCGCGTCATGCCGAGGATGGCGCCGTTCAGGTAGATGTTCTCGCGGCCGGTGAGCTCGGGGTGGAAGCCGGTGCCGACCTCCAGCAGCGAAGCGACGCGACCGCGGATCACCGCGCGTCCGCGGCTCGGCTCGGTGATGCGGCTGAGCACCTTCAGCAGGGTGCTCTTGCCCGCGCCGTTCAGGCCGATGACGCCAATCACCTCGCCGCGGGCGACCTCGAACGAGACGTCCTGTAACGCCCAGAACTCCTCCACCGTGTCGCCCTGCACGATCTGGCGGCCGCGCGCGACGTCGACCAGCGAGCGGCCGAAGCCGCGCACGCCGCGCACCAGCATCTCGCGGAATGTCTCGTGCGCAGCGCGGGCCTCGTGGCCGATCAGGTAGCTCTTGGAGAGCCCCTCGACGCTGATGGCGATCTCGGCGGACATGCGGGTCAGATCAGGTCCGCGAAGGTCTTCTCGAGCCGGCGGAACTGGGTGACGCCGAGCCAGAGCGAGAGCGCGATCACCACGAGGGCCAGCCCGAAGCCGGGCCAGTAGATCGCCGCACGGCCGCCCAGCAGGCACCAGCGGAAGCCGTCGATGACGCCCGCCATCGGGTTCAGCGAGTAGAGCAGCCGCCAGCGCGCCGGCACGACGCTCGAGGAGTAGGCCACCGGCGAGACGTAGAGGCCGAACTGCACGATGAACGGGATCACGTAGCGGAAGTCGCGGTAGCGGACGTTGACCGAGGTGATCCACAGGCTTGGACCGAGCGCCGCCAGGAACGCCATCAGGCCGAACAGCGGAAGGAAGACGATCCGCCAGTCCGGGACGAAGCGGAACCACAGCATCATGCCGGCCAGGATGACGAGGCCGATAGCGAAATCGACCGTAGCCGCCACGATGGTGGCGGCCGGCACGATCAGGCGCGGGAAGTAGACCTTGCTGATCAGGTTGGTGTTGGTGACTAGGCTGCCGGAGGCGTCGGAGAGCGCCTGCGCGAAGAAGGTCCACGGCAGCATGCCGGCGAACACCATCAGCGGGTAGGGCGCGTTGCCGTCGCTGGGCAGCTTGGCCACCCGGCCCATCAGCAGGCTGAAGATCACCGTCGCCAGCAGCGGCCGGATCACCGCCCAGGCGACCCCGATCGCGGTCTGCTTGTAGCGGATCGCCACGTCGCGCCAGGCCAGCACCTGGAAGAGCTCGCGGTAGCGCCAGAGGTCGGTCCAGTAGTGGCGGTCGGCGCGGCCGGCCTCCAGCACGACCTCGTGCAGGACGGGCCTGGCCACCGTGGGGTTGGTCGGGACGGGGAGGGCGTCAGTCATGCACGAAGATGATGCTGCTGCCCTGGCGAGCGAACTGGAACGGGGTCTCGCGCAAGGATCCGAGCGCTGCGCGGATCGCGTCGTGCCGCTGCGGCGGCGCGAGGAACATCAGGAAGCCGCCGCCGCCGGCGCCCAGCAGCTTGCCGCCCTCGGCGCCGGCGTTTCGCGCCGCCTCGTAGGCCTGGTCGATCTGGCCGTTGCTGACGCCGGCGGCGAGGCCCTTCTTCAGCCGCCAGGCCGCGTCGAGCATGGGGCCGAGCGGATCGATGTCGCCGTTGCAGACCGCCTCGAACGCCTGCCCGGCGAGGCAGGTGAGCTCGCCGGTGGCGCTGGCCGCCGCGCCGGGCCTGGCGACCGCCGCCGACTGCGCGCCCAGCAGGCTGGAGGCCGAGCGGGTGACGCCGGTGTAGAAGAACAGCAGCCGCCGCTGCAGCTCGGCGGTCACCTCGGCGGGGCAGACCACCTTGGTCACCTCCACCCGGTCGTCGGGGTGGAAGCGGATGTAGTTGAAGCCGCCGAACGCCGCCGCGTACTGGTCCTGCTTGCCGATCGGCTCGCCGCAGCGATCGATCTCGATGGCGCAGCTTTCCTCGGCGAGCCGCGCGGCCGACGCATGCCGGCCCTTGTAAGCGTGCAGGGCGTTGAGCAGGCCGACCGTGAACGCGCTCGACGAGCCGAGCCCGGCGCCGCGCGCCGGAATGTCGGCGATCGAGGTGATCTCGACGCCGCCCTCGATGCCGAGCAGGGCGAGCGACTCGCGCACCAGCGGGTGCTCGACGTCGGCGGCTCGGGCGACCTCCTCGGTGCGCGAGTAGCTGACCCGCACCGCCTCGTCGAACTTGCGACTGACGGTGACGTAGACCGACTTGTCGATCGCCGTGGAGAGCACGGCCCCGCCGTGGCGGCGGTAGTAGGCGGGCAGGTCGGAGCCCCCGCCGAAGAAGCTGACCCGAAGCGGCGTGCGCGAGATGATCATGCGACGCTCGCCATGGCGGCCTCGGCGATCAGCTCGGCTGCGTCGGCGATGTCGAGGACGACGTGATCGGCGCCCACCTGGTAGCGGCCGTCCGCGCCGCCGTTGCCGGTGCGCACCAGCACCGATCGCAGGCCGGCGCGGCGCGCCATCTCGACGTCACGGGTGGAGTCGCCGACCATCCAGGAGGCGGCGCGGTCGATCGCGAAGTCGCGGCAGGCCTGGTCGATCAGGCCGGTGGCAGGCTTCCTGCAATCGCAGGCGATCTTCAGCTCAGGGACCTCTCCCGGGAAGCCGGCGTCCGGGTGGTGCGGGCAGAAGTAGAGCGCGTCGATGAAGGCGCCGGCCTTGCCGAGCTCCCACTCGAGCTTGTGGTGGATGTCGGCGAGCCCCGCCCAGCTGGCCTCGCCGCGGGCGATCACCGGCTGGTTGGTCACCACGATCAGCAGGAAGCCGGCTTCGCGCAGGCGTCTCAGCGCCGCGCCGGCGCCGGCGATCAGCTCCAGGTCGGCGGCGCGGGCGATGAAGGGGCGGTCGACGTTCAGGGTGCCGTCGCGGTCGAGGAACACCGCCGCGCGCGGCTTCGCCGGGCCGAGGCGGATCTTGCCGGCGCGCCAATCGGCCTCGACGCGGGCCAGGCGAGCCGGCGCCCCCATGTCCTTGATGTACTCGGACGAGCGGTAAGCCAGCACGCCCGCGCCCCGCGCCACCAGACCGGCCAGCACGTCCTTGGTGAAGTCCAGCTTGCCGCCGGCGCTCTGGAACGGCCGCAGCGCGTCGCGTCGCACGGCGTAGAGGGCGGCGTTGACCAGGTTGGCGAAATGCTGGCCGTCCGGGTGCGGGCAGGCGCGGATGGCGGTGACGCGATCATCGGCGTCGGCCTCGATCAGGTCCGAGTCGAACGGATGGTCGTTCGGATGCACGAGCGTGGTGAAGTCCGCGCCGCGGTCCAGGTGGAACGCGCCCATCCGGGCCAGGTCGACCGCGGCCATCACGTCGCCGTAGAGCACGAAGAACTGCTCGGGCAGCGCGTCCAGCGAGGCCGCCAGCAACCCGGCGTTGCCGAGGGGCGTCTCCTCGACGATCACGCGGATATCGAGCCCGAACCGCGCGCCGTCGCCGACGAATGCGGCGATCTTGTCGGACAGGTGGCCGGCGAAGACGGTCACGCTCTCCACGCCGGCGGCGCGCGCCAGCTCCAGCTGGTGCTGCAGCACCGGCTTGCCGCCGACTGGGATCAGCGCCTTGGGCAGGCCGGGGAACGCCTCGCCCATGCGCATGCCCTTGCCGCCGGCGATGATCGCCAGGTGGCGCACCCGATCCGCCCCCGCGCCGCTCAGCTTACCGTCTCCAGCGCCAGCTCGTCGGCCGCGCGGCGCACGGCGTCGTCGGAGCTCAGGTTTGGACGCCAGCCGAGGCGGGCGAGCTTCTCGGTCGAGTAGGCGAAGCGCGGCACGTCGCCCACCCAGCCGCGGTCGCCGCCCGAGTAGGCGATCGGCGTGCCGGGGGCCATGCGGGCGATCATCGTCTCGGCGAGGAAGCTGACCCGCGAGCCGGCGGTCTCCGGGCCGATGTTGAAGACATTCCGCCGCTCTCTGGCGTTCGCCACGATGAAGCGCATCGCGGCGATCAGTTCGCTGACGTGCAGGTAGGGCTTGGTCTGGGTCCCGTCGCCGAGCACGCGCAGCGAGGCCGGGCGGCTGGCGAGGCGGCCGGCGAAGTCGTAGAGCGCGCCGTGCGTGGCTCTGGGCCCGATCACGTTCGGGAAGCGGAAGATCCATAGGCGGTCGAGGCTCGACTCGGCCGCCGCCGAGAGCAGCGCCTCGCTGGCGAGCTTCGCCGCGCCGTAATTGGAGATCGGCAGCAGCGGGCCGAGCTCCTCGACGAGCAGCCGGTCGCTCTCGCCGTAGACGGCGGACGTGGAGGCGAACGCGACGGCGCGCGCGCCGATCGCCTTCGCCGCCTCGATGGTGGCGAAAGTGGTCTGCAGGGTGCGGCGGAAGTCGATGGACGGATCGGCGACGCCGGCGGCGATGTCGCTGTTGGCCGCCAGGTGCCAGATCAGGTCGGGCGGCGCATCGCCGGCCAGCGCCTGGAAGGCGTCGGTTGCGGCTTTCGCGTCGCTGACGTCGGCCTGGACGAAGCTGAAACGCGGATTGGCGCGCGCCGCCGCCAGGTGCGCCGGCTTGCCGAGGTAGAAGTCATCGACGCCGGCCACGACATCGCCGTCAGCCAGCAGCGCGTCGGCCAGCTGGCTGCCGATGAAGCCGGCGGCCCCGGTGATCAGGTGGCGCATGCGGAGGCGAGTCGCCCGGCTATTCCGCCGCCGCCGAAGCGGCCGGCTGGGTGAGCGGATTGGCGCACAGCCACTGCATGCACAGGTGCCCGACCACCATCTGCAGGTCCTCGGAGATCTGCATGTCGTCGACCGGGAAGTGGATCGGGTGCTGGGCCAGGCCTTTGCACTTGCCGCCGGTGAAGCCGAGGATCGCGAAGGTGGTCATCCCCTTGGCGGCGCCTACCTCCAGCGCCCGCACCACGTTCGGCGAGTTGCCGCTGCCGGAGAGCACGATCAGCACGTCGCCGGGCTCGCCCTTCACGCGCAGCTGCTCGGCGTAGACGTTCTCGTAGCCGATGTCGTTGGCGAGGCAGGTGAGCACGGCCGGATTGGCGCTCAGCGACTCGACCTTCAGGCCGATCCCGTTGGTGACGCCCGCACCGTAGAGGAAGTCGTTGGCGAGGTGGTTGGCGTTGCCGGCGCTGCCGCCATTGCCGCAGAGATAGATCGTGCGCCCGTCGCGCCAGGCCTGGCGCAGCGCCTCGCCCAGCGTCGCCGCCACGTCCAATGCCGGGAGCGTCAGCGCCGCGTTGAACGCCTGGCGATACCTGCCGATCAGGTCGCGCATGTCGGTCGTGGTGGTCATGGTCGCCTCAGGCCTGCTTGGTCGCGGTGGCGAAGAGGAAGGTGCCGCGCCGGTGCACGGCCTTCTCGATATAGCGGTCCGAGAAGAGCGGGCGCACCAGTCGGCGCAGGCGCCCTGGCAGCGGGATCGCGTCGGACTCCTGCCCGTAGATCGCCAGCTCGACGTCGTCGAAGAAGGTGCGGCAGAGGTTGGTCAGCGAGTCCTTGGTGAAGTAGCGCGCCAGGAACCCGTCGGTGTGCGCCCACAGCAGCTCGTCCAGCGATTTGCCGCGCCAGAAGCCGAACATGTACTGGCTCATCATCACCGCATAGGCCTCGGCGCCGTCGAGGCTGTAGACCATGAAGCGCAGCTCGGCGCCGGGCTTCAGCGCATTGTAGAGGTTGCGCAGCACGCGGCCCGTCCGCGACGAGTGGTGGATCACCCCCCACGACCAGATCATGTCGAACTCGTTCTGGGCGTCGAGCGTCTCGGCGTCGACCTCGCGCACGTCGGCGGTCAGCCCCTTCAGCGCCAGCCGCGCCCGGGTCGCGGCCACTGACTTCGGCGAGATGTCGAGCGCAGTCACCTGAGCGCCCGCCCGCGTCATCAGCTCGGTGTGCAGGCCCATGCCGCAGCCGATCTCCAGCACCTTCTTGCCGGCGATGCGATCGAACGGAATGATCTTGTCGAACGGCTGCGCCCCGTGGGCGAAGTGGCGGGCGGCGTCGATGAAGCGGGCGTCGATCTCGTCGAACCACTCGCGCGAGAACTCGGCGCGCGCCACCTTGTCCTTCCAGTCGTAGGACATGGTGTTCTCGGTCCACCACGACTTGTTGCCCGACTGGGCGTCGCTGGCGGAGGCCACCACGGCGTCGGAACTCGCCTTCATCTGCGCGCTGGAATCCATGCGTAGTCGGTTTGCACTGCTTTAGACGACCGCGTGGCCGTTGACGACCGGCGCACGGACGAGGCCGGCGTCCGCGGCCGCGCCCAGGAAGCGGTCCTTGAAGGCGGAAAAGCAGAAGGTCTCGCGCCAGCGCTCATAGGCGCCGCGCGACAGCCGCTCGAACAGCTGGTCGTCGTTCAGCACACGGAGGATGGTCGCCGACACGCCGTCGAGGTCGCCGCGCGGGATCGCAAAGCCGGTCTCGCCGTGCAGGTTGACCTCGGTCGAGGCGTCCTCGTTGGAGGTCAGCACCGGCAGGCCCTCGCTCATCGCCTCGGCGAACACTAGCCCGAAACCCTCGACATTGCTCAGCATGGCGAACAGGCGGGCGCGGCCGCGCAGGGTGTCGACCTCGGCGTCGGTGAGCTGGCCCAGCACCTTGATCGAGGCCGCGGCGGGCGAGGCGGCCGCCAGCTCGCGCAGCCGGCCCAGCCGCTCGCCGCCGCCAACGAAGACCAGCGTCGCGTCTGGCGCCTCGGCGGCCACTTTCGGCCAGGCGGCGATCAGCACGTCCTGGCCCTTGGCGAACATCTCGTCGTTGCGGCCGACGAACAGCACAATCTTCTCGGCCCCTGGCTCGGTCGTGCGCGACGCATTTGCGCCGGGCGCCAGGTCCTTTTCGGTGCCCAGCTGACAGACGTGGATGCTCTTCAGGTCGGGCATGCTCTGGCTGAGCCGCCCGCCGGTGTGGTGGCTGTTGACGAACACCGCCTTGGCGCCGCGGATCGCGCGCGCATAGTCGGCGCGCAGGTTGCCCGGCCACACCTCCCAGCCGTGCGCCCAGAGCGCGTACGGCCGGCCTGCCAGGCCGAGCGGACCGTGCGCGCGGGCGGTGCCGGCGAAGTCGTAGATCACCCAGTCACTGGTCAGCGCGCCCATCATGTTGGCGACGACAAACGCAGAGCGGTTGCCGCGGAACGCGCGGGTCTGCGTCTTGCCGACCAGTGTCGGTTGCTCATCTTCGACCGCGAGGCCGCGGACGCGCGCCTGCGAGGTCAGCGCCATCATGGTCAGCCGCGCGCAACGGGCGATGCCGCCCGAGCCGGGGGTGAGGAACTGCGCGGCCACCTGGATGCCGGGGAGATGGATCTGGGGCGGCGTCATGCCCCGGTCGCCGCCAGGTTGAGGCTCGCTGCGTCCGGCGCGCGCTGCGCAGCGCCGAATACCTGGCGCGCCCATTGCCGGGAGGCGAGGCCCTTCGGCGGCGGCTTGGCGGCGCCAGCCGCGCGGCCGGCCGCCTCTGCCATCCAGGCGCCGGTCGGCACGAAGAAGCCGGTCTTGGCGCGGCTGACGATCTCGGCGGGCAGCGGCTTGGCCGGCGCGGCGGCCAGCGCCGCCTTGCCGGCGCCCGGCTGCAGCGTGGCGATCGAAGGCGCCAGCGCGCGCAGCAGCTCGATGTCGACCAGCGGCGGGCGGATCTCGACGCTCTGCGCCATCCCCGCCCAGTCGGCGTCGCGCAGCAGCTGGTTCTTCATGTAGTTCAGCGATTCCAGCGCGCAGACGCGGCCGACGTCGCTGCCCGGATCGGGCGTGATCGTGGCGTCCAGCATCGGCGTCAGCTGCAGCCGCTTCAGGCCCGCGCGCGCCAGCTCCGGCTCGATCAACGCGGGCAGCTCGTGCGGCAGGAAGAGCCCGCGCCGCAGCAGGTAGGCGCCAGTCCAGCTGCCGGCGTATTCCAGCATGCCGGCCGCCTTCGGCCTTTCGCGGACGAGGCCCGGCGCAACCGCGCCCAGCACCATCCGCGCGACGCCGCCGAGGCCCGCGGCGGCCAGCGGCCCGTAGCGGCGGCGCCAGCGCGGCAGGTCGACGAAGCTCGGGTAGCCGGCCAGCAACTCGTCGCCGCCGAGGCCGGAGATCGCCACCTTGAGGCCGGCTTCCTTCGCCGCCTTGGCCACGAACCAGGTGTTGACCCCATCGATCGAGGGCTGGTCCATCGCCGCGAAGATCGCCGGCAGGTCGGCCTCGAACTCGCGCTTGGCGACCCAGCGAACCTCATGGCGGCAGCCATATTCGGCGGCGACCCTGGCGGCCAGCGGCGCCTCGTCCTCGTTCGTGCCGCGGAACTCCTCGAACGCCAGCGTGATGGCCCGCAGCGGCGCGCTCGAGGCCTCGCGCATCAGGCCAAGCATCGCGCCGGAGTCGACGCCGGCGGAGAGGAAGCAGCCGACCTCGACGTCGGACAGCATGTGCGCAGCCACGCTGTCGCGCACGGCCTCGCGCACGCGCGTCCCGAGCTCGGCGGGCGGCGCAGGCTGCGCCGCGCCCGCCGCGAGGATAGACGGGATGCTGACGAACGGCTTCGGCGGCTGAACGCCTGCCGCATCCACCCACTGCGTGCAGCCCGCGGGCAGGGCGCGGATGTCGCGGTAGAGCGTGAAGGGTTCCGGCACGTGGCCGAAAAGGTGGAAGCCGACCACGCCGGCCGGCTCCGGCTCGCGGGCGATCGCTCCGCCGGCCAGGAGCGCCTTCACCTGCGAGGCGAAGCGGACCGTCTGCCCGTCGTCGCTGACGTAGAGCGGCTTGATGCCGTAAGGGTCACGGGCGAGGAACACGCCTTGCGCCCGCGCGTCCCAGATCGCGAACGCGAACATGCCGCGCAGGCGACGCACCATGTCGGCGCCCTCCAGCGCGTAGAGGTGCAACAGCCCCTCGGTGTCACAGGTGGTGCGGAACACCACGCCCTTCGCCTCCAGCTCGGCGCGCAGGGCGGGGAAGTTGTAGATCTGGCCGTTGAAAGTAATCACGTAGCGGCCGTCGTCGCTCGCCATCGGCTGGTTGGCGCGCGGGGTCGGATCCTGGATCGCCAGCCGCTGGTGGCCGAAGCCGCAGCGGCCGCCCTCCGACCACCATTCGCCGACGCCGTCCGGGCCGCGCGGCGCCATCGCATCGCGCACCCTAAGCAGTTCGGTGCGGTCGGGGGCGGGCGCGGCCGCCCGGTAGGCGAGGGCGCCGTTCACGCCGCACATGGCGTGGCCTCCGCAGTCGCGATGGTCGGGCTGGCGGTCAGGACACCGGCTCCACGCCCTGGGCGGCGCGGTTGAGGCGGCGCAGGCGCCAGCGCCAGGCGGTGTCGATGATGTCGTCCATGTTGGAGAGACGCGGCGTCCAGCCCAACTCCCGTTCGGCCAGCGCGGCGACCGCTGTGGTCGCGTCGAGGTCGCCCGGCCGGCGCGGCCCGAGCTTCACCTCGATGCGGCGATCCAGCCGCCGGCTGGCCGCGTCGATGAGCTGGCGGATCGAGAAGCCGTGGCCGGTGCCGAGGTTGTAGGCCACGAAGCCCGGATCCCGCTCGAGGGCCTTCAGCGCCAGCACGTGCGCCTCGGCCAGGTCGGCGACGTGCACGTAGTCGCGCACGCAGGTGCCGTCGTGCGTGTCGTAGTCGTCGCCGTTGATCGTGAATGGCGCGCCTTGCGCCGCCGCATCGAGCAGCACCGGGATCAGGTGGGTCTCCGGATCGTGGTCTTCGCCGATCTCGCCGTCGGGATCGGCCCCGGCGGCGTTGAAGTAGCGCAGCGCCACCGCGCGGAGGCCATAGGCGCGGGCGTAGTCGCGCAGGATCAGCTCGACCATCCACTTCGAGCGGCCATAGGGGTCGACCGGCGCCTGCGGCCGCTCCTCGGTGATCGGCTCGGACGTGCGCGCGCCATAGGTGGTGCAGGAGCTGGAGAAGACGATCCGGTTCACATCATGCGTGCGCATGGCGTCCAGCAGCCCCAGCGTGCCGACGACGTTGTTGCGGAAGTAGAGCCCCGGATCGAGCATCGATTCGCCCACGTAGGCGAAGGCCGCGAAATGAATGACCGCCTCGGGCCGATGCCGCGCGATCACCTCGCCGAGGCGGTCGGCGTCGAGGATGTCGCCGCGCTCGAACGGACCCCACTTCACGGCGTGCTCGAAGCCGCGCGAGAGGTTGTCGTAGGTCACCGGCGTGTGGCCTGCGCGCGCCAGCGCCTTGCAGGTATGCGAGCCGATGTAGCCCGCGCCGCCGGTGACCAGGATCGTCGCCATCGTTCTCCCTTAGGATCCCGCCGCGATCAGCTGCCCGGTCTTGCCGAGCGGCTTGGCGAAGAGGGCGTAGTCGACGAGCCCGGCGCCCAGCCAGCGCCGGCGCGAGGCGAGCGCCTCCAGATTGTGCCGCACGCGCGCCTTGAGGTTCGCCGAGCTGGCGCCGCCGGCGCCCATGTCGACGAGCACCCGCGGCACATGGACGGCGTCGAAGTCGGCCAGTTCGAGCGCGCGCAGCATGAAGTCGTAATCGGCCGCCAGCCGGTAGCGCAGGTCGAAGCAGCCCACCTGATCGACGACGCGGCGGCGGCAGTAGAAGGTCGGATGCGCCGGCATCCAGCCGCGTGCGAAGCCGCCCTTGCGCCACGGCGTCGAGCGCCAGCGGCGCACCACCTGCGCCTGGCGGGCCCGGTCGACGAAGTCGAGGTCGCCATAGCAGATGTCGGCGCGCTGCAGCGCGGCGGCTACCGCGGCCAGCGAACCGGCGTCGTGGAAGCGGTCGTCGGCGTTGAGGAAGCCCACCGCGTCGCCGCCGAAGCCCGCCAGCCCCTTGTTCATGGCGTCGTAGAGGCCGCGGTCCGGCTCGGAGATAACCGTCAGCCCCGCCTGGGCGAAGCCGCGGACGACGTCGAGCGTGCCGTCGGTCGAGGCGCCGTCGACCACCAGCAGCTCCTTGTCCGGATGCGACTGGCGGAAGAACGACTCCAGCGCCTCGCCGATGGTGGCGGCGGCGTTACGGCAGACGGTGACGACGGAAATCCGCATGCGCTTTTTCGGGCCGTCTGCGGCGGCGTCCTGGCACGCTACCGCACTTAGGGTGACTTGGGGGTCACCCTGGGGAAACTCTCAAGCTGCGCGAGGCTCACCCCCGCGTTACGAGTTCCATCGTGACAGAAAAATCACGATGGATTTCAATTACCTCGCCCTTGTTACCAGGATTACTTGCTATCGCAAAGTATCCCCGATAGCCGCCCCAGCGGATCGCCTCGTCACGATGCCTCGCCGAGCATTTCGCGGCCGATGGTGACCGGCACGCGGCCGCTGACGATGTCGAGCAGCACGCGCACGCGGCCGGCCTCGTCGAGCCGTTCGATGACCGCAAGTTTGTCAGCGAAGGCGCCGGCGATGATGCGCACCTGCTGGCCGGCCTGCAGCGGCGGACCTTCCAGCACACCGCGCGCGTCGGCCGCCGCGGCCAGCGCCTCGACGACACCCCTGGGGACCGGCGCTGGACGTTCGCCCGCGCCGACCAGATGGGAGACGCCCAGCGTGCCGTTGATGCTGCGCCAGCGCTGGCGGGCGAGGTCGAGCTGCACGAACAGATAGCCCGGGAAGTAGGCGGTCAGCCGGACGGTGAGCCGTCGGGCGTGGCGGATCGTCTTCGGCTGCTTGGGCAGAAAGGTGGCGAAGCCCTGCCGCTCGAGCTGCTCGACCGCGAAGGCCTCGCGGCCGGTCAGCGCGCGCACCAGATACCAGCGCACGCCGGTGTCCGCCGGTTCGGGGTGGGGGACGGCGGCCTCAGGCGGCGGCATGGACGCTCGCGAAGTAATCGATCGTCGGGCGCAGCCCTTCGGCGAGCGGCACGTTCGGCGCCCAGCCGAGCGCCGAGGCGGCCAGCTTGATGTCGGGGCGGCGCTGCTTCGGATCGTCCGGCGGCAGCGGCCGGAAGGCGATCTCCGACTTCGACCCGGTCATCTCGAGCACCTTCTCGGCCAGCTGGCGCATCGTGAACTCAGCTGGATTGCCAAGGTTCACGGGGCCGGTGAATTCCGCCGGGCTTGCCATCAGCCGCATCAGGCCGTCGATCAGGTCGTCCACGTAGCAGAACGAACGCGTCTGCTGGCCCTCGCCGTAGATGGTGATCGGCTCGCCCCGCAGCGCCTGCATGATGAAGTTCGACACCACGCGACCGTCTGCCGGATGCATGCGCGGACCATAGGTATTGAAGATGCGCGCCACCTTGATCTCCAGGCCGTGCTGCCGGTGGTAGTCGAAGAACAGCGTCTCGGCGCAGCGCTTACCCTCATCGTAGCACGAACGCGTCCCGATCGGGTTGACGTTGCCCCAGTAGTCCTCGGTCTGAGGGTGGACGTCAGGGTCGCCGTAAACCTCGCTGGTGGAGGCCTGCAGGATCTTGCACTTGAGGCGCTTGGCCAGCCCCAGCATGTTGATCGCTCCGTGGACGGACGTCTTCGTCGTCGCCACGGGGTCGTGCTGGTAATGGATCGGCGAGGCCGGGCAGGCGAGGTTGTAGATCTCGTCGACCTCCACGTAGAGCGGGAAGGTCACGTCGTGCCGGATGAACTCGAACCTGGGATGGCTGACCAGGTGGTAGAGGTTGCGCTTCGAGCCGGTGAACAGGTTGTCGACGCAGACCACCTCGTTGCCTTGCGCCAGCAGCCGGTCGACCAGGTGGGAGCCGAGGAAACCCGCGCCGCCGGTGACCAATACACGCCGCTGGCTGTCGTAGATGCGCGCCACGCTCAGATTCCGATCCGATGGTTGTCGCTAGAAGTCCCGACGGCGTCCGTGGTCAGGCCGGTTCCACCGCGTTGGCCTGGAACCAGCGGTAGGTCTCCTGGATCCCAGTCCTCAGGTCGATCGTCGGCGTCCAGCCCATGCCTCTGAGCCGCTTGGCGCTCATCAGCTTGCGCGGCATGCCGTCCGGGATGGAGAGATCGTTGACGATCTCGCCCTTGAAGCCGACCACCTCGCAGACCAACTCGGTCAGCTGGCGGATGCTGAGATCCTCGCCGGAGCCGACGTTGATCTGGCTGTCGCCCGAATAGGTCTTCATCAGGAAGACCAGCGCGTCGGCGCAGTCGTCGACGTGCAGGAATTCGCGTTTCGGCGTGCCGGTGCCGCCCATGACCAGCCGCTTGTCGCCGCGCGCCTTCGCCTCGTGCGCCTTGCGCAGCAGGCTGGGCAGCGCGTGCGCCTCGAACAGGTCGAAGTTGTCGCCCGGCCCGTAGAGATTGGTCGGCATCGCCGCGATGAAGTCGTCGCCGTGCTGCCGCCGGTAGGCCTGGGCGAGCTTCAGCGTCGCGATCTTGGCCACCGCGTAGGCCTCGTTGGTGGGCTCCAACGGCCCCGTCAGCAGGGCTTCCTCCGGGATCGGCTGGGGCGCGAGGCGCGGGTAGATGCAGCTCGAGCCCAGCACCATCAGCTTGGCGACGTTGTCCCGGTGCGCCGCTTCCACGACGTTGCCGGCGATCATCAGGTTCTCGTAGAGGAAGTCGGCCGGGCGGCTGTCGTTGGCGCGGATGCCGCCGACGCGCGCGGCGGCCAGGAAGATGGCGTCCGGCCGCGCCTCGTTCAGCCACCGATTGACCTGGTCCTGCCGCATCAGGTCGACCTCGCTGCGGTCGGCCGTCAGCACGCTGCAATCTTCCTGGGCCAATCTGCGGACGATGGCGGAGCCGACCATCCCGCGATGGCCCGCCACCCAAACCCGCTTGCCTTTCAACGGAAAAACCGTCTCCACCGGCATTGAGCTGGCGCTCCTCAGTTCCCCGGACGTTGGGCGCGCCCGTCCCGGATCACACGCGACTTTCCGCGCTCGCGCAATCCGGCGGATCACGGTTCGGCGGCCTGCCGACACCTCGCACAGCCCGGGCTTCCGCGAAAGCGTCTTGATTAAAAAGAGCGTCGCAACGCGGCGTGGCGTGCGACCCCTGCGCAGGGGGCTCGCAGCCTAAGGCGCCCATTCCTGGCGCACTCGGAGGTTCATCTGAGGGTTGGTGCGCTCGCCCCCTGCACTGTCACTAATAGTTTGTGCTTCAAGGTGATGAGGGGCCTTGCCCACAGATCGAAACGGGCTCATGAGCAAACCGGCTGCTGAGAACAGGCTTTCGCGGCCACCCGTGATCTGTCGCATTTTGTTGCTGGCTGGGACCGATGCACGAAACGTGGCGTACAATATTGCGCGAAGGCCTGCTGCTGGCCGGCGCGCCGTTTCTAGCCACAGCCGCGCTTATATTTGTACTGAAGCCAGTTGCCGTGCGGCTCGGCCTTGTCGACCACCCCATCAGCGCCCGGAAGACCCACGCTGATCCAACCCCGCTGGTCGGCGGCGCGGCGATCACCTTGGCCGGCCTGCTCGCCGGCGCCGTGCTGTTGCGGATAACGCCGGACCTGACGGCGCTGGCCGCGGCCAGCTTGCTGCTGCTGGTGGTCGGGGAGCTCGACGACCGCTATGACATCAACTGGCGCATCCGGATCATCGCGCAGGCGGCCGCTGGCCTCGTGCTCTACGTCGGCGGGGTACGGGTCGAGTGGATCGGCAACGCGCTCGGCTTCGCCGGCCACACGCTCGGCGTGCTCTCGCTGCCGTTCACCGTGCTCGCCACCGTCGGGATCACCAATGCGATCAACTGGGCGGACGGGGTCGATGGCCTCGCCGGCTCGCTGAGCCTGGCGGCGCTCTGCATGCTGGTGGCGGCCGCCGTCTACGCCGGCAACGCGCAGCTCGCGACCGCCCTCATCCTGATGGCCGGGTGCGTGATGGGCTTCCTCGCATTCAACCTGCGCACGCCCTGGCGGCCCAAGGCGACCGTCTTCCTGGGCTGCGGGGCCGAGATCCTCGGCCTGTGGATCGCATGGGCGTCGTTCCGACTGACGCAGACGCCTGGCCACCCGGTGACGCCGGTGCTGGCGCCGTTCCTCATCGCCCCGCCGGTGATCGACTGCCTGGTGCTGATCGTGCGCCGCCTGCGCGCGCGCCGCTCGCCGTTCTCGGCCGATCGCGACCACATGCATCACCGGCTGATCGACCTGGGGATGAGCTCCACCGCGATCGTCGCGCTGCTCGTCACGATCACCTTGGCGGTGGGCTTCACCGCCGCCCTGGGCCGCCTGGCGCACGTGCCCGAACCGGTGTTTCCGGTCGTCTATTTGAGCGCCACCTGCGCCTACTTCTTCATCACCCGCCAGGCGATGCGTTCGGCCGCCCGTTCGGAGGCGCCACGCCCCCTGACCGAACCTGCGCCGGTGCGGGCGAGGGTAAAGCGCAACGAAGCTTGAGGCGCGACGGCCGCGAGGGTCGCAATGTCCCGATGCGCCGCCGGTTTCAGAGGCGCGTGCGCCATCGCGCGCAACTAACAACCCTGAGATGCGGCTTTTATACACCCTAGTTTGGGTCCAAAGCACCGCATCGGGGTCAACCGGTGATGACTTTTCGTCCGCGTCTTGCCAATCTGTGGGTGGGGGCGAGGAGTTGGTAGCATGTCAATCGAAGGTCCGCGGCATCTCGACGTCGAGATCGGGCGACGCATACGGGAAAGGCGCCGGGCGATCGGCATGTCCCAGGTCCAGCTGGCGCGCGCTGTCGGCGTAACATTCCAGCAGGTTCAGAAGTACGAGCGAGGCGCCAACCGCGTCAGTTTTTCGCGCCTCATGGACATCGTAGTCGCGCTACGCTGCCATCTGACGGACCTGACTGAGGGGCTGGATCCGACCGTGCCGACGCATTCGCCAGAGCATCTGAGACGCTGGGCGGCCGAAGAGGGCGCGCCCGAGCTGCTGGAAGCTTACGCAGCGCTCTCCAACAAGCCCCTGCGCCGCGCTCTGCTGGAGCATGCCCGCGCGCTTGCGGGCGTCACCGCAGGGGCGGAGACCTGACGGCCGGGGGGTAATGTCCGCGTTTGCCGACGTCGATCAATTCGTCAAATCGGCGAACCGCGTCACCCAAATCGGAGATTTGGCCTCGCTGCTGACCGACGTGGTCGCGGCGCTGGGCTTCGACTACGTCGCGCTGATGCACCACGTCGCGGCGCCCGAGCGGTCGCGCTGGGCCGTGCACGTGGTCGACTATCCGGACGAATGGCGGATGCAGATCCGCACGCAACGCTACCTAGCCGAGGACCCGGTGCTGACCGCCTGCCAGCGGTCGGCTGCCGCGTTCCTGTGGTCGGAGCTGCCGGGCCTGTTCTCCCTGAGCCCGCGCCAGAAGGAGATCCTCGACCATGCCTTCGCCTGCGGCCTGGGCGAGGGGTTCACGGTGCCGGTCAACGTGCCGGGCGAGTTCCTGGGATCGTGCTCGTTCGGCCTCAAGACCGGCCATGAGCCGGCTCGGGACGCGCTGCCCGCGGCGCAATACGTCGGCTGCTTCGCCTTCGAGGCGGCGCGGCGCCTGCAGGCGGCCGAGCAGGTCTGCGAGCTGCAGCACCAGGCGGCGCGCCCGCTCAGCAAGCGCCAGTACGACTGCGTGGTGCTGGTGGCGCAGGGCAAGAGCGACTGGGACATCGCCCAACTGCTCGGCATCGCCAGCAACACCGTGCACCAGCATATCGAGACGGCCAAGCGCCGCTATGGCGTCGCCTCGCGCACCCAGTTGGTGGTGCGCGCGCTGTTCGACAGCCAGATCACCTTCGCCGACATCATCCGCTGAGCTTGTCACCAGAGTTGGGACGGCGCCCATCCCCTGACTAGGGGAGTGGCCGACCCGCCGTCCGCACGTCCACCCTCGGCGGGCAACACGGTGGGAAAGCCATGCTCCAGGTTGTCTATGGAACCGCGCGCGCGGCGCGCGCAACCTTGCTGGAGGAGATGCATCGCGACCGCAAGACGGTGTTCGTCGACCGGCTCGGATGGCAGGTGCCGGTTGTCGACGGCGACCTCGAGATCGACCAGTTCGACGGCGAGGACGCGGTCTATCTGATCGCCGTCGACGAGGCCGGCCGCCATGCCGGCTCGCTGCGGCTGTTGCCGACTGCGGGACCGCACCTGCTGGCCGACGTCTTCCCGCAACTCTGCGAGCGGGCCGTGCCGCGCGGACCCGACATCTGGGAGATCACGCGCCTCTTCACCGCGCCCGGCCAGGCCGATCCGAAGCGCGTGCGGCGCGAGCTTTCGCTGGGGATGGTGGAGTTCGCCGTGATGAACGGCATCCGCCGCTACACCTGCGTGACGCACGTGCCGTACCTGTCCAGCGTGCTGGCGGTGGGCTGGGATTGCGAGCCGCTGGGCCTGCCGCAGCCGCACGGCGGGGTGATGCTGGGCGCCGTGGCGATCGACATCAACGGCGAGACCCTGGCGATGCTGCGCCAGCGCCGCGGCGTGAGCGGCACGGTGCTCGACATGGTGACGCGCGATGCAGCCTGAGGCTTCGGCCGGCGCCGCGCCCAGCCGCCGCGCGGCCAGCGCCAACTGGTGGGTCTCGCGTCTGCGCCGCGATGGCTACTGCATTATCCGCGGGGCGATCCAGGCGGACGCCGTCCGGGCCATCGCCGGCGACCTCGCCGAGCGGTTCGAGCGCACCCCGTTCTGCCAGGGCGACTTCTACGGCGAGCGGACCAAGCGGTTCGGGGCCTTGCTCAAGCGCTCTGCGGCCGCCGAGGCGTTCGTGCGCCATCCGCTCGTGCTGGGGATCGCTGGGGCTGTGCTCGCGCCCTGGTGCGACCGATTGCAGCTCAACCTCACGCAGGCGTTGCAGATCCATCCCGGCCAGGGCGAGCAGCCGCCGCACCGCGACGAGAACATGTGGGGCGGTCCCAAGGGCAATATGGAGTACCTGGTGAACGTGATGTGGCCCTTCGGCGCGTACCGGTCGGAGAACGGGGCGACCGTGCTCCACCCGGGCAGCCACCACGGCGGCGCCGGCGATGCGGGGCCGATCTGTGCCGAGATGGACCCCGGCGATGCGCTGATCTTCCTCGGCTCGACGCTGCACGGCGGCGGCGCCAACCGCACCGACGCGCCGCGCACTGGTATGGTGGTCAGCTACTGTCTGGGCTGGCTGAAGCCCTACGAGAACCAGTGGCTGGTCTATCCGCCCCAGGTGGCGCGCGGCTTCTCGACGGAGCTGGCGCGACTGGCGGGCTATCAGCAGCACCGGCCGAACCTGGGCAACTACGAAGGCCAGTGCCCGTCGGTGCTGCTGGCCGGAGAGCCGGACGACTACCTGGGGGCGATCGACGAGCTGCTGCCGCGTCAGGCGGCCGCGTTGCGGGCGCGGGCTGGCGCGGCGTTGAATGAGAGTGGGTTTTCAGGGGGAGCAGCGGCATGAGGGGCCTTGCCGACAATCCGACGGGTCCGGCCGGGCCGAGCGATCTGCTGGAGGCCGCGGCCGGGCGTCTCGCCGAGGCCGTGTCGATCCTCGACGCGGTCGACCGCAGCGAGCTGCTGTCTGTACTGCCGAAAGGCGCGGACGCTGCGGCGAGGCACCAGTGCGCGGTCTCGCTGCTGGCCGTGCTGCGCCGCGAGCTGCAGACGCTCGCCTGCGAGCTGCAGTCGGCCAGCCAGGTGCAGACCCTGATGGGCCGCCTCTCGCGCTCGGGCCAGGCCGACTGACGCCCTCGGGTCCAGGCTGGGCGGCGAGCAGGCTGCTCAGCGAGGCCGCCGCCGGACGCGCCGGCCGGCTTGTCTGCAGGCACGACGACCCGGACCGCCAGCGCCCACGGCGCCGGCGGTTCGGCGCGCGGCTGTCCATCAACGGTTTGGCTGGGACCGCTCAGTAGCCGGTCGGCTCGCGTTCCTTCGCCTTGACGCCGCGCATCTGCGAGAGCGCCGCCGCCGCTCCCTGCATGACGAAGCCGGCGTCCGAGCCGATCGTCACGAAGTCGAACCCCGCTTCCAGCCGCCGGCGCGACCATTCCAGGCTCGAGGTATGGATGCCGATCGGCACGCCATGGCGCTTGCAGGTGGCGAGCACCGTCTCGACCGCCTTCATGTGCGTGGGCTCGTCGACGTCGCCGCGCGCCGGCAGGCCCAGCGACAGCGCCAGGTCGTTCGGCCCGATGTAGACGCCGCCGAGGTGCGGCGTGCTGACGATCGCCTCGACGTTCTCCACCGCCTGTTTGGTCTCGATCATCACGATGCAGGCGAGCTCGTTGTTGGCCTCCGCCGCATAGCCCTGGCCGCCGTAGAGCGCGGCGCGGATCGGCCCGAACGAGCGGTAGCCCAGCGGCGGGTAGAGGCAGGCGCCGACAGCGGCCTCGGCCTCGGCGCGGCTATTGACCAGCGGGACGATCACCCCCATCGCGCCGGCGTCCAGCACCTTCATGATCTGGTCGGGATGGTTGTAGGCCACCCGTACGATCGGGGTCACCGACGTCGTCGAGATGGCGGGCAGCATGGACTTCAGGTCGTTGTAGTCGATCAGGCCGTGCTGCAGGTCGCAGCACACCCAGTCGAAGCCGGCGCTGGCCATCACTTCGGCGATGTGGGTGTTGGCCAGCGACAGCCAGCCGCCCACCGTCTGCTCGCCCGCGCGCCATTTGGCGAGCGCCTCGTTCTTCCTCATCGGCCGGCTCCTCGAAGCTGCTGTGTCTGCTCTCGCGCGCGACCCTAGAGCGCGACGGCGGGCCGGGCCAGCGTCAGGCGCGCGGCAAGCATTGGACAAGCCGCGCGGGTGCGGGCATTGCGGCGCTCATGGAACTGTTCCAGCAGGGCGCCACCAAGACCTGGACGCATCCCGAGACGGTCTCGCTCGGCCGCCTGCCGATGCGCGCGACGCTGACGCCCTATCCGGACGCGGCGCAGGCGCTGGCGCGCGGCGCCTCGCCCTGGACCCGCTCGCTGAACGGCGACTGGCGCTTCACGCTGGCCGTCTCGCCCGAGGCCGCGCCCGCGAGCTTCGCCGCGCCTGGCTTCGACGACGCCGGCTGGGCCGATCTTCCTGTCCCCTCGAACTGGACCATGCACGGCTTCGACCGGCCGCAGTACACCAACGTGCAGATGCCCTTCGCCGGCGGGCCGCCGAGCGTGCCGGACGCGAACCCCACCGGCCTCTACCGCCGCACGTTCGAGGTCCCGGCCGACTGGGCGGGGCGCCGCGTGGTGCTGCAGGTCGGCGGCGCGGAGAGCGTGCTTTACGTCTGGATCAACGGCGTGCCCGTCGGCATGGGCAAGGATTCGCGCCTGCCGCAGAGCTTCGACGTGACCGACCACGTTCGGTTCGGCGCCGAGAACCTCGTCGCGCTCGCGGTCGTGAAGTGGTCGGACGCGTCCTACGTCGAGGACCAGGACCAGTGGTGGATGGGCGGCGTCCACCGCGACGTGACCCTCTACTCGACCGGCCGGACCTGGATCGAGGACGTGTTCGCGCGGGCCGAGCCGGACCCGGCCTTGCGGGACGCGACGCTGCGGCTCGACGTGAAGCTCGGCTTCGCCGCCGCGCCCGAAGACGGCTGGGCGGTCGAGGCGCAGCCCTACGACGCGGCCGGCCGCGCGGTGCTGGATGCGCCGCTCACCGCGCCCGTGAAAGCCGATCCCCGGACCCACAATCCCTACCGCGGCCCCCTCGGACAGGTGACGCTGCAGGCGCGCGTCGCCGCGCCGGCGCTCTGGTCTTCCGAGGCGCCCAACCTCTACACGGTGGTCGTCAGCCTGGTCCGCGACGAGCCCGGCGCAGCGCCGCTAGAGGCCACCTCGTGTCGCGTCGGCTTCCGGCGGGTCGAGCTCGGCGATCGCGAGCTCCTGATCAACGGCCGGCCCGTGATGATCGCCGGCATGAACCGCCACGAGCACCACCCAGAGCGCGGCAAGGTGGTGGCGCGCGAGGATATGCTCGCCGACATCCGGCTGATGAAGCAGTTCGGCGTCAACGCGGTGCGCTGCTCGCACTATCCGAACGCCGAGGCCTGGTACGACCTCTGCGACGAGTACGGCCTCTATCTGATCGACGAGACCAACCTCGAGGCGCACGCCTTCCTGCACCAGCTCTGCCGCGACCCGCGCTACGCCGCGCAGTTCGTCGAGCGCGGCCTTCGCATGGTGATCCGCGACCGCAACCATCCGAGCGTCATCTGCTGGTCGCTCGGGAACGAGAGCGGCTACGGCCCCAACCATGACGCCATGGCTGGCTGGATCCGCGCCGCCGACCCCACCCGGCCGCTGCACTACGAAGGCGCCGTCTGGGGGTGGGACGGCGCGCCGCTCGGGCCGTACGCCGAGCGGCGGCCAGGCCCGGCGCCGGGCGCCGCCGCCAGCGACCTCGTCTGCCCGATGTACCCGCCGATCGCCGACATCGTGCGCTGGGCCGAGGCTGACGATCCCGGCGACCGTCGCCCGATGATCCTCTGCGAGTACTCGCACGCGATGGGCAATTCGAACGGCAGCCTCTCCGACTACTGGGACGAGTTCGAGACCCGCCACGGCCTGCAGGGCGGCTTCATCTGGGAGTGGTGCGACCACGCTCTGGTGAAGCGCGACGCCGGCGGACGTGTGACGCTCGCCTACGGTGGCGACTTCGACGATGCGCCCAACGACCTCAACTTCTGCTGCGACGGCATCGTCAGCGCCTGGCGCCAGCCGCATCCCGGCCTCTGGGAGTTCAAGAAGCTGGCGCAGCCCGTCGCAGTGACCTGGGCGGATGCGGCGGCCGGCCGGATCGCGGTGCGCAGCAAGCGCGACTTCACCGATCTGAGCGACCTGCGCCTCGACTGGGCTCTGGAGGTCGACGGCGTGGCAGTGGGCGAGGGCGGCCTCGACTGCCCGCCGATCGCGCCGGGTGCGCGCCAGGCGATCGAGCTGCAGTTGCCGCGGCCAAGCGTCTGCGAGGGCCAGGAAACCTTCCTGATGGTCCGCTTCACGCTGAAGACCGACACGCCCTGGGCGCCGGCCGGTCATGAGGTCGCCTGGGAGCAGTTGCCGGTCGACCTGCCGGTGCGGCCAGCTGAACGTCGGGGACCGGCGCAAGCGTCGACGACGCTGCGGGTCGAAGACGCGGCCGACCGCATCGTCGTCGCCGGCGACGGCTTCGAGGTCGCCTTCTCGCGCGCCGAGGGGCGGCTGGAGCGGCTGGTCTGGCGCAACCACGTCCTGCTGGAGGCCGGACCCCGGCTGCAGGTCTGGCGTGCGGCGACCGACAACGACGGTATCAAGGGCATGCCGCGCCAGGAGAAGAAGGCGCTCGGCCGCTGGCGCGCCGCGGGCCTGGACGCGCTGGTGTTGCACGCGCCGAAGGTGGAGGTCCAAGAGGGCGAGGGCGCCGTCCTCGTCACCATCGAGCAAGTCGCCGGCTGCGCGGCGGCGGACGAGGCGTTCCGGCACGTCCACAGCTACGCGATCACGCCGGACGGCCGCATCCGTGTCGCCAACCGCTTCAGCGTCGATCCGGCCCTGGACGACCTGCCGCGGCTCGGCGTCACGCTGACCGCGCCCGCCGGCTTCGAAGCGGTCGAGTGGCTCGGCGTCGGGCCCGGCGACACCTACTCCGATCGCAACCGCGCCGGCTGGGTCGGGCGGTTCGAGGGGACGGTCGCTGGCCAATACGTGCCCTATGTCGTGCCGCAGGAACACGGCAACCGCACCGGCCTGCGCTGGCTGGCGCTGCGCAGCGGCGAGGCTGGGGTCAGGCTGACGCCGGCGCGGTCCTGCGAGGGCTCGGTCAGCCACTTCACGCCGGACGACCTTTTCGCCGCCAGCCACGCGCACCAGCTGACGCGGCGCCCCGAAGTGCTGATCAACCTGGACGTCGCCCAGCGCGGCCTCGGCACCGCCAGCTGCGGCCCCGACACCCTGGAGCGCTATCGCATCGGTCCGGGCGACTACGCGCTCGACTTCGACCTCGAGGGCTTCGAACCGTAGCGGGCGGTGGCGCTCGAACCGTAGATCTCACCGCAAAGCAACCGCAAACAACGGCGCCCGGGTGCTTCGCGGGCGTCTGTTCTCTCGATTATCTGACGATGTCAAAGATCTGCCGCGCCACGCAGGCGCCGGCGGGGATCGTTGGTACTGACGGTAATGACCGCTGGCAACCCGGACGGTCGAATGGCGTCCCCTCCCCGCAAGGGGGAGGAGAGCAGTCGGTCGTCCAGCTCGCTCGTTGGGTTTCCGGCCTGGGGCTCAGGTCGACTGGGTCGTGTCCGGCAGGCCGAGGATGCGCTTGGAGACGATGTTGTACTGGATCTCCTGCGAGCCGCCGTAGATCGACATCGCCTTGCCGGAGAGCCAGCCGCGCACCGCTTCCAGCTCGTCGGGGCGGAAGTCGTCGCCTTCCCAGCCGAGGCCCTGCGAGCCCATGATCTCCAGCGTCAGCTCGGCGCGGGTCTGGGCCACGTGGGTGGCGGAGTTCTTCAGCACCGAGTTGGCGTTGGAGGGCTCGTTGTTGCCGCGCGATTCCGCCACCGCGCGGGCCAGCGTCAGGCCGTGCGCCTTGCCGTCCATCGCGTGCTGGGTGACGCGGCTGCGCAGGTCGAGGTCGGCGATGCGGCCCTTTTCGTCCTCGCCGACGTACTTCTTGGCGAGGTCCTGGATCTGCGCCTGACGGCCGCCGGCCATCGGGTTGCCGCCGCCGGTCTGGCTGGCGCGCTCGTGCTGCAGCAGGCGCTTGCCGACCGTCCAGCCGACGTTGAGCTTGCCCAAGAGCGCGTCCTTCGGGGCGACCGCGTCGGTGAAGAAGGTCTCGCAGAACGGCGAGGCGCCGGCGATCAGCGCGATCGGCCGCGTCTCGACGCCCTTCTGATGCATGTCCAGCAGGATGAAGCTGATGCCGTCGTGCTTCTTCACGGTCGGGTCGGTGCGCACCAGGCAGCCGCACCAGTCGGAGTACTGCGCGCCCGAGGTCCAGATCTTCGAGCCGTTGATCAGCCAGTGATCGCCCTTGTCCTCGCACTTGGTCTGCAACGACGCGAGGTCGGAGCCGGCGCCGGGCTCGGAGTAGCCGACGCACCAGCGCACCTCGCCCTTCACGATCGGCGGGATGTGCTTCTGCTTCTGCTCCTCGGTGCCGTAGTCGAGAATGGTCGGGCCGATCATGGTGATGCCCATGCCCTGGACCATCGGGTTGAAGGCGCCGGCCTTGGCCATCTCCTGGGCGAGCACGCGGGCCTGGGCGGTCGAGAGGCCGCCGCCGCCGTATTTCGCCGGCCAGGTCGGCGCGCCCCAGCCCTTCTCGCCCATGCGCTGCTGCCAGGTGCGCAGGTCGCCCTCGAACGCGCCGCCCTCGGAAGCGGCGTAGGCCTGGCCGGCCTTGCCCTTCAGCGAGGGCGGAAAGTTGGCCTCGAGCCACGCGCGCGCCTCGGCGCGGAAGCCGTCGAGCTCGATGTCGCCGGTCGAATCCGCCATTTGGGTCTCTTCTAATTCGCAAAAACCAATTGGGCTCGGCGCCTAGCACCGGTGTCGCTCGGTCAACAAAGCGGCTTTTCCCCCGGCCCGGTCAAGTGAGCGGTTGGCGCAGGCCCCCGCGGCGCGGTCGCGTTCGCGAATGATCGGCTCGGGTCGGCGATTGGTCGGCGTCCGGTCAGGCCGCCGGCCTGTCGCAGGCGCCGCCGCTGCAGCGAGAGTCCGTGCGTCGTTCCCGACACAGCTGCCCAAGGCCCACGAAGATGACCCGCTCCCCCAACAATACGCCCAAGCACACGCGACTGGTCGACAGGTTCTGCCTGGCGGCCATCGCGGCGGCCACACTCGCCGCGGCCACCGACGCGGCGATCGCCGCGCCGGGGTTCGCCCAGACAGCCAGCGTCGTTGTCCGCTACAACGACCTGAAGATGGAAGCGCTCGGCGCGAGCGGCGTGCTGCAGCGCCGGATCGAGGTGGCCGCCCGCCAGGTGTGCGGCGGCGAGCCCGACATCCGCGATCTCGACCGCCGGCCGGCCTACGATGCGTGCCGCGCCGACGCCACCCAGCGGGCGCTCGCCCAGTTGCAGACCACCCGCGCGCTGGCCCTTGCGCACGGACGAGACGTTTCATCCATCGCGCAGCGGTGAGAGACGCCTCGTCGGCGGCGTCCGGAGAAGGTCAAGCTCCGGGCGCCGTCGGTTCGTCGAGGCCGGCGACGTGCAGCGCCGTCCGGATGGTCTTCGCCGGCCCGAGATAGGCCGGCTCGCGGCTCAGCTCGAGCGCGCGCCACGCCGATGAATCCTTCCTGACACGGCGATAGGCGTCGGCGGCGGTCAGCGCATTGCGGTGATCGCCGGTCAGCTCGTAGGCGGCGCTCAGGAAGAAGTAGGCGTCGGCGTCCATCGGATCGATCGCGGTGCGCGCCTGCAGCGTCTGGATCGCGGCGGCGTCCTGGCCCTGGAACAGCCGCGCCAGGCCGATCGCGCTCGATGCGTCCTCGCCGCCGCGCTCGCCAACCTCCGTGAAATCGCGCACCGCGTCGACGAACTGGCCGCGCGCCATCTCGGCCTCGCCGCGCGCCTCGTAGGGCGTCGTCGCCAGCGGATAGGTGTCGATGATGTACTGAGCCTCGGAGAGTCCGGCGTCCCATTGGCCGATCTGGCCGAACACCTCGGAGCGGCAGCCGTGTGCGCCGGTCAGATCCGGCCGCAGGGCCGTCGCCGCGCCGCCATAGTCGAGCGCCTGCTTGGCCCAGGCGGCGCGCTGCGCGGACGAAGTCGCATAGCCGCCCTCGATCATGTCGAGGTAGTACCAGCAGGCCATCGTATCGAACTCGGGGGCGAGCGGGCTGTCCGGCTTGATCTCCGAAGCGGCGGTGGCGATCAGCCGCTGGGTCTCGGCGACGCTCCAATGGCCAGGCGCTTCCTCCATCTGATGTAGGCGGGCCATGATGTTCTCGGGGTCGCGGTCGTCCGCCCCCTTGGCCAGCTCAGCGGCGGTCCAGCGGCGGTCGATCGCGCTTTCGATCTGCTCGTTGACCGCCAGCGCCAGCTGCGGCTCGGGCAGCGCGCCGTCGGGCCGCGCCACGCCCAGGTCCCGGGTGTCGACCACCTGGCCGGTGGCGGTGTCGACCATCTGATAGTTGACCCGGAAGCCCGCGCCGTCCCTGCGCAGGCTGCCGATCACCACGTTGCGCACCTCGAGCGTCCGGCCGAGCGCACGCTCATCCACCGGCTTGCCCTTCAGCGCGAAAGTCGCCGTGCGGGGCGGCACGCTGATGTAGCCGCTGCGCCCGGCGACGTACGTGATGTCCTCGGTCAGCCGGTCGACGGCCGGCTCCAGCTTCGGATCGCCGGTCAGGTTCTGGATCGGCAGCACCGCGACCGAGCGCATCGGCGGCGCGGGCGCCGCCGCGGTGGGAGCCGGTCGCCAGGCCAGCCAGGCGCCCAGCGCCAGCGCCGGGACGCAGGCGGCGGCGCCGGCGAGCAGCCAGACGCGCGACGGCGTCCGCTGGCGTGCGACTGGCGCGGCGACCTCGACGGCGCGGCGCAGCCGGTAGCCGACGCGCGGGATCGTCTCGATGACGAAGGCCGCCTCGCCGCCGGCGGCCCCGGCCAGCTGCCGCGCCTTGGCGATGCAGCGGTTGATGGCGTCCTCGCCGACGATCCGCCCGCCCCAGCAGCGGCGCACCAGCTCGTCGCGCGAGACCACCGCCCCCTCGGCCTGGGCGAGGCAGACCAGCGCCTGCATCACCCGCGGCTGCACGATCTCGGCGCCGCCGCTCCAGCGGATCTCGCGGGTGGAGGGCGACAGCGTCAGCGCGCCCAGCGTGAAGTCGACGGTGTCGGCGAGATCGATCTCGTCGTCGTCCCAGCTGTGTTCCAGACGGTGGTCCATCGCAAAGGCGCCCCAGCCGGGCGAGCCGGCCACGTTTGGCGCCGACTAGCAGGTCCGTCCCGCCCGCCGCGGCGCGTCAGCAGTCACTCCAGCGCTCAGCCGCCCGGCCCCTGGCGCGCCGTCGAACACTGTAGCGCCAGCATAGCACGAATCGCCGTGGCGTTTTTGCGACGCCGAGGCTCGCTGCTGACGTCCCACGTCAGCAGGCGCGTCAGGAGACCGCGTCGGCGTCCGAGCGCGCCCGCCCCATGCCCCAGCCGCCGCCGTCGACCTTGATCTGCGCGCCGTTGACGTAGCGCGAGGCGTCGGCCGACAGGTAGAGGGCGGTCGAGACGATGTCCTCCGGCGCGCCGATCCGCATCCCCGACACCGTGAGCCGCGGGTTGGCGGCGCTGGGCGGATCGGGCCAGTGCTGCGCCACGTCGGTGGCGAACGGACCCACGATGATGGTGTTGACCCGCACCTTCGGATGGTAGGCGGCCGCCACCGCCTGCGAGATCACGCCCAGCGCCGCTTTCGCGCCGCCGTAGAAGGCGGTGTTCGGGGTCGGGTTGATCGAGGCGGTCGACGAGATGTTGATGATCGAGCCGCCGCCGGCGTTGAACATCCGCTCGCCGGCCACCGCGCAGAGCCGGAAAGGGCCCTTGAAGTTGACCCCGACCACGGCGTCGAACAGCCGCTCGTTGGCTTCCGGCAGCGACGGATAGAGCGGCGACATGCCGGCGTTGTTGACCACCACGTCGACCTTGCCGAAGTGGCCCCATACCGCTTCGAACATCGGTTCGATCTCGTCCCAGCGCGCCATGTGGCAGGCGTAGGGCAGGGCGCGCACGCCGAGCGCCTCGATCTGGCGCGCCGCTTCCTCGCAGGCGTCGAGCTTGCGGCTGACGATGGCGATGTCGGCGCCGGCTTCCGCGAAGCCCTGCGCCATCGCGCGGCCGAGCCCGCGGCTGCCGCCGGTGATCAGCACGGTCTTGCCGCGCATGTCGAAGAGATCGGTCATCTGGGCGGGCTCCCTTTCCGTCATCTCGTAGGACGCAGGATCGTTTTGCCACGCTGACGGAAGGGACGCCTAGCGTCCGCCTACTGCTCGCCTCGCGGCATGCCGGCGCGGACCTCCGGGTCGAAGCCGCTGGCGGCCCATTCGCCCATCGCCGTGTTCCAGTGCGAGAAGAAGAGCCGCACCTTCGGGTCGGCGCTCATCGCCAGGCGTTCGGGGAACAGGTTCCAGTCGGTGAGCACCGGGCTCGGCGGGCGGATGTAGCGCGTCTCGGTGCGCAGCCAGCCGCCGCGGCCGTAGTACTGGTGCCAGGTGCGCCGCATCCGCTCGCCGTCGCCGTCGAGGCGGGTGTGGTAGGTGGCGGTGTCGTAGAGCACGCAGGTCCCGGCCGGGCCGTAGAGCGGCTGCTCGCGGTAGCTCTCACCGAGGCCCTCGAAGGCCGCCTGCAGGCTGGCGTAGCGGCGGCTGTCCGGCACCACGCAGAAGCACGGCGAGCCGGGCTCGACGTCGGAGAGATAGTGGATCGCGCAGAGCCAGTCGCACGGGCCGTAGGGCTCGCGCACCAGCCGGTCCTCGGTCACCGCGTCATGGTGGAAGTTCATCGCGCGCAGACCCGCGCCCTCCGGCGTCTCGCGGAAATTGAACTCGGCGAAGCGCGCGTGCTCCTCGCCGCCCAGCAGGCGCGAGACGATCGGGTAGGAGCGCGCCGGGCGCGTGTAGGGGTCGAGCTCCGGATAGTCGAGCAGCGGCTGCGAGTAGATCAGGCCCTGGTTGCGGTGGTGCGGCTTGCGTCGGTCGCCGAGCCCCCAGACTTCCGGACGCTCGGCCTGGCTGCGCACGCAGAACGCGTTGAGCTCGGCGAGCTCGGCCGCCGACAGGCAGTCCGACAGCACCACGAAGCCGTGCTCGTTGAAGTAGGCGACGGCGGCGTCGGCCTCGCGCACCGGATCGAACGCCGGCGCCATGGCGCGGCTGACGCGGCCGAAACCCTGCGCCGCGCGGGCAGGATCGCCGCTGACGTTCGCCTGCGGCTCGAACAACACTTTGGTATCGATCATTCACGACTCCCCGACGCTTCGCGGCGGAGCGTTACCACGCTCGTGTTGCAGCTTCACGTACGGCGACCGGGGCCGCGTCGCCGCAGCCCCGGCATGCCAGACGTGCAGGTCAGGCCGGCTGGCGCTGCTGCTGTTGCTGCTGCTGGCCGGGGCCGGCGAGCGAGGTGAACTTCGGCGCCATCTTCGGCAGCGCCTCCTTCAGGATCTGCTCGACGGTCCAGGTGGTGTCCGACGTGACGGTCTCCACCGGGCGCGGCTGGCTGTAGAGCTCCAGCGTCTCCGAGCGCGCGCCGAAGATCTGGCCGGAGACGTCCTTGGCCGCCGGCGAGGCCAGCGCCACGGCGAGCTTGGCCGGCTGGTCGGGCCGCAACGCCTGCTGCATCGCCTTCATCCGCGCCGCGCCCGCCTCGTCCTTGATCGGGATCGTCGCGATCAGGCGCGTCCAGGCGGTCGGCGCGATGATGTTGGAGCGCACGTTCTTCGACGCCCCTTCCATCGCCAGCACCCGCGACAGGCCCATGATGCCGAGCTTGGCGGCGGCGTAGTTGGTCTGGCCGATGTTGCCGATCAGGCCCGAGGTCGAGGTGAAGAGGACGAAGCTGCCCTCGTTCTGATTGCGGAAGTGCTCGATCGCCGCACGGCAGACGTTGTACGAGCCGCGCAGGTGGACGGCGACCACGATGTCCCAGTCCTCGTCGGGCATCTTGTGGAACATGCCGTCACGCAGGATCCCCGCCGGGTTGATCACCGCGTGCAGACCGCCGAGCTCGCTGATCGCCTGGGCGACCATGTCCTTCACGGCGCCCATGTCGGTGACGCTCTTGGAGTTGGAGACGGCCGTGCCGCCGGCGGCGCGGATCTGCTCGGCCACCGCTTCGGCCGGGCCGGCCGAGCCTTCGTCGCCGCCGCGCTCGCCGCCGCCGAGGTCGTTGACCAGCACCTTGGCGCCCTCGCGCGCCGCGATCAGCGCGCACTCCTTGCCGATGCCGTTGCCGCCGCCGGTGACCAGCACCACCTTGCCGTCCAGTACGCCCATGACCGTCTCTCTCCTGGTCCAATGACGACCGGCCAAGCGCGGGCCGGCTCGATCTCGTTGTCCGTCGATCGCTTACAGGCAGGCCCTTGGGTCAAGCAAATCGGATCGCGCTCGCGCATCGCGGCTCGGCCTTGGGAGCTCCACCACAGGGTGCATCGCCGCCCGCGGCGGGAGAATTTTGTTACACTTGCAATGCGGAACAGGGCTTAGCAGACCGGGAATGCGGTCTGCTCACACAACCATAGATATACGCCTGACGCGCGAACGGGCTTGCGTCAGGGCCGTCGCCGTGGAAGGGTAAATATCGGCTGAACAGGGGGCCTTTATCCATGAAACTGACGCGCACGCTCGCGGCGGTCGCCGCGTTTGCGACCACGGTGCTGCTCTTCGCAGCGCCCGCATCCGCCCAGGCCACGCGCACCTGGGTTTCCGGCGTCGGCGACGACACCAGTCCGTGCAGCCGCACGGCGCCTTGCAAGACCTTCGCCGGCGCGATCGTCAAGACCGCGGCCGCCGGTGAGGTCGAATGCCTGGATCCGGGTGGTTTCGGTCAGCTGACCATCACCAAGTCGATCACGATCAACTGCGAGAACCTGGTCGGTCGCGCCGGCGTGCTGGCAGGCGCCGGCAACGGCATCGTGATCAACGCGGCGACCACCGACAAAGTCACGCTGATCGGCCTGGATATCGATGGGCTCAACACCTCGACCAACGGCGTCAACGTGGTGCAGGCTGGGAACGTCGCGATCCTCGACTGCCTGATTTATGAGTTCACGACGGGCGTCAACGTCCAGCCGAACTCCGGGGTGAAGGTGTATGTGCAGAACTCCATCCTCCGGAACAACACCACCGGCGTCCTGAACGGCGCCGCCTCCATCCCGAGCACGGTCGAGCTCGACCACGTCGTGCTCGACAGCAACGCGACGAACATCAAAATGAACGCGTCGACGGCCACCATGATGCTGACCGGCAACACCATCACCGGCGGGGTTGGCATCGCCAACACGGTCGGCGCCACGGTGATCTCGTTCGGCAACAACGCGATCAAGGGCGGCGGCAGCGCCCCGACGCAGACTGTTCCGCTGGAATAGGCCGCGCTTCGGCGGAGGCCCTGGCCTGCCGGATTCGGCTGGCTCCGGTTTGGCCATCTGTGGTTTGAATTGGCCCCTTCGAGGCGCTCGGCGCCGCCGGAGGGGCTTTTTCGTTGGGGGGCGACGCGGCGTGCGGCGCGGGACGGCCGGATTCTCGCTGATCGAGGCGCTGATCGTACTCGTGGTCGCCGGCTTCGCCCTGATGCTGGTGTTCTCGATCGGCGGCCAGGCGGCCCGCACCGGCTTCGCGCTCGGTCGGCGCGCGCTGACGGTCGCCGACGGCGAGGTCTCGCAGGACGAGCTGCGCGCGCTGGTCGGGGCGCTGGTCGTACCGCCGGCGGGCGTCGACCCGGCGAAGCTGAAGCTGGATCCGTTCGTCGGCGACGCGCATGGCTTTGCCGCGGACGCCATCCTCACCCGCCCCGGCCTCTGCGGACCCGCCGGTCCCGCCGGCCAGCTCAGGATCGCCATCGATCCGCAGCCGGGCGGCGACCTCGTCACCTGCCAGGCGCGCGGCCAGACGCCGATCGTCGTGGCCGACCTGCGCCCCCGGCGGGCGCGCTTTGCCTACTCGGCCGATGGCGCGACGTGGGCCGACGCGTGGTCGCCGCCGCCGACCGCGCCGCACGCACCGGCGGCCGCGCAGTCCGTGTTCATCCGGCTCTACAGCGACGACGGGCGGGTCGAGTGGGTCGACCGGGCGACGTCCGGACCGCCGTGGCTCTACTCCCAGACGCAGGACACTCGGACGCAAGGCGCTCAACTGCCCGACGGCCAGGCGCCCGGCTCGCTGATCCCCGGCTCGCCGATCCCTGGCTCGCCGATCCCTGGCTCGCCGGTCCCCGGTGCGCGGCCATCGGAGGTGACGCCGTGAGGCGCCCCGCCCGCCACGGCCGCCGCCGCGCCCAAGCGGGCTTCGCGCTGCCTTCGGTGCTGTTCGTGACGGCGATGGTCACGCTGGTGTTCCTGGTCGCGATCCAGGCGCTGGCGAGCCTGGCGTCCGAGACCCGCCGCGTGAAGACCGGCGTGGCGTTCGAGGCCGATGCGCTCAGCCTGGAGGCGCGCGCCGCCTTCATCGTCGCCACCCGCCCGCTCGGCGCAACCGCGGCGCTCGGGGGCGCCACCGCCAACGCCCCCGCGCTGCTGGCGCTCGACGGGCGGCCCTACGCGGCCGGGCCCGACCTGATCCTGTCGGCGCAGGACGAGGCCGGCCTCATCAATCTCGACAACCTGCCGACGCCGGCGCGGGCGCGCCTTTTCGCCGCAATGGGCGTCAGCCCCGCCAACCAGGCCGCCATGGCCGACCGTCTCGGCGACTACATGGACGTCGCTGACCTGAAGCGGCCGCAGGGGGCCGACGCCGCCGACTACGCCCGCGCCGGACTGCCGGCGCCGCCCCAGGGCCAGCTAGTCCGCCGCGCGCAGGCGCTCGGCCTCCTGGGCTGGGACCAGGCGGTGGGCGCCGCCCGCTGGCGCGACTTCGCCGACAACGTCACCGCCGATCCCAGCTCGAGCGCCGTCAACATCAACACCGCCACCGCCACGACGCTGGTGGTGCTGTACGGCCTGACGCCCGCCCAGGCCGACGCCGCAGTCGCCCGCCGCGCGGCCGCGCCGTTCACGGAGCTCGAGGACCTTGGCCGCGCCACGGGACTGAAGTTGCTCAGCGACGCGGAACGGTCCTACACCATGCCGAACGGCCGGATCGCGCTGCGGGTGGAGGACGCGGCGGCGGGCTATGCCTACCGGTCGCGGCTGATCCTCTCGCCGGACGATCCAACGCGCCCCTTCTGGGTCGCCGAGCCCATGACCTCCCAGCTCTCACCGGCCGAGCGAGCCGAAATCCCAGCGCATGCCCCGCCGTTTCCTGACCCCGCCGATTGAGCTGCTGACCGCGGAGGGCGCCTTCGTCCCGCTGGCGCCGGGATCCGGACCTTGGGCCGGCTGGCGGCGGCCGATCGTGCTGATCGCGCGCGAGCTCTGCCACTACGCCTGGTTCGAGCCGGCGGCGAAGGGCGGCGCGGCGGGACAGGCGGCGCGGCTCTATGCGCGCGCCCATGCGCCCTACCTCAATCCGGGCTCGCTGCTGCGCCGCGTCGGCGGCGGCTACGGCGTCTGGTGGTGGGACGAGGACACTGTCGGCCCCTATCTCGCTGACCGCTTCGGCGATGCGCGCCCGCAGGCGGCGCCGGAGACGCTGGCCCAGCCAGCCGGCGGCGCGTGGCGCATCGTGCGCCTCGCCAACGGATTCGAGCTGCAGGCCTGGCGCGGCCGCGCGCTCGCCGCCTCATCGTGGCGTCGCGTCCAGCCCAGCGCCGCCGACTGGGCCGCGTTCACCCGGCTGCAGCGCGATCCGCCGGTCCCGCCGCCGACCGCGCCACCGACGCCGGAGACGCTGCCGCTCGCCGAGCAGCTCAACCTCGCGCCGTCGGCGCTGGAGCTGACGCCCGCCTCGGCCGCCCGCCTCGCGGCCGGCGTGGCGGCCGCCCTGCTGGCCGTGCTGGCGGCGTTCTGGACCGGACAGGGGCTGCGCCTGGGCGGCCTTGCCGACCGCCTGGAGCGCCAGGCGCACGCCCTTCAACAAGTCAGCGCGCCGACCAGGGGCGCCGACGCCGACAGCCTCCGGCGCATCGCCGCGTTCCGCGCGCTGGCGGCGCGGCCGGACGCCGTGGCGGGGCTGGAGACCGCGCTGCGCGTGGTCCGCGCCAAGGGCGTCACGGCCAAGTCGTTCGCCATCGACGGCGCGGTGGTCAGCGTCACGGTGCCCTACGCAGCGCTCGACAAGGTCCAGGCGATCACTCAGGACCTCGAGGCCACCGGCGCCTACGCCGAGGTGCGCCCGCTGACCGACTCGTCCGACGCCGCCATCCGCCTGGAGATGACCCTGACCGGCGCCCCGCCCGCCAACGCCACGGCCGGCTAAGGTCCGCGCGCCGCTTTCAGCCGCCCGGCAGCAGCACCAGCTTGCCATGCGCGTGACCGCTCAGGCTGATCTCGAGCGCCTCGCGCCAGTCGTCGAGCCGGAACGTGCGCGCGATCGGGATCCTGAAGCGGCCTTCGGCGGCGAGCCGGGCGAACGCGCCGAGCACGCCCTCGCGCCGCGTCATGGTTTCGCCGAAGCTGTGGCGGGCGCCGAGCTCCGCGGCGGCGGCGAAGTCGGTCATCGTCAGCACCCGGCGCGCATCGCCGCCGGCGATCCCGATCAGGTCCGGCAGCACGCCGTTGGGCCAGGCCGTGTCGAGGATCAGGTCCGGCGCGCCGCCGGCGATCTCGCGAACCCGCTCGACCATGCCGTCCCCATAGCGAGTGACGGAGGCGCCCAGCGTGCGAAGCTGGCCGGCGAAGGTGTCGCCCGCCGTCGCGATGACCCGCGCGCCCGCCATCAACGCCATCTGCACGGCCGCGAAACCCATCATGGTCCCGGCGGCGTGGATCAGCACCGTCTTGCCGTCCACCGGGCCGAGCGCGTCGAGATGGAGCGAGGCGGTCTCGACCGCCATCGGCAGGGCGGCCGCTTCGACGAGGTCGAGGCCTTCCGGCGCCTGGCCCCAGCGTTCCAGCACGGCGACGTCCGACGCGCCCGCGCTCGGATAGTTCGCGAAACTGGCGGAGCCGAGCGCCCGATCCCCGATGCCGATGTCGGTCACGCCGTCACCGACGGCGTCGACGATTCCTGCCACGTCGAGCCCGACGCCGCGCGGCAGCTCGCCGGGGAACAGGCCGCGGCACAGCGCCCAGTCCGCCGGGTTCAGCCCGCAGGCATGCACCCGCACGCGGATGTGGCCGGCGCCGGGAGTCGGAATGGCGGCGTCCTCGACGCGCAGCACGTCAGCCGGCTCGCCGTACGCGTGGAAGCGGATCGCCCGCATGGTGTCGCCACCCGCTGTTTCATCGGTCATTGTCCGGGCTCCACGTTGCGCAGGTTACGTCAGTTACTGACGTATACGCGTAGCGACAGTCACTGACAACAGGTGTAGGCTCGACGCATGCCGCGAAGTGGCGAAGACGCGCGAATTCGGTTGCGGCAGGCGGCCCTGGAGCTGTTCCGCGAGCGCGGCTACGACGCCACGACAGCGGCGGAGATCGCCGCCCGGGCCGGCGTCACCGAGCGGACCTTCTTTCGCCACTTCCCGGACAAGCGCGAGGCGCTGTTCGACGGCGAGGACGCCTTCCGCGCCGCGCTGAGCGACGGCGTGCTGGCGGCGCCCGCGCACGCGACGCCGATGGAGGCGCTCTTCCACGCCTTCCGCTCGGTCGAGCCGATGATCTCGGCAAACCGCGCGTTCGCCGAGCCGCGAGAGGCGGTGATCGCCCAGACCCCGGCGCTGCAGGAGCGCGTCCTGACCAAGACGGCGGGGCTGATCGCCACCCTGTCGGCGGCGCTACGGCGGCGCGGCGTCGACGAAGCTGTGGCGGGCCTTGCCGCCCAGGTCGGCATGGCCGCCTTGAGCTACGCCGCGCGCACCTGGGCCCAGGACCCGGCGGCTGGCATGGACGCCCACCTGCGGCGCGCCTTCGACGCGCTGCAGAGGTTGTCCGCGCCGGGCGCGCCGACCGTCACCCAGCCACGGTGACCGTCATGCCCGCCGTGCGGGCGCGGACCTGCGGGGAGGCGAGGCAGCTGGCCAGCGCTTCGTATCCCGGCGCGCCGGGGACGGGCGTGACGCGGATCGGCGCGCTGTGGTTGGCCGGGCAGTAGAAGATCGCCTCGTCCGGCCCGACCGCACAGAGGTCGAGGATCACGTTCGACCGGGTCAGCAGCACCAGCGGCCGCGCGGCCGCCCCGCGCCGGCGCAGGTAGGCGGCGAGCGCCGCCTGCGTCGGCTCGTCCAGGCCATGTTCGATGAGGTCGACGACGACGGCCGCCGCCGTGTCGGCCTCCAGATGGACGAGCAGGATGTCGAGCGCGTCAGTGCGCGTCGCGCCGTCCTCGGCAAGCCACTCCAGCGCTGCTTCGACGCGGGCCTCCAGCGCGGGGTCGGCGGCCCGCCGGCCGAGCGCCGCGTCGCGGTCGCGGTCCAGCTCCAGGTAGGCCGCGCCGGGCAGGACTTCGGCCAGCCGCTCCGCGAACCGGGTCTTGCCGCTGCCGAGCGGCCCGGTGACGTAGGTCAGCTGGCCGAGCGCCGCTGTCTCGAACCGCTCGCCACCCCACGGCAGCGGCAGATCGAAGGCGATTGCCGGCGGGCCGATCAACCCCGCCAGCGCGCCCGCTGTCGGCGCCTGGCCGCTCGCCAGGCTGGCGCGGACGCCGCGGATGTTCGCGGCCGCGTCCGCCAGCTGACGGATCCGCGCTTCGAGGCTGGCCTGCTGCGCCGCCAGCGCCGGCTCGAGATCGGCGGGGTCGCCGTCCAGCACGCGGGCGACGGCGGCCAGCGTCAGCCCCAGCGCCCGCAGGCCGACGATCTCGGCGGCGCGGGCCATCTCCTTCGGCCCATAGGCGCGCCAGCCGACCGATGTGCGCAAGGGCGCGATCAGGCCGTGCTGCTCGTAGATGCGAAGCGCCTTGGCGGAGGCGCCCAGGCGCCGCGCGGCTTCGGCGGGGTTCAGATATTCGGCGGATGTGCTCACGAATCACCTCGTCAGGGTTGCCGCCAGGCTTGTCGGCGCCGGCCCCGGGGCCGGGTCAAGCGCGCCAGGTCAAAGAGCGTGACGCGGCTATCCTGCGACCAGATCCAGCCGCTCCAGCCCCCGGAAGAACGGGAGGGTGCGCCACGCCGGCGGAGCGTCCGGGTCGGCGAGATGCAGGTTTGGGAAGCGCTCGAACAGCCGCGACAGCGCCACCTGCGCCTCCAGCCGCGCCAGCGGCGCGCCGATGCAGATGTGGGCGCCGCCGCCGAAGGCGACATGCGGCCGGCGCCTGGCGCTGACGTCGAACCGGTCGGGTTGGTCGAACGCCGCGGGATCGCGGTTGGCGGCGCGCAGGAAGAAGGTCAGCGGCTCGCCCTTCGCGATCGGGCAGCCCGACACCTCGAGGTCGCGCGAGGCGACGCGGCCGGTCATGTCGACCGGCGGCTCGAAGCGCAGCGTCTCTTCAACCACCTGGTTGATCAGACCGGGATCGGCCTTCAGCTTGTCGTGCTCCGAAGGGTGCAGGATCAGCAGCCGCACGGCGTTGCCGATCAGGTCGGTGGTGGTGAGGTTGCCGCCGATCAGCAGCGCCGAGAGGTTGATGCGCAGCTCGGTGTCGGTGAGCGCCAGGCCCTCGCCCTGCAGGCGGGTCATGTCGCTCACCAGGTCGTCGCGCGGCTCGGCCTTCCGCTCGGCGATCAGCCGGGCGAAGTAGTCCGCCAGCGCTGCGTCGCAGCGCTGCATCTCGGCGGTCTGCGCCTCGGTGCGGAACGGATTGACGCCCTGGATGAGCCCCTCGGACCAGGTCCGGAACTCTGAGAGCCGGTCATGGTCGACGCCAAGGATGGCGGCGATCACGTCGATCGGGATCGGGATGCAGAAGCGCGTCATCAGGTCGAACGGCCGCGCGGCGTCGATGCCGTCCAGGGTCTCATCCACGATCCGCTCCACCTCGGGCCGGCATCTGGCGACGCGGGCGTAGAGCGCCTGCGCCAGCGGCTGGCGGATGCGGGCGTGGTCGGGGTCGTCGAGCTCAAGGATGGTGGAGCTCTCGCTGCGCACCTGGGCGCGCAACTCCGCGAGCTGCTCTGCGGTCAGTCGGCGTCGCAACTGCGCCTCGTCGGCGCGCAGGCCGTCGCGCCAGAGCGTGCGGTCGGAAACCAGCGGGCGCACGTCGGCGTAGCGGGTGAGGATCGTGCTGCCGTAGCCCGGGTCCGGCAGCACCGGCGTGCGCGACCTGAGCTCGGCGAGCACCGCGTACGGGTCCTCGCGATAGGCTGGATTGAGCGGCGTCAGCTGGAACATGATCGGCGGCGCGGTCTCGTCGGCGGCCATCGCGTGCGCTCCATTTAACGACGTTCAATATTTAACGCCGTTCAATACACTTTACGGCGTTAAGCGCAAGTGGCATCCGAGGGCATGGACCCCGCGCGCAAAGCCCGCCGATCCGCGCCACGCCGGGCGATGCTGACCCGCGAGGCGGTGGTCAAGGCGGCGGCGCGGGTGCTCGCCCGCGACGGCTACGCGGGCCTCACCATGCGCGCGATCGCCGACGAGCTCGGCGTGCAGGCGCCCGCGATCTACTGGTACTTCGCCGACAAGCGGGCGCTGGAGCTGGCGCTCTACGTCCACCTGATGGAGGGCTTCACGGTCCGGCCCAGCGGCGGCGGCTGGCAGGGCGAGCTGCGCCACGGCGCCCAGCGGCTGCGGGCCTACCTGCGCGGTGTGCGCGACATCACCCGCCTCGCCCCGCAGGGCCTCTGGGCCGGGCCGGGCACGCTCTCCCAGGTGGATGAGACGCTGGGCGTGCTCATCGCCGCGGGGCTGTCGCCGCGCGACACCGGCTACGCGATCAACATGCTCGCCTCGTTCGTCTTCCAGTGGGCGGCCGCTGAAAGCGCCGAGGCCGATTTCGCCGCGCAGCGCGCCGAGTTCCTGGCGTCCGCGGCCGCCGACCCGCCCGACCCGGCGCGCTACCCGCACGTGGCCGCCGTGCGCCCTTTCCTCATGGAATGGGACCCCGACGCCGCCTTCGCCTTCCGCCTCGACACCATGATCGCCGGCCTCGAGGCCCGCATCCGGCTCGCGGCGCCCTAGGTCGTTGTAGAACGCGTGGGCAGGCAGCGATCGCCCGGCGGAAAGCGGACCCGCTGAGGGTCCGCGAAGGGAGCCAGCCGACCAAGTGGTTGGTCCTTGAGGACGCTGTCGCGCGATGTCTTCAGTGGAGCGCGATGACGAAGCGCTACCACGCGATGCTCTTTCTGGTCGGGCCTCAGCTCGCCAACATCGAGGCTATCCGGCGCAAGTGGGACCCCGCGATGGCAGCAGCGATTCCGGCCCACGTCACGCTGGTGTATCCGGACGAGCATTCGGGCGTAGCCGCGCTCCGTGACCGCGTGGAGGCGGTCGCCGAGAGAGAAGCGGAGTTTCGCGTATCGCTCGGCGACTTTCGCTCTTTCCCGCCGCCGGACGACGGCTGTGTGTACATCGAAGTTCTCGACGACGACGGACAATTGCGCGCGCTGAGGCGGAGCGCCGTCGCGCCGCCTTTTCGCCCAATCGAGGTTCCGTCGCACCTCACGTACGGTAGTGCGCCCGCGCACTTCCGACCGAGGCGAAGAGTTCCGGCGCGCACGCTTGGTCCAAAACGTCAGGTCGCAGTTCCTGATCGACGCGATTACCATCACATCGTTCGAGAAGGGCGAGTATGTCGTGGAGGCGCGTTTCCCACTGTTGCGAGTTTAGGAGAATGGCGACTGGCGTTGGCGCGCTTCTGCTTCGCGGGCGCGAGGTGCTGTTGGGTAGGAGAAGCGCTCACAAATCCTATCCTGGCTGCTGGGACGTTCCGGGCGGCCACGTCGAGGCGGGGGAAACTTTGGAGGCGGCCCTGGCGAGGGAGCTCGGCGAGGAACTTGGCGTCGCGCCGCTTCAATGGCGACTCCTCAGCCGTTTCCGTTTCCAAGAAGGCGATAGCTGGTCGGACTGTCTGGTCTACGGCATCGACGCCTGGTTGGGTGAACCTGCTCTCGCCAACGATGAACACACGGAGCTGCGCTGGTTCGGCCTGGCCGAGGCGTGCGATCTGGAGGGCCTCGCGGCCGCCGAATACCGCCCGATACTTCGCCAGTTAAGGGACGCCCATTGAGCGTGAGCCACGCCGAGCGCATTCACCGCTCTGCAAACTGTGCCGGACGAGCTTGAACGGGGACATCAGATGACTGTGATTTCGCAAGCGGAGGAGCAGGACCTGGCAGCCATCGATGAACTGGCCAAGCTGCTGTACGGACCTGATCTCGCCCCGGCGAAGGCCGTGCGTCAGGCAGCGCGGACGTTTGTCGCGAGGACCGCCGATGGCGTGGTCGGATTCTTGATCGCGACGGTCGCCGACTACGGATTCTCCATGAGTGGCCATCTGGAAGAGCTTGCGGTCGCCGAGGACCAGCAAGGAGGCGGCGCGGGTCGCGCGCTGGTCCAGGCCTGCGAGGACTGGCTGCGGACCGAAGGCGTCGAGACCGTGTTCGTGTCGTCGCTCGATGCCGCAACGCCCTTCTACGAACGGCTTGGATACCAGCGTTGCATCGGCCCCTGGCTGTTCCACAGGCTAGCTGTGGGCGATGCGCCGCGCGCACCGTAGGGCGCCGGGGCGAACGTCGCCAAAGGGTCGGACTCGGTCGTTTGCCTCGCGCCAGCAAGCAGCGCTTCGGCGGCGGCGCCGATCAGCGGACGTTCGGACAGCCGAGCAGGGGACGGTCTTTACGCATCGGGTGGACCGGCGCGTTTGCCGTCAGATTCTCCCGCTCACGGGCTGCTCGGCTTCGTCGCGGGTTAGCAGGCCAGCAGCTACCGCGCGTTCGATGGTTCCTTGAATGGCAGCCAAGAGTTCACGCTCAACATGATAGTATTCCGCGATGGCGAGGGCCGCTCGCATTACGTCCATCACCTCGGTCGCAAGTTTGTGGGGATCGGGATCGCCGTGTTTTGCGCGTTTGACGCCCTGATCTTCCCATAGCTGCACCTCGGCAGACAGTTCCCCGCATTCTTCCGCCAAGCGCGAGATGATCTTGAACGGCTCGACCCCGTTCGGGAACCGCCGCCGCAACACAAGATTCGAGGTCCATAGATGGTCGAGCAACGTCGCCTCCAGCTGTGGCCGACCAATCTCTGCCTGGCGGCGACGATGTCGGCAATGGGTCCAGGCTGTGTGAAAACGCCGGTGCGCTCGGAAACCGGGGCATAGGTATGCAGTGCTGGAAGGCTTGAGCCCTCGTCTTCGCGCCAGACGCCCCCATGTGAGCGGACCTGCGCAAGGATATTCTACGGGTTCGTTGAGAGGCCGCGTTTTCACACACCCTTGGTCGCGAGCCGACTTCAGCGGGAAGTCCGGAAGCGGGCGTGTTTGCGCCGACGTATGGGCGGCCGCCTAATCCAGCCGCACGAAGTGGCAGGCGCGGTCGGCCATCGCCAGGTGCATGACCGGGCGGCCGTACTTCAGCAGCTCGACGGCGCCGCCCGCGCAGGCGCCGCCGTCGGTGATCGCGATCGGCTGGGTCAGGCGGTAGGTCCACCCCGACCGCAGCGGGATGGCGCGGGCGCGGGCGAGGGCGGGATCGGCGTCGTCTGAGCCGCGTAAGCTGACGCCGGTCTGGCTGGCGTAGGCCTGCCGGCGCAGGTCCGAGACCTGGCGCTGGAAGTCGAAGAACACCGCGTGCGCGGTCATCTGGTCGAGCATCGCCTCGCCGCGCGGGGCGATGAAGGCGACCGCCAGCGCCATGATCGCCAGCACGACGAGCATCTCCAGCAGCGTGTAGCCGCGCGCGGCGCGCTTCATGGCGCCTTCGGCGGGACGTCCGACGGCGGCGCAGCCGGCGCGCCGACGGCGCTCGCCGGCGCGGTCTGGCTCTGTTCCTGGACCTGGCCGCCGGCCGCGGTCTGGCCGGGCGCGTCGCTGTAGATGTCCGCCGCGTCGCCCTCGCCGCCCGGCTTGCCGTCGGCGCCCAGGCTGTGGACGCGCGGCGGATGGGCGCGGTCGGTCGGCGGGTCGTAGACGTACCCGCGGCCCCAGGGATCGTTCGGCACGCCGCTCGCCAGGTACGGCCCGTTCCAGCCGGGCGTCGCCTTGCGGTCGGGCGCGTCCACCAGCAACGCCAGCCCCTCGCTCCCCGTTGGGTAGCGGCCGATGTCGAGCTCCATCGTCTGCAGCGCCGTCTCCAGCGACTTTACCTGCACGCGGGCGGTGGTCACCTTGGCGTGGTCGAGCTGGGCGAACAGGCGCGGGCCCACCAGCGCGGCGATCAGCGCGATGATC
>DATNEH010000083.1:0-19085 GCA_035553015.1 Caulobacteraceae bacterium | reverse complement strand
GCCAGCAAGGCGCACGTAGCCGTAGTCGCCCTGCATCTTGTAGGTGACCGACTTCGGCTGGATGATCTCGCGCACCAGCTTGACGTCGAACGGCTGCGACTTTTCGCGGCCGATGGTCAGCGTCACCGGCTGGCCGGGCTTGCCGCGCATCTGCTTGACCGCGTCGGAGACCGAGGCGCCCAGCACGTTCTGGCCGTCGACGGCCAGGATGTAGTCGCCCGACTTGATGCCGGCGCGGGAGGCGGGCGTGCCGTCGATCGGCGAGATCACCTTGATGGCGCCGTCGTCGCTCTGGATCTCCAGGCCGAGGCCGCCGTACTCGCCCTTGGTCTGGTCCTGAAGGTCGGAATAGGCGTCGGGCGTCAGGTAGTCGGAATGCGGGTCGAGCGAGGAGAGCATGCCCTGCATCGCCGACTGGATCAGCTTCTTGTCGTCGACCGGCGTCACGTACTGGCGGTCGATCTCGGTCAGCACGTCGCCGAACAGCTCGAGCATGTGATAGCTCTCGGCCTTCGGCTCGGTGGTCGCACGCGCGGTCTGGCTGATATAGGCCATCGAGCCGGCGCCGAGGACGAACGCGGAAGCGGCGATCAACAGGGATTTGCGCATAGGGCCTCTACAGACTCCATCACGGACCAGCCTTACGGCCGGCCGCGTTAAGATTCGCGCCCCAGCGCCGCGCATCCAGGCGCCGCTCATCTGGCGCCGCTGATCAGCTTCGCCGGGTCGATGGGGCCGCCCGCCAGCCGAACCTCCAGATAGAGCTCGGGCGGCGATTGTCCATCGATCGGCATGGCGCCGACTGGAAAGCCAGCCGCGACCGATTGACCGACCGCGACGGAAACCTTCCCCAGTCCGCTCAGCACCATGTGGCATCCGCCGCCGGCGCGCAAGATGACCACATTGCCCCACCCGTTCAAAGGCCCGGCATAGGCGACGACCGCCGCGGCAGGCGCGCGCACCGGCGCGCCGGCTGCCGTCCGGTAGGCGACGCCCTCGGCGATCAGGCCGTTGGCGAGCCGCCCGCCGAAGCGCACCGCCGGCTTGCCGTCGGTCGGCGACGAGAGGTGGGTGGGCGCGGGCTGGCCGGCGAGCGCGTCGGTCGCGGCCCGCGCCGGCGGGGGCCCCAGCAGCCCGGCGTCGGCGGTCACCGCGTCGAGCCGCCCCTTGCGGTCGTCGAGCTCGCTCTCGGCCGCGAAGAGGTCGCCGCTCGCCTGCGCGGCCCTGCGCCGCACCGCCGCCAGTTGGTCGGCCTCGGCGCGCAGCGTCTTGGCGCGCGCCTCCAGTTCCGGCGCGATCGCCTTGGCGAGGATCATCGCGCGCACCGCGTCGCGGGCGTCGCCCGGGCTGACGATCAGCGGCGGCGGCGGATCGCGGCTGAACATCTCCAGCGCGCCCAGGAGCCGCGCCAGCGCATTGCGATCGGCCCCCAGTCGCGCGGCCAGCGCGTCCTCCTGCGCGGTCAGCTGCTCGAGCTCGCGCCGCCGCTCGGCCAGCGTCGCGCCATGCGCCGGCAGGGCGGCGGCAATCAGCACAGCGACAAGGACGAATCGGCCCACGCGAACATCGATCAGGTCGCAGGCCCACCGGGTCAATCCCGATGATAGGGCGCGCCGGCGAGGATGGTGACGGCGCGGTAGACCTGCTCGGCCAGCATCGCGCGGGCGAGCGCGTGCGGCCAGGTGGCGGGGCCGAACGAGATGATGTCGGCGGCCGCGTCCCGCACCGCGGGACCGAGCCCGTCGGCGCCGCCGATGGCGAACGCGAGCTCGCGAACGCCGTCGTCACGGAGGGCGGCGATCCGGGCGGCGAAATCACGCGAGGCGAAGCTTTTGCCGCGTTCGTCGCAGGCGATCAGCCGCGCGTCGGCGGCCTTGGCGAGGATCGCCTCCGCCTCGGCGGGCTTGCCGGGCTTCCGCCCTGCGACCTCGACGATCTCGACCGGCGCGAGGCCCAGCGCCCGGCCCGCCGCGCTCGCGCGCTCGGCCCAGGCGCGCGCCAGCGCCGCCTCGGGCGCGGACCCGAGCCTGCCGACGCAGATCAACGAAATGCGCATTCGTTCGTGGCCGCGCGCCCAGACGCGAAAGCGTCTTGCACTCTTGCCTGTCGTCGCTCCGCTAGTTCGCCGCCGCGCGGCGCGGCGGCTCGACCGACCAGATCTTCTCGATGTTGTAGAAGGCGCGCACTTCCGGGCGGAACAGGTGGACGATCACGTCCCCCGCGTCGATCAGCACCCAGTCGCAGTGGGGCAGACCCTCCACGCGGGCGCGGCCATAGCCGGCCTCCTTCAGGGTGCGCAGCAGGTGGTCGGCCATGGCGCCGACATGCCGGTGCGACCGCCCCGAGGCGACGATCATCCCGTCGGCGACCGAGCTTTTGTCTTTGAGGTCGATGAAGACGATGTCCTGGGCTTTTTCGTCGTCCAGGCGCGTCAGCAGGAGGGACTCGAGGGCTTGGACGCCCTGGTCGTCCTTGGAGGCTTCACTCGGAGGGGACGCCTCAGAGAAGGCCTCTTGCGCATCGAGCGCAGTGTTGCGGTTCAGGTGGGAAGCTCCCGTGGGTGACTCTCGCGAGGAGCACATATAGCAAACACCGGGGCCTTCGTCAGGAGGCGATTTGGAGCGGCGCCTCGCCCTCGGCCAGCGAGCGCCGCAGCGCTGTCGAAGATGTGAAGTTCAGCGGAGCCCTCAGGTAAACCCATGAGGGCGGCTGGCGGCAGGCCAGCGTGGTCGCGGCCGACGACGGGATGCGGGCGAACGCGAACCGCCGCGCGGCCGGCGAGAAGCGGCTCTTGATGGCGGTGTCCGGCCGCGCGATCACCGCGACCGGCGTCTCGCGCATGATCTGCGTCCAGCCGCGCCAGCGGTGGAAGCTCGCCAGGCTGTCGGCCCCCATGATCCAGACGAAGCAGACGCCGGGAAAGCGCGCCTTCAGCACCCGCAGCGTATCGATCGTGTAGAACGAGCCGATCCGCGTCTCCGCGTCGGAGACGATCATCGCGGGCCCCTGCGCATAGCGCAGCGCGCCGAAGATGCGCCGGGTCAGCGCCGCGGTCTCATGCGTCGGCTTCAGCGGATTCTGTGGCGAGACCAGCCAGATCACCCGGTCGAGCCGCAGCCGCCGCAGCGCCGTCTCGGCGACATGCGCATGCCCCGCGTGCGCCGGATTGAACGAGCCGCCGAACAGGCCCACCCGCATGCCGGGCTTCAGGTCGAACCCTGGGCGCAGCATCCGCGGCCGCCCGGCGGCCGGAACCCGCCGCGCCGCGCCGGCGAACCACATGCGATAGGGACTTTTGCTCAAGGTGAGCCTTACTAGGCGCCAATCGGCGCGCGCGCAAACCGCGCCCTACCCCGCCAACGCCAGGTCGTCGGCGTGGATCAGGGGGCCGGCGGTGTAGCCGAGGGCGGGCTCGATGGCGACGGACTTCAGCCCGACGATGCGGGCCGCGTCGGCGGCGTCGTAGCGCGAGAGGCCGCGCGCCACCTCGCGCCCGGCCGCATTGCGCACGATCACCGCGTCGCCCTTGCCGAACTGGCCGACCACCGCGGTGACGCCGGCGGCCAGCAGGCTCTTGCCGGCCTTCAGCGCGCGCGCGGCGCCGTCGTCCACCACCAGCGAGCCCTGAGATGCGAGCGACCCGGCGATCCAGGCCTTGTAAGCGGCGGCAGGGGTCGCGCCGGCCAAGAACAGGGTCGCGCGCGCGCCCTCCTCGACCGCCTGCAGCGGCTGCGGCCGCTCGCCCAGCGTGATCAGCGTCGAGCAGCCGGCCGCGCCGGCGATGCGCACGGCCGCCAGCTTGGTCGCCATGCCGCCGGAGCCGACGTGCGCGCCGCCGCCCATCGCTTCGATCTCCGGGGTCAGCGCCGCCACGTGGGGAATGTGCCGGGCGCCGGCATCGCGGCGCGGATCGGCGGTGTAAAGCCCGTCGACATCGGAGAGCAGCACCAGCAGGTCCGCGCCAACCATCTGGGCGACGCGGGCGGCCAGCCGGTCGTTGTCGCCGTAGCGGATCTCCTCGGTGGCCACCGTGTCGTTCTCGTTGACCACCGGCGTCACGCCGAGCTCCAGCAACGTCTCCAGCGTGGCGCGTGCGTTGAGGTAGCGGCGGCGCACCTCGGTGTCGTCGGGCGTCATCAGCACCTGCGCGGCGGTGAGGCCCGCCGGCGCCATCGCGGCCTCCCAAGCCTGCATCAGCAGCGACTGGCCAGCCGCGGCCGCGGCCTGCTTCTCCGGCAACGTCAGCGCACGGCGCTTCAGCGCGAGGCGCCGGCGGCCCAGCGCCACCGCGCCGGACGAGACGATCAGCACCTTCTGGCCGCGCGCCTTCAGCCGGCCGAGATCGGCCGCCAGCGCGCCCAGCCAGGCGGCGTCCGCCGCGCCCGTCACGGCGTCGACCACCAGCGACGAGCCGACCTTGACGACGACCAGCCGCGCGGAGGTCAGGTGTCCGGGTGCGAGGTCGGTCATGGCCGCCACTCGCCGGCCTCAGGCGCCTGGTCGGCCGCGTCATCGTCGTCCCCGGCGCGGCGGCGCCGCACGTCGGCGTAGGCGGCGCGCAGCAACGCCGTGACGCCTTCGCCGGAGACCGCGGAGACCAGGTGGGGCGGCGAGCCGGTCGCAGCCGCCAGCGCCTCGGCCTTCGCTGCGCGCGTCTCCACATCCAGCGCGTCGATCTTGTTCAGCGCCACCAGCTCCGGCTTTTCCGCCAGTCCGCCGCCGTAAGCCTCCAGCTCGGCGCGCACCGTTCGCCAGGCGCCGGCCACGTCGTCCTGGGTGGCGTCGACCAGGTGGATCAGCGCCGCGCAGCGCTCCAGGTGGCCGAGGAACCGCACGCCCAGCCCCGCGCCCTCGGCCGCGCCCTCGATCAGACCGGGGATGTCGGCGATCACGAAGCGCTCGTTGGCGGTCAGGTCGACCACGCCGAGGTGCGGGGTCAGCGTCGTGAACGGATAATCGGCGATCTTCGGCGTGGCGGCCGAGACGGCGGCGAGGAAGGTCGACTTGCCGGCGTTCGGCAGCCCCACCAGCCCGACGTCGGCGATCAGCTTCAGGCGCAGCCACACCTCGCGCTCCTCGCCGGGCAGACCAGGGTTGGCGTGGCGCGGGGCGCGATTGACCGGTCCCTTGAAGCGGGCGTTGCCGAAGCCGCCATTGCCGCCGGCCGCCAGCCGGATCCTGGCGCCGGCCTCGCTGAGATCGGCGATCAGCGTTTCGCGGTCGGCCTCCAGCACCTCGGTGCCCACCGGCACACGCAGCACCACGTCCGCGCCGTTCGCGCCGTGGCGGTCGCGGCCCATGCCGTGGCCGCCCGTGGCCGCGCGGAAGTGCTGCTGGTAGCGGAAGTCGATCAGCGTGTTCAGGCCCTCCACTGCCTCGACCCAGACATCGCCCCCGCGGCCGCCGTCGCCGCCGTCCGGCCCGCCCATAGGAATGAACTTCTCGCGCCGGAACGACACAGCGCCGCCGCCGCCGGCCCCGGAGCGGACGTAGACCTTGCACTGGTCGAGGAACTTCATGGGCGGGATTTAGACGAAGATGGCGCGCGAAATCGAGCCGTCGTCGCAAAGGCCTGCCGTTCGGATGAGAAGATGGGCTGGCTCGGCGGTCCGCGCCACGTCGTCAAGGTCACAAACGCCGACGCCCAGGCGATCGACCTGCTCAAGGGCCAGCTCGCGCAGATCGCCCGGCTGAAACACGAGCGCAAAGGCGTGGCGGCCCCTATTTCGAGCGCTGCCTAGACCCGCTCGAACTCCAGCCAGATCGGGTCGCAGTCGCCGAGGCGCTTGGCTTCGTAGCGGGTGGTCACGTGATCGGGCCAGGGCGCTCGCCAGTCGTCGGCCCGCTCGGCGGTCCAGCGGAAGACAGGCGCGGCGAGGAACCGTTCCAGCGTCCAGTCGGCGTAGTCGGCCCAGTCGGTGGCGAAGCGCAGGACTGCGCCCGGCTTCATGATGCGCGCCGCCTCGGCGATGAACTCCGGCTGGATCAGCCGCCGCTTCTTGTGCCGCGTCTTCGGCCAGGGGTCTGGAAACAGCACGTAGATCCGGTCGACCGACGCGTCCGGCAGCCGTTCGGCGACGTCGCGCACGTCGCCGTGCTGCAGGCGCACGTTGGCCAGCTTCGCATCGTCGAGGTGGGCGAGGCAGGCGGCGATGCCGTTAACGAACGGCTCGGCGCCAAGAAAGAGCGTGTGCGGATGGCGCGCGGCCTGGGCGGCCAGGTGCTCGCCGGCGCCGAAGCCGGCCTCCAGCCACACCTGCGTCGCCTCCGGCATCAGCGCATGCGGATCGAGCGGCCCGCCGGGCAGCGCCAGCTTGGGCAGCAGCGTCTGCATCAGCGCCGCCTGGCGCGGCTTCAGCGAGCGCGACTGCACGCGCCCGTAGGTGCGCATGGCGGGACGATCTTGGGCGCGAGACTGGTCATCCGGGGTCATTGTCCCCGGCTCTAGCGCTCCGGCGTGCGGCTTGGAACCAGTCAGGCCCCGAACGTCAGGCCTCGGCGTCCTCCTCGATCAGCGCGCGGACGAGATCGAGCAGGCGGCGGCGCACCAGGCTGGGCGCGATGTTGGGGAACAGCCTGGCCAGCTCCAGCCCCTCCGGGGTCATCAGGAAGCTGTGCACGGTGCTCTCCTCGGAGGCCGGCGTCCGCGCCCCGTTGAGCTCGTCGCCGGTGGGGTCGGCGAGGCCGTCGAAGAAGTAGGCGACGGGTGCGCGCAGGGCCGCAGCGATCTCGTAAAGCTTTGAAGCGCTTACGCGATTCGCGCCACGCTCGTACTTCTGCACCTGCTGGAAGGTCAGCCCCAGCGCGTCGGCCAGCTTCTCCTGGCTGACCCCCTGCATGCGGCGCCGGAGCCGGATCCGCGCTCCCACGTGAAGGTCGACGGGATTGGGCAGACGGGTGTCTGGAGCGAGGTCGGTGATCATGGCTGTGCTTCGCATAGCAGCGTTCTCAGGTCTTTTATAGAGACGGGCGACCATTGCCGTTGCGGCGCAGCGTCGCGTTTCGATTCTGAAACATTAGCGCCCCCGAGAGGGCGAGCAAGAGGGCGAATGGGATGTCGCCCCACTGATCGAACGGCGTCGGCTTCAGCGCCGGTGGCAGGACCACGTCGATGTTTCCGTATACGCCCTGGCCCAGCAGCTTGCCGGGCAGTATCCGACCGTAGGCGTCGATCGCCGCCGAGACCCCGGTCGGCGTGCCGCGCAGCATCGGCAACCCCTCCTCGATGGCGCGGTAGCTGGCGAGGTTCAGGTGCTGCCAGGGGCCGCTGGTGACGCCGAACCAGGCGTCGTCGGAGATGTTGACGATCCAGGCGGCGCGGCGGCCCGCCAGGCGCGCGCCTCGCCGGGTGAAGCCAGGGAACAGGCTCTCGTAGCAGATCAGCGGCTGGAAAGCGGGCACGCCGGGCGGCGCCAGCGGCCGCGGCGGAGGACCGGGCGTGAAGCCTTGGCCGACGTGCACCAGCTGGCGCAATCCGATCGCCTCGGCGATGCGTGCGAGCGGCAGGTACTCGCCGAACGGGGTCAGTCGGTGCTTGTCGTAGAGCGCGACGACGGCAATGCCCGGCCCCGAGCGCTGCACGACGGCCAGGCTGTTGAAATAGAGGTTGCCGTCGGGCGCGAAGGCGCCGGGCGGCGCGGGCTCGAAGCGATAGCCGCCGGTGATCAGCGTCTGGCCCGGCCTGAGCGCCGCAGCGATCGCCTCGGCGGTCCAGGTCCCGGGCGCGAGATAGTCGTTCAGCGCATCGGGGAGGCCAGCTTCCGACCAGATCACGATGTCCGGCGCCCGAGAGGCCGGCGCGACGGTCAGTGCGAGGTTGCGCTGGAGAATGCGCGCGAACGCGCCCGCGTCGTAGGCCGGCAGCTCCGGCGTGTTCGGCTGGACGATGCGCACCAGCGGCGCGCCGGGCGTCGGCGTCGTCACCGCCTTGGCGAGGCGCCAGGCGCCGATGCCGTAGAGCGCGACGAGGCCGAGCGCCGCCGCGCCGATGGCGATCCGCGCGCCGCGCCCGCGCCAGCCCAGGCCCGGCGCGGCGGCGATCGCCAGCGTGACCCAGGTGAGGCCGTAGACGCCGACCGCCGAGGCGGCCTGCGACGGCGCCGAGCCCGCCTCCCAGACTTCGCCCGGCAGGTCCCACGGAAAGCCGGTCAGCAGGTGCCCGCGCAGCCACTCCAGCAACGCCAGCGCGCCGGCGAACACGAGAACCCGCGCGGCGTTGGTTGGCGCGACGAGGCGATACAGCGCCGCGGCAGCGCCCCAGAACAACGCCAGCCCAGCGGCCACGAAGGCGACCGCGAACGGCGCCATCCAGCCCTGTTCCTTCGCGTCGACGAAGAACGCCTCGCCGATCCACCAGATCGAGACGACGAAGTACGCCAGCCCGGCCAGCCAGCCGCGGAAGAAGGCGGAGCGGCGCGGGTGCGTCGGCTCAGCGTTGTCGCAAATCCAGAGCAGGCCGGCGTAACCCAGCAGCCCCGGCAGGAACCCCCAGGGCTGGTTGGCGAACGCGGCGGCCAGTCCGGCGAGGGCGGCCGCGCCGCGGGCGGCCCAGCGGTTCGCCGCGAACTGCGCCAGGCGGTTCGGCAAAGCTAGTCCGCCGCCGGCCCGGACGGCGGCGGCGCGGCCACTTCGGGCGGCGGCTCGTCGAGCGTCAACACGGGCCGCAGCCGCAGCCGCTTGATCCGGCGCGGATCGGCGTCGGTAATCTCGGCTTCGAGGCCGTCGCTGAGCCCGATCACCTCCCCGCGCTGCGGCATCCGGCCGGCGACGGCGGCGACGAGGCCCGCGAACGTGTCGATTTCTTCCTCGGGGTCCGGATTGGGAAGCGGCCGGCCGATCGCCGCCTCCACCTCGGCCAACTCGGCGCGGCCGTCGATCTCGAACACCCCGTCCGGGCGGGGCGTGATCCGCACGGCCTCCGCCACGTCGTGCTCGTCGTCGATCTGGCCGACCACCGCTTCGATCACGTCTTCCAGCGTCACCAGCCCGTCGACGCCGCCGAACTCGTCGATCACCATGGCCAAGTGGATGTGCCGCGCCTGCATGCGCAGCAGCAGATCGGCGGCGCGCATCGCGGCCGGCACGTAGAGGCTCTCGCGGCGCAACCGACCCAGCACCGCCTCGTCCGGGTTGGCGTGCGCCAGCTTGCCGACCATCAGCTTGAAGACGTCCTTGATGTGGACGAAGCCCACCGGGTCGTCGAGCGTCTCGCGATAGATCGGCAGGCGCGAGTGCTCGCTCTCGATGAACCGCGCCTCCACCGCCGAGAGCGGGGTCTTGATCTCCAGCGCCACGATGTCGGCGCGCGGGATCATCACGTCGCCGACGGTGACCGACTGGAAGGCGGCGGCCTGGTCGACCAGTCCGGCCCCCGGCCGGTTATCATCCGCGGCGTGCGCCTTCGCCTTGCGGCCGAGCCCAAGCGCGTGCAGCACCTGCTCGATCGGGCCTTGCTTGTCGTCTTCGCCTTGCGGGGCGCCCTCGTGGGTGCTGGCCATGGTCTTTCGCGCTAGAGCGTCCGCGCTGCGTATGGGTCGGCGACGCCGAGTCCCGCCAGGATGGCGCGCTCCTTGGCCTCCATCACCTCGGCCTCGGCGTCCGATTCGTGATCGTAGCCCAGAAGGTGCAGGACGCCATGCGCCGTCAGGTGCTGCAGGTGATGGGCGAGCGACTTGCCCTGTTCCGCCGCTTCGCGGGCGCAGACGCCGAACGCCAGCGCGATGTCGCCGAGCTCCGCGGCGCCGGCCGCAGCGGGGAACGAGAGCACGTTGGTCGGCGCGTCCTTGCCGCGGAACGCCGCGTTGAGGGCGGCGACGCGCGCGTCGTCGGCCAGCAGGATGGCGATGTCGCGCTGGGCTGCGCCTTCGCGGGTCAGCACGGCGGTCGCGGCGATCTTGGCCAGCGCCGCCGCGCGCGGCTCGGCGCCTTCCCACGCGCTTTCGTCTACGATCACGTCGATCACGGCAGGCTCGGCGACGGACGCTTCTTGGCCGCGTCGGCGTCGTAGGCCTTGACGATCCGCTCGACGAGCGGGTGGCGCACCACGTCCTCGGCGGCGAACCGCATGATCGAGACGCCCTTCACGCCCTCCAGGATCGACACGGCGTGCGCAAGGCCGGAGTCGGCCGGGTTCAGGAGGTCGACCTGGCTGGGATCGCCGGTCACCGCCATCCGCGCGCCCTCGCCCATGCGGGTCAGCACCATCTTCATCTGCAGGCGCGAGGCGTTCTGCGCCTCGTCGACGATCACGTAGGCGTGCGCGAGCGTGCGGCCGCGCATGAAGGCGATCGGCGCCACCTCGATCTCGCCCCGATCGCGGCGGCGGCGCAGCTGCTCGGCCCCCAGGATCTCGGTCAGCGCCTCGAAGATCGGCGCCATGTAGGGGTCGACCTTCTCCAGGAGGTCGCCGGGCAGGAAGCCGAGCCGCTCGCCGGCCTCGACGGCCGGGCGGGTGATCACCAGCCGGTCGACCTCGCCGCTGACCAGCAGGCCCGCGCCGTGCGCGACCGCCAGGAAGGTCTTGCCGGTGCCCGCCGGCCCCAGCGCGAACACCAGCTCGTTGTGCGAAAGCAGGTCGAGGTACTTGGCCTGGGCGGCGGTCTTGGCCGCCACCGCGCCGCGCCGGCCGATCGGGCCGCCGCCGTGCCCGTGCCTGGCCTGGTCGATAGCGACCCGCACGTCGGCCTGGGCGACATCGAGGCCCTCGTCGGCGCGGTGGGCGATGATCTCCAGCGCCTGCTTGGCCCGCCTGCGCGACTCGGCCTTGCCGTTCAGCGTGACGCCGCCGCCGGGGGTCTCCAGCAGCACGTCGAACGCGTCCTCGAACAGCGCGGCATGGCGCCCGTTCTGGCCCCAGGCGGCGCGGACGCCGGCCTCGCTCAGCGGCAGGAACTCGGAGGGACCGCGGCTCAAGCGGCGGCGACACGTTCGCCGGCCAGGCTGTTCGGCCCCGCCGACATGATCCGGACTGGCGTGATCTGACCGATCAAGCGCTCCTCGCCATCGCAATGCACCGCCTGCAGATAGGGACTGCGCCCGGCGATTTGACCCTCCCGCCGGCCGGTTTTTTCGAACAGCACCGGCAGCGTGCGGCCGACCTGGGCGGCGTTGAACGCGCGCTGCTGGTCGTCGAGCAGCGCCTGCAGCCGGGCGAGACGCTCGGCCTTCACCGCGTCCGGCGTCTGGCCGGGCATGGCGGCGGCCGGGGTGCCGGGGCGGCGCGAGTACTTGAACGAGAAGGCGCTGGCGTAGCCGACCTCGCGGACCAGCTGCAGCGTTGCCTCGAAGTCGACGTCGCGCTCGCCCGGGAAGCCGACGATGAAGTCGCCCGATAGTGCAATGTCGGGCCGCGCGGCGCGGATGCGCTCGGTGAGGCGGATGTAGTCGTCGGCCGTATGGCCGCGGTTCATCGCCTTCAGCACCCGGTCCGAACCGGCCTGCACAGGCAGGTGCAGGTAAGGCGCGAGCTCGGCGATCTCGCCATGGGCGGCGATCAGCGCGTCGTCCATGTCGCGCGGGTGGCTGGTCGTGTAGCGGATGCGCGCCAGGCCCGGGATCGTGGCCAGGCGCCGGATCAGTGCGGCGAGGCCGCCGCCTTCGCCCCCAGGCTCGCTATCGACGTAGGCATTCACGTTCTGGCCGAGCAGCGTCACCTCGCGCACGCCGTTCGCGGCCAGCGCGCGCGCCTCCGCCTCGATCGCGGCAAGCGGGCGCGAGTACTCCGGCCCGCGCGTGTAAGGCACCACGCAGAACGCGCAGAACTTGTCGCAGCCCTCCTGCACGGTGAGGAAGGCGGTGACGCCACCCGGCGCGCGGGCGGTCGGCAGCGCGTCGAACTTGGCCTCCGGCGCGAACTCGGCGGCCAGCGCCTCGCCGGCGGCGCGGTGGGCGCGGGCGATCAGCTCCGGCAGCTGGTGATACGACTGCGGCCCGACCACCAGGTCGACCGCCGGCTGGCGGCGGCGGATCTCGGCGCCCTCGGCCTGCGCGACGCAGCCGGCGACCGCCACCAGCATCGCGCCGCCCGCGGCCGCCTTCGCCGCCTTCAGCCGCTTGATCTGACCCAGCTCGGAATAGACCTTCTCGGTCGCCTTCTCGCGGATGTGGCAGGTGTTCAGCACCACGAGGTCGGCGCCTTCCGGCGCGTCGGTCAGCCCGTAGCCCAGCGGCGCCAGCACGTCGGCCATCCGCTCGCTGTCGTAGACGTTCATCTGACAGCCGTAGGTCTTGATGTAGAGGCGCTTTGCGGGCGCGGCGGTCGTCATGGCGGGCTTATGGGGGCGAGCCCGGGCGGGCGCAACCTCGCGTAAAGCCGCGGCGCTCGGTTCATGGGGCGGCGAGGATGCGGCGGCGGTAGTCGTCGCGCAGGGAAGCACGTGCGGACGACCGCTCGCAGGTTTCGGTCCAGCGGCGCGCCATGCGCTCGCGCACCTTCGCTTCCGGCAGCCGGGAGAGGCGCACCAGCCAGCCGCCAAGCCGCTCGGTCTGTTCGTCGCCCGGCAACGGCATATCCCGGGCCGCCGCGTGGATGCAGCTGAAGTCGGCGAGCCCGGCGTGTGGGAAGGTCTCGAAGAAGTAGGCGAAGCGGCGCCGCCACTGCGACTTCAGCTTCTTCGGATTGAGCCGGCGCGTCGTCTGGCCGGGATGACAGCGCAGCCGCGCGACCGTCGCCGGGCAGTTGCCGACCGCGTGGCGCGGCGCAAGCCGCGTCAGCAGGTCGTACTCCTCGGCGCATTCGCGCTCGTCGAACCGCAGCGCCTTCATCACCTCGGCGCGCGCCAACAGAGTCGAGAGGGTCAACGAGGACCGGAACATTAGCTCGTGCGCCACGCCGGCATGGCTTTCGGGATACCAGACCGGTCCTGGCTTGATCCCGAACCGCACCAGCTGGCCGCCGCAGACCTCGAGGTCTTGGCCGCGCAGCCATTCGAGCTGGACCGCCAGCCGGTCGGGCTCGGCGATGTCGTCCGCGTCGAGGCGCGCGATGTACTCGCCGCGCGCCTCGCCCAGGGCCACGTTCGCGGCCCGGGCCCCGCTTTCGATGGCGCGGTCCCGCTGCAGGGCGATGACGCGGACACGGGCGTCGTCCCACGCGTAGCGGCCGGCGATGGCGAGGCTGTCGTCGTCGGAACCGTCGTCGACGACGATCAGCTCGAGATCAGCGAAGGTCTGGGCGAGGATCGACTCGATCGCGGCCGGCAGGAACGGCGCCGCGTTCAGGACCGGCAGGATGACGGAGACCGCGGTCAGCAGCGTCGCCGGTTACGAAACGCCGGTGATGCTGTCCGTGTTCGGAAAGCCGTTCGCCGGTCCTTCGGTGTCGTCCGCCACGGAGATGATTTCCAGCGTCGGCGGCGACCAGGGCCGCCGCGCCGGCTCCGGATGGTCCGTCACCGACGCCTCGTTCCGTTGGCGCTCTGTCATCTCGAATCTGCCCCCGCTGCCACGCTCAAGCCTGCATCCTCGCGACGCCTTCCTCCACCAACCGCGAGACGAACGTTTTGACGGCGCTCGCGGCCAGGTCGGGCGGGACGTCGAACTCCTCTGCCAGCGACTGGCTCAGCGCCTCCAGCGTGATCGGCTGCTCCATGCGCCGCCAGATCGCCTCGGCGGTGTCGTTGAGGCTGAAGTATTTCTGGGCCTCGACGCTGAGCATGACGAAGCCGTCGGAAAATGCCGCCAGGATCGGTTCGGCCGAGCGGACAACTGTTCTGCCCGGGTCTATCTGGCCCAATCTTGCCCCCTTCAGTGCGCAGACTATCGGGCCGGGGCCGACGCTCTGTCGAGCCGGGCGTTCTCTTTAAATCTACAGAGGGCGAGGGTTCCGGGCGCCCTCAGGCGATCTTCACCATCCGCTTGCCGCGGTTGTCGCCGGCCAGGAGCCCGATCAGTGCGGCGGGCAGGTTCTCGAAGCCGTCGATGACGTCCTCCTGCACCTTTAGCTGGCCGGCCTCGACCCACTTGCGCAACTGCGCCAGCGCCGCGTCGCGGCCGTCGTAGAAGTCCATCACCACGAAGCCCTCGACCTTCAGCCGCTTGGTGACGATCAGGCCCGGCACGCCGCGCGGCCCATGCGGCGGCGGCGCCTTGTCGTATTGTGAGACCGCGCCGCAGCAGACGATGCGCCCGTGATTGGCCATGTTGAACAGCGCCGCCTCGAAGACGTCGCCGCCGACGTTGTCGAAGTAGACGTTGATCCCGTCCGGGCAGAGGCCGCGCAGTTGGCGGCGCAGGTCGCCGGGCCCACCGCTGGCCTTGTAGTCGACCGCCGCGTCGAGGCCGAGCGCGTCCGTCAGCCACGCGCACTTCCCCGCGCCGCCGGCGACGCCGATCACTCGCGCGCCGAGCAGCTTGGCGACCTGCGCGGCGATCGAGCCCACCGCGCCGGCGGCGGCCGAGACCACCACGGTCTCGCCGGGCTTCGGATCGCCGACCCGCAGGAGGCCGAGGTAGGCGGTGAGCCCGGTGACGCCGTAGACGCTGAGCAGGTGGGTCAGCGGCTCCAGCTTTGGCAGCTTGGCGAGCCGCCGCGCCGGCAGCGCCGCGTAGTCCTGCCAGCCGGTCTCGGCCGAGACGATGTCGCCGGGCGCGAGGCTGGGATCGCGGCTTTCGACCACCTCGGCCAGTGCGCCGCCGGCCATCACCTCGCCCTGGTTCAGCGCCGAGCGGTAGGTGACGCCCTGCATCCAGGCGCGGTTGGCAGCGTCCAGCGAGATGTAGCGGGTCCTGACCAACGCTTCGCCCGCGGCGGGCGTCGGGATCTCGGCCTCGGCCAGCGCGAAGTTGGCGAGCGAAAGCTTTTCCTGCGGCTTCTCGGTCAGGATGACTTGCCGGTTCACACCCTGCATTTGCGCGCCTCCTCGGATCGTTCCGGCGAGGGAACCCCAAGGCGGCGTCCGCGGCAAGCCGTTGACCTCGCTGGCCGGCGCGCGGACAGTCCCCCCATGGCCGCCGACGACAAGCCCGACGACGACAAGCCGACCTCGAACATCACGCGCAACGCGCTGGTGCTGATCGCGGTGATCCTGTCAGGATCGGCGCTGCTCTGGGCCGCGCCGATCCTGACGCCGCTGGCCCTGGCCATCTTCCTGATGCTGATGATCGACGCGATGGCGCGCGACCTGCACGGCCGCATCCCGGCGCTGGGGGCCGACGCCTCGCTGGGCGCGGCGATCATCACCTGCGCGATCGCCTTCGCACTGATCGTCTTCGTCGTCGGCGCCCACAGCGCCGGCTTCGCCGCCAAGCTGCTCGCCTACCAGCCGAAGCTGAACACGCTGCTGGTGATGCTGGCCAAGACGCTGCATGCGCGGATGCCGCACACCGTCAACGCGCTGGTCGCCGGGCTCGACCCCGGCCATTACCTGCCGATCGTGGCGGGGAGCGTGCAGACGCTCGGGCAGTACAGCCTGCTGGTGCTGCTCTACCTCGGCTTCCTCTTGGCCTCGCGGCACGGCTTCGAGCGCAAGGCGGTGCGGCTGTTCCATGGCCGCGAGGGCCGGCACGAGGCGCTGCAGGTGTTCCTGCGGGTGCGCGACTCGCTGGAGCGCTACCTGTGGATCCAGACCGTCTGCGGCGGCTTCATCGCCATCGGCTCGTGGGTGCTGATGATGCTGATCGGGCTGGATAGCGCCTTCTTCTGGGCGTTCCTGATCTTCGTGCTCAACTACATCCCGATCGTCGGCGCGGCGGTCGGCATCTTCGCGCCGGCGCTCTTCGCGCTGCTGCAGTTCCCCACCCTGTGGCCGGGCGTGTTCCTCGGCGTCGCGCTGCTGGCGCTCGCCTTCACCGTCGGCAACATCCTGATGCCGCGCATGCAGGGCCGCCAGCTCAACATCGACCCGGTGATGATCCTGCTGTCGCTGGGCTTCTGGGGCACGGTGTGGGGACCGACCGGAATGTTCCTGTCCACGCCGCTGACCATCCTCGTCATGGTGATCCTCGCGCAGTTCGACGGCACGCGCTGGATCGCGGTGCTGCTCTCGGCCGACGGCGACCCGCACAGCGTCGGCGCGATCGCGCCGCAACCCGCGCCGGTCGCCTCACGGAACAGTGAAGTCTCTGCTCTTTAAGGTTGAGATTTCTGAGTTATCTAGGGATGGTTCGGGTCCCCCCCTTCCCGAACGCCTGTGTGTCGGGGTTTCGCCCCGGCGCATTCAAACGGCAGGCCCTCCCCAAGAGCCAGCCTCGCGCCGCCGGTGCCCCACCGGCGGCGCTTTTGCCTTCCGCGCCGGACGACGGTGGCGCGTGTTCGCAACTGACATGCGAATTTGATGAATGCGTCATAAGGTCGGCGGATGATCTCCGACGCCCGCCCCGCCGCCGAGGCTCGTAGCCTGCTGCTCTCCGCGTTTCTCGCAGCCCTGCCAAACCAGCCCAAGGCGCCCCCAGCCGGCGCCGCGGCGTTCGTCGAGGCCATCGCCGCCGACTATCGCCCGGAGGAGCTGCCCGGCGTCTCGCTCGCCGAGCTGGCGCGCCGCGCGGCCGATCTCTGGACGTTCGCGCAAAACGCGAAGGGCGACACGCCCGCCATCCGCATCACGCCGGCGCGCTCCGCCGACGGCGCCGACGTCACCGCCGAACTGGTGGAGATCGTGCAGCCCGACGCGCCGTTCCTGGTCGACACGGTGATGGGCGAACTGGTCGACGCCGGCGCCAACGTGCTGGCCATGTTCCACCCGGTGATCGAGGCGCGCGGCGCCCGGCGCTCGGCGATCCAGGTCTGGGTCGAGCCGATGGGCCTCGACCGCACGCCCCATGTCGAGACGGGCCTCAGAGCCACCCTGGCCGACGTGCGCCTGGCGGTCGACGACTTCGAGGCCATGGTCAAGCTGATGGCCCGCTCGATCGCCGAGCTGAAGGCCGATGCGCCGCAGGGCGAGCCGGGCGATATCGCCGAGGACGTCGCCTTCCTCGACTGGCTGGCCGCCGACCACTTCGTCTTCCTGGGCGCCCGCGCCTACGAGTATCCGCGCGAGAAGGACGGCAGCTACGCCGCCGAAGAGCCCGCCGTGGACCCCGCCTCCGGGCTGGGCGTGCTGCGCGACCCTACCCGCGCGGTGCTGCGCCGCGGCTCGGAGCCGGCGGTGCTGTCCGAGGCGATGCGCGCCGAGCTGACGGCGGCCGAGCCGCTGGTGGTCGCCAAGTCCAACCTGAAGACGGTCGTCCATCGGCGCGCCTACATGGACTACGTCGGGGTCCGCCGCTTCGGCAAGGACGGCAAGCCGTGCGGCGAGGTGCGCTTCGTCGGCCTTTTCACCGCCCAGGCCTACGACGAGCCGGTGCGCAACGTGCCGTTGATCCGGCGCAAGATCGACCGGGTGATGGACCGGGCCAACCAGGCGGTCGGCGGCCACAACGAGATGCGGCTCGCCAACATCCTGGAGACCTACCCGCGCGATGAGCTTTTCCAGGCGCCCGAGGACGAGCTGCTGCGCATCGCGCTGGGCGTCCTGCACCTCTCCGACCGGCCGCGGGTGAAGTTGTTCGTGCGCCGCGACCCGTTCGACCGCTTCCTGTCGGTGCTGTTCTACGTCCCGCGCGAGCGCTACGACTCGCAGCTGCGCGAGGCGGTGGGCCGCAAGCTGGCCGAAGAGTTCGGCGGCCACGTCGCGGCCTATTACCCCAGCTATTCCGACGCGCCGCTGGCGCGGGTGCACTACATCGTCGGCGTCACGCCGCTGAAGCACCTCGATCCGGACCTGCCGACGCTGGAACGCACCGTCGCGCTCTTGGCCCGCACCTGGAACGACGACTTCGAGACGGTGGTGCGGCGCAGAGCCCAGCCGGACGAGGCCGCGGCGATCCTGGCGGTATGGTCCGAGGCGTTCCCGCCGGGCTATCGCGACCGCTACGCGCCGGCCGAGGCGCTGGCAGACCTCGCCGCGATCGGCCGGATTGGCGAAGAGGACTCGCCGATCGCCATCCGCGCGTTCCGCCACCCGGACGACTCGCCTCGCAGCTTCCGCTTCAAGCTCTACCGCGCCGGCGATCCGATCCCGCTCGCCGATGTGCTGCCGATCCTCGACAACATGGGCCTGAAGGCGCTGTCCGAAGACGGCTACGAGCTGACCCCGGTCGGGCGCGACGGCGGCAGCCGTCCGGTCTGGACCCACGAATTCCTGCTCGACGATCCGCGCGGCGAGCGGCTGAGCTTTGCGGCCATCCGCCCGGCGTTCGAGGCGGCGTTCCTGGCGATCTGGAACGGCCACGCCGAGAACGACGGCTTCAACCGGCTGGTGCTGGAGCTGGCGATCGGCTGGCGCCAGGCGGCGCTGATCCGCGCGCTGGCCCGCTATCGCCAGCAGTCTGGCCTCGATCCGAGCACCGAGGTGCAGCAGCAGGCGCTGAGCGACCATCCACAGGTCGCCGCCCTGCTGCACCAGCTGTTCGGCCAGCGGCTCGATCCGGCGTTCGAAGGCGACCGCAAGGCCGCGGCCAGCGAGACGCAGGCCAAGATCGAAGAAGCGCTGCAGGCGGTCGAGAGTCTCGACGACGACCGCGTGCTGCGGCGCCTGGCGGCGCTGGTCGGCGCGATCCAGCGCACCAACTACTACCAGCCGGGCGCCGACGGCCGGCCCAAGCCCTACATCAGCTTCAAGGTCGCCAGCCGCGAGCTCGCCGACCTGCCCCACCCCAAGCCGTTCCGCGAGATTTACGTCTCCTCGCCGCAGGTCGAGGGCGTGCACCTGCGCCTGGGCCCGGTGGCGCGCGGCGGCCTGCGCTGGTCGGACCGGCGCGACGACTTCCGCACCGAGATCCTCGGCCTGGTGAAGGCCCAGCAGGTGAAGAACGCGGTCATCGTGCCGGTCGGCTCGAAGGGTGGCTTCTATCCGAAACGGCTGCCGAAGGGCGGCCCGCGCGAGGCGATCCAGGCCGAGGCGATCGGCGCCTACAAGACGCTGCTCTGCGGCCTCCTCGACCTCACCGACAACATCGACGACGCCGGCGAGGCTGTGCATCCGCCGCACGTCGTGGTCGGCGACGGCGACGATCCCTACCTGGTGGTGGCGGCCGACAAGGGGACGGCCACGTTCTCCGACCTGGCCAACTCCATCGCCGCCGAGTACGGGTTCTGGCTGGGCGAC
>DATNEH010000082.1:0-6048 GCA_035553015.1 Caulobacteraceae bacterium | reverse complement strand
CCAGGCCGAAGAACACGACGAGCCCGCCCAGCACGGCCGTCATCGCCAGCGTGGCGATGGCGAGCGCCCAGCCGTAGCCAATCGGGCCGAGGCGCATCACCAGCCGCGCGCCAGCGTGGAAGACGATGGCGAACAGCACCGCGCCGAAGAACAGCAGCGCGACCTCGCGCAGCACCCAGGCGGCTGCCAGGGCGACGGCGATCGCGGCGACGATCACCGCCTTCAGCGCGAAGTCTCGCAACGGCGCGGGTCCGGCCATCAACGGCGGAGTTACGCGCGGGGCGCCACGCGTTGCAATCAGGTGGCGCGCCTTGCGCGTCTAGGGGATGTGCTAAGCGTGTGGGGCGGGCGCAACAGGATGGAAGTGCGGACATGGACGCCAAGGTCGAGAAGAACGGGGTCGATGTGAGCGGGTGCGTGGCGCGTGGCTACGAAGGGGTGCGCGACGCGTTCCGGGCGGCGCAGGCCGCGGACGAGGGCGGCGGGCAGCTTTGCGTCTACCGCCACGGCGAGAAGGTGGTCGACCTCTGGGCTGGGCGCGACAGCGTCAACGACCGCCCGTACGGCCAGGAGACCATCACCATCATCATGTCGTGCACCAAGGGCGCGACGGCGGCGGTGGTGCATCGGCTCGCCGAGCGCGGGCTGATCGACTACGAGGCGCGGGTCGCCGACTACTGGCCGGAGTTCGCCGCGGGCGGGAAGGCCGACGCGCGCATCTGGCACCTGATGAGCCACTCGGTGGGCCTGCCGGGCCTGGATCCCGAGAGCGGCGTCGTCGCCGACGACATGCTGATCCCGGAGCGCCACGTGCCGGCGCTGGAGGCGATGGCGCCGGTGTGGACGCCGGGCGCGTCGTGCCACTACCACCCGATCACCTACGGCTCGCTGCTGAACGAGGTGGTGCGGCGGGTGAGCGGCAAGAGCGTCGCCCAGGTGTTCGCCGAGGAGATCGCCGGGCCGCTGGGCCTCTCGTTCTGGATCGGGCTGCCCGAAAGCGAAGAGCCGCGCGTCGCGCCGCACTTCTCGCCGACGCCGGGACTGGACGGCGACCAGCTGACCGCCTTCCTGCAAGGCATGGGGATCGACACCTCGACGCGCCTCGCCAAGGTGGTGCTGAACTCGTTCAAGCACACCGGCGAGCTGATCGTCAGCATGAACAACCGCCAGGGTCGCGCAGTCGAGCTGCCGGCCGGCAACGGCGTCGCCGACGCCGCCTCGCTCGCAAAGATGTACGCGGCGATGATCGGCGAGGTGGACGGCGTGCGGATCCTGAAGCCTGAGACGGTCGAGAAGGCGCGCACGCTGCGCACGGAGGGCATGGTCCCGCCGGGCGACTTCGCCAAGCTGCAGCTCGGCGCGCCGACGTCGTACGGGCTCGGCTACGAGTTCGCCAAGGACAACCTGCCGATGCTGGGGCCGGGCTCGTTCGGCCACGCCGGCGCGGGCGGGCGGATCGGCTTTGCGCACCCGGAGAGCGGCACGGCGGCGGCCTTCGTCGCCAACACCATGCTGACCGTGCCGGCTGGCCCCGACCCGCGCTGGAGCTGGATGGGCGAGCTCGCCAAGGCGGTGGCCTGACGCACGCTCCCCGACGCGGGTGCTCTTAACTGGACGTGGGGTTGAAATAGTTCAGTTCAAGAATTGGCGGCGCGCCCGCCGCGCCTAGTCTCACCAGCCCACCGGGAACGAGCGGGCAGGGCGGATGGGCGAGGCGTGCGAAGCATTTCCGCGGTTCAAGACCGACGCGGGCAAGGCCCGCTATCGGGCGGCCTACGAGGCGGCGCTGAAGGACTGGCCGGTTCCGTTCGAGGCGCTGGATATCGAGACGGCGCTGGGGCCGACCCACGTGATCGCCAGTGGTCCGGCGGGCGCGCCGCAGCTGGTGCTGCTGCCGAGCTTCGCGGGAACGGCGCTTTCCTGGCGGCCGAATATCGCCGCCCTCGCGCAACGCCACCGCTGCTACGCGGTCGACGTGATCGGCCAGCCGGGGCTCAGCCTGGCGCGGCGGCGGCTCGAGCGGCCGGACGACTACGCGCCCTGGATGGCCGAGCTGCTGGATGGGCTTGGCGTGGCGCGCGCGGCCTTCGTGGGCTGCTCGTTCGGCGGCTTCCTGGCGGCGCGGCAGGCGCTCTGGGCGCCGGAACGGGTGGAGCGCGTCGCGCTGGTCGGCCCGCCGGGCGTGTTCGCGGCGATGTCGTGGCGGGTGGCGCTGACCATGGGCACGGCGCGGCTCAGGCGGCGCGTCCGCCGCGCGCTCGGCGACAAACGCGAGCCCAACGCCCGCGCACTGCACGCCCGAGGAGCGCCGCAGCACCCGGAGGACGATGGCTGGCGCAAGCTGATGGGCGTCACGATGGCCGAGAGCCCGGAGGTCAGCGTCACTCAGGCGCCGGTCTTCACCGCGGCGCAGCTCAGGCGCATCACGGCGCCGATGCTGCTGCTGGTCGGCGCGTACGAGCAGCTCTACGAGCCAGCCGCCACGATCAGCCGCGCCCGGCGGCTGAAGCCGGGAATCGAGGCCGAGATCGTCCCGGGCGCCGACCACATCGCCGCGATGGCGCAGCCCGAATGGGTGAACGCGCGGCTGGCGCGGTTCCTCGAAGGCGACTGACCGGCGTCGCCGAAAAAGCGCCTTGAGCCGCGCCTCCCGATAGCTCAGCGTAGTCGGATGGCTGACGACGCGACCCACCTTCCCAACGGCGGCGTGCTCGACGTGGCGGTGGTCGGGGCCGGGTTCGCTGGCCTCTATCAACTGCATCGCCTGCGCCAGCTGGGGTTCCGCGTGCGGGTGCTGGAGGCCGGCTCCGAGCTCGGCGGGATCTGGTGGTGGAACTGCTATCCCGGCGCCCGCGTCGACTCCCACGCGCCGCTCTACGAGTACGCGATGGAGGACCTGTGGCAGGGCTGGACGTGGACCGAGCGGTTCCCGTCCTGGAAGGAGCTGCGCGCCTACTTCCGCTATGTCGACGGCAAGCTCGGCCTGTCGCGCGACGTGCGCCTCGACACGCGCGTCACCGGCGCCGCCTTCGACGAGGTGCGGCGCGTCTGGGTGATCGAGACCGACGCGGGCGATCCGGTGCGGGCGCGCTTCCTGGTGCTCTGCACCGGCTTTGCGGCCAAGGCGTACGTCCCGAAGTTCGAGGGGCTGGAGACGTTCGCCGGCGAGCAGACGCACACCGCCCACTGGCCGCAGGGCGGCATTCCGCTGGCCGGCCGGCGCGTCGCTGTGATCGGCACGGGCGCCAGCGCCGTGCAGGTGGTGCAGGAGGCCGCGCCGGTCGCCGAGCGGCTCACCGTCTTCCAGCGCACGCCGAACCTCGCGCTGCCGATGCAGCAGAAGCCGTTGGATCCGGCCGGGCAGGCGCAAGCCAAGGCGGGCTATCCGGCGATCTACGCGCGTCGCGCCCACAACTTCGGCGGCTACGACTACCAGGGGATCGGCAAGGGCGCGTTCGAGGTGACCGACGCCGAGCGCCGCGCGGTCTTCGAGGACCGCTGGGCCGAGGGCGGCTTCGCCTTCTGGGCCAACACCTTCAACGACATCCTGCGCGACGAAGTCTCCAACCGCGCCGCCTACGACTTCTGGCGCGAAAAGGTGCGGGCGCGGATCAAGGACCAGGCCGTCGCCGAGAAGCTAGCCCCGGCCGAGCCGCCGCATCCGTTCGGCGCCAAGCGGCCCTCGCTCGAGCAGACCTACTACGACGCGTTCAACCGTCCGAACGTCGAGCTGGTCGACGTGAACGAGACGCCGATCGAGCGGATCACGCCGACCGGCGTGAAGACCACGGCGCGCGAGCATGACGCCGACCTGCTCGTGCTGGCGACCGGCTTCGACGCGGTGACCGGCGGGCTCACCCAGATCGACATCAAGAGCACGCGAGGCCAGGCGCTGAAGGATTACTGGGCCGACGGCGTCCGTACCCACCTGGGGCTGGCGGCCGCGGGCTTTCCGAACCTGCTCGTCATGTACGGGCCGCAGAGCCCCGCCGGCTTCTGCAACGGCCCAAGCGCGGCCGAGCTGCAGGGCGAGGTGATCGTGGGGCTGCTGGCCTGGCTGCGCGCGCGCGGCGTCACCCGCATCGAGGCGACCCGCGCGGCCGAGGACGCCTGGAACGCCCACGTCGAGGAAGCGGCGGCCGGCACGCTCTTCCTGAAGGCCAACTCCTGGTACCTGGGCGCCAACATCCCCGGCAAACCCCGCCAATTGCTCAACTACCCCGGCGGCCTGCCGCTTTATCTCGCCAAGTGCGCCGAGTGCGCGGCGGTGGGCTACGCGGGGTTCGAGCTGGCGTGAGCGCCGCGAGTTCGTGGTTTCAAAACTGGCGAGCGCCGCCGCCGCGCGCTAGCAGGAATGGCGACGGAGGCCAGCCAGCATGCAGTTCACCTTCACCGAGGAGCAGCAGGAGTTCCGCGCCGTGTTGCGCAGGTACTTCGAGCAGAGCTCGCCGACCACGGCGGTGCGCAAGCTGATGCAGACCGAAGCCGGCTGGGACGCCGGCCAGTGGCGCGAGCTCAACGCGCAGCTCGGGCTGTGCGGCGTGCACGTGCCGGAGGAATACGGCGGGCAGGGGTTCTCGTTCGTCGAGCTGGGCATCGTGCTGGAGGAGATGGGCCGCGCGCTGGTCTGCGCGCCCTATTTCGCCTCCGCCGTGCTGGCGGCGAGCGCCATCATGAACACGGCCACCGACGGGCAGAAGACCGCGCTGCTGCCAGGCATCGTCTCGGGCGAGACCATCGCCACGCTGGCGTTCGCCGAGCCGTCCGGCGACTGGGATCCCGCGGCGACGCAGGCCACGGCGACGTCGTCCGTGGGCGGGAGGTTCAAGCTGGACGGCGCCAAGAGCTTCGTGCTCGACGGCCACACCGCCGATCTGATCGTGGTGCTGGCCCGCGCGCCGGGCACGACGGGCGATGCGGGCCTCTCGCTCCTCACGGTGCGTGGCGATGCCGCCGGGCTTACCCGCACGCCGCTGAAGGCGCTCGATCCGACCCGCAAGCTGGCGCGGCTGGACTTTACCGGTGTCGAGGCCGAGCTGATCGGCGAGGAGGGCGCGGCGGCGGCGCCGGTCGCCCGCACGCTCGCGCAGGCCGCCGCGTGCCTCGCCAGCGAGATGGTCGGCGGCGCCGAGCGGCTGCGCCAGTCGGCGCTGGATTTCGCCAATCTGCGCATGCAGTTCGGCCGCCCGATCGCCTCGTTCCAGTCGATGAAGCACAAGCAGGCCGACATGCTGCTCGAGGTCGAGCTGGCCAAGTCGGCCGCCTACGTCGCCGCGCAGGCGGCCGCCGAGGACGCCGACGACATGCCGGCGCTCGCCTCGCTTGCCAAGGCCGCCGCCTCCGAGGCCTATCTGCAGACCGCGATCCACACGATCCAGATCCACGGCGGCGTGGGCTTCACCTGGGACAACGACACCCACCTCTGGTTCAAGCGCGCCAAGTCGAGCGAGGTCTTCCTCGGCGACCCGACGCTGCACCGTGAGCGGATGATGCAGGCGTGGGGGCACTGATGAGCCAGGCGGCGACGATGACCGAGCCCACCGAAGAGACCGTCCGCGCCGAGGTGCGCGCCTGGCTGGAGGCGAACTGGGACCCCAACCTCGGCCTCATCGAGTGGCGCGAGAAGCTGATCGACGCCGGCTGGGGCGCGCCGGCGTGGCCGAAGCAATGGGGCGGGCGCGACCTGCCGGGGCCGCTGGCGGCGGTCGTCGACCAGGAGATCCGCCGCATCGGCGCGGTGAACGTCGCCATGGCCGGCATCCGCACGCTGGCCGCCGCCACGTTGCTGGCGCACGGGACCGACTTCCAGAAGGGCAAGTTCCTGCGCCGCAGCCTGACCGGAGAGGACGCCTGGTGCCAGCTGTTCAGCGAGCCGGGCAGCGGCTCCGACATGGCGGGCGCGGTGACGCGTGCCGACAAGCGCGGCAACAAGTGGGTGATCAACGGCCAGAAGGTGTGGACCACCTCGGCGCACAAGGCCCATTGGGGCCTGCTGCTGGCCCGCGCCGACTGGGACAAGGTCAAGCACAAGGGCCTCGCCTACTTCAT
>DATNEH010000081.1:0-3191 GCA_035553015.1 Caulobacteraceae bacterium | reverse complement strand
TCGGCTGGCGCACCTGCGCCGAGCTCGCCGTCGGGGCCGAGGCGCCGGCGGTGTCGAACGCGAGGCAGGCGTCGTTCCACGCCAGCCGCGCGGCCTCGGTGACCAGCCAGCGGATCTGCCGCGCCGGATCGGCGATCAGCGCCTCGTGATCGACGTCGATAACCCGGCCCGGCAGCATCGCTCGCCAGTGGTCCATCGTCTCCCGGTAGGCGACGTACTCGGCCCCGATCTCGGCGAGGTCGTAGAGCGTCTCGGCGCCCTCGGCGAAGAGCTGGCGCCAGCACGAGAGGCAGGTGTCGAGCGGATCGCGCACGGCATGCAGGACCACCGCGTTCGGGAACATCAGCGCGATGGCGCCCACGTGCAGGTAGTTCTCCAGGGTCTTGTCGACGAAGCGGCCGGCGCCGCGCCAGCCGCGGGCGCGGGCCGCCTCGAGATACTGGCGGCCGAGCGCGCGCAGCGCCTTCTGGTCGGCGGCGGCCGGCAAATTCCGCTCCAGCAGCGCGGGCAGCGCCGCCGTCTCGCCCAGCGCACGCACCTCGGGGTGCGCCGAGAGGATCTGCTCGATCAGCGTCGAGCCCGAGCGCGGCATGCCGACCACGAAGATCGGCGCGGCCGTCGAGAGCCCCAGCCCCTGGCCGGCCGCGAGCACCCCGGCGCCGTATGCCGCGCGCACCCGCCGGGCCGACTCGCGATGCAAGGCGAGGACGGCGCGCGGGTCGGCGCCCGGCCGCGCCGCCAGCTGCGCGCGCTTCAGCCGGTTGCCCTCGGCGAACGCGTCGAACGCCGCATCATCGTCGCCGCGCCGTTCCAGCACCTCGCCGCTTGCGAACCAGAGGCCGACGCGGGTGTCGGGATCGGCGGACGCATCGGCGGCCGCGGCGCGCATCTCGGCGAGCTCGGCGTCCGAGATCGCCGCCGGCCGCAGCAGCGCCAGCCGGGTCAGCGCCCATAGCCGGGTCGGGGCGAGCTCGGCGAGGCGCCGCTGCTGGGCCTCGGCCTCGGCGATGCGCCCGGCCGACGAGAGGACGATCGCGTGGTTGCGGCGGGTCTCCAGCGCGTCGGGGCGCAGCGCCAGCGCCCGTTCGTAGGCGCCGGCCGCGTCGTCCCAGCGTTCCAGCGCCTGCGCCGCGCCGCCGAGGTTGTGCCAGGCGTCGAACAGGTCTGGCTGCAGCTGCGCGGCGCGCCTCAGCCGCGGCAGCGCGAGGTCCGGGCGGCCCTGCTGCAGGTCGATGGTGGCCAGCGAGAACGGGGCGCGAAAGTCGTCCGGGTCGGCGCGCTCGGCGCGGGCGTAGGCGGCGGCGGCCTCGGCGAGGCGTCCGGCGACCGCGTGCGCGGCGGCCTCGCCCAGCAGACGCGAAGCGCCGGCCGGGTCTCTCGAACCCGACCGGCGCCCCATTGGTCTCGCTCTCTCACGCATCGGCGCGGATGCTACTCCGCCGCGCCGCGCGCGCCAGCTAGCGGAAGCGGAACTGGATCTCGCCGCCGACCACGAGCGGATTGATCAGCCCGCGCGCCGACACCAGCTGCAGCGGCGCGCCCGCCTGCGCCACGTTGGTCTTGGTGACGTTGTCGTAGCCGAGCGCGTCGGTGACGTTGTTGGCGAAGAGGATCAGCGTGTAGCGCTGCTTGGCATCGTCCCACGTGGCCCGCAGGTTGACGATCGAATAGGCCGGCGCGAGCGAATACGGCGCGCGGTTGAAGATCGACCCGTAGGTGGCGTCCTTCCAGATGAACGAAGCCGAGAGCGTCAACGTACCGGGGTCGAAGCGGAAGGCGTACTGGCCGTTGAGCGCGACCTTGTTCTCGGGCGCCTCGGGAAGCGTCTGCCCGGTCAGGTTCTGCGGCCTGATCGTGACCACGCCCGCCTTGTTCTTGATCGGCGCGCATCCGTTGGTGTTCGCGCCGGGCAGCGTCGCCAGCGGGTCGGACGTGTCCTCCACGCAGATGCCGCCCATGCTCGTCACCTTGGCGCTCAGGTAGCTGTACTCGGCGGTCAGGGTGAGCGGATCGATGGGCCGCCAGGTACCTTCCAGCTCCAGGCCGTAGATGCGCGCCTCTGGGATGTTGAGGATCTCGGCCAGCGTGCTGTTGGTGGTCGGGTTGGCGACCGTGAACGGCTGCTGGTCGTTGTAGTAGTTGTAGTAGAACAGCGCGCCGTTGAGGGTCAGCGTCGAGCCCACCGTCTGCTTCACGCCGAGCTCGAACTGGTCGACCGCCTCAGCCGCCGTCGACGGATGCACCGCCAGCGACCCTGCGTTGAAGCCGCCAGCCTTGTAACCGCGCGCATAGCGGAAATACGCGAGCGTCGCCGGGGTGGGCGTCCAGTTGATGGTCGCATCGCCCGTCACCGCACTCCAGGTGCCGCTCAATGCCCGCTGGACGTAGCCGGTCGTTGTATTGAGGGTTGCGACGCCCGCGGTCGGGTCGGTCGAGTGACCGACCAGAACGGCGGCGTTGGCCGGGCCGCTGATGTCGATGGCCGGGGTAAAGGCGCCCAGCGTGGCCGCGGTCGGCAGGCCGATGAACGGATCGTCGAAGGCGATCACGCGCTGCTGCTCGAAGCCGACTTTGTGGTCGGCCGTGTAGCGAATGCCGCCCGAGATGTTCCACTGGTCACTGAACTTGTAACTGCCGTGACCGTAGACGGCGTAGTCGTCGTACTTCAGGTTGCCGTCGACGTTGATGGCGCAGCCATTGGGGTTCGCCACCCCGGCCTTGCCTGCAAGGGTGAGAGGCGCCTTCAGCTGCGGCTGGTTGGGGTAGCACTGCAGGCCGATCGGCTGGTCGAAGTGCTCATGATACCAGTAGCCGCCGGCGATCCACTGGAACGGCCCGGTGTCGGTCGACGTGAACGTCAGCTCGTGGCTGAAGTATGAGTCGTTCTCGATGAAGGAGGTGCCGTTGCCGCCCAGCGGGAACATCGTCAGGTTGCCCAGGGCCGCAGGGCCCTGGATCTGATAGGCCGCCAGACCGCTGTCCACGCCCGGACCGAAGAACAGGTTGTAGTAGAACGACTGGTAGCCGCCCGTGTAGGTCACGTCGAACTTCGGGAAGTGGTAGGTCAGGTTGGTGGCCAGGGCGACGTCGTCGTTCTGGGTGTTGTTCTGGGTCGTCGACTCCATGAAGTTGTGCGGGTTCGCGGTCGACGGATTCATGCCCGGGAACTGGCTGGCGAGTATGCCCCCGCG
>DATNEH010000080.1:0-5553 GCA_035553015.1 Caulobacteraceae bacterium | reverse complement strand
AAGGCCGCGCCGGCGAACTCGGAGGTTGCCGTTGCTCTAAGGCGACAGCCGATACCCGCCCGCTTCGGTGATCAGGATCTTCGGGTCCGTCGGGTCGGGCTCGATCTTCTGGCGCAGGCGGTAGACGTGGGTCTCCAGCGTATGGGTGGTGACGCCGGCGTTGTAGCCCCAGACCTCGGTCAAGAGCTCCTCGCGCGAGATCACCTTCGAGCCGGCGCGATAGAGGTACTTCAGGATGTTGGTTTCCTTGTCGGTCAGCCGGATCTTCTTGCCCTTGGCGTCCAGCAGCAGCTTCGAGGCCGGCCGGAACTCGTAGGGGCCGATGCGGAAGACCGCGTCCTCCGACTGCTCGTGGCTGCGTAGCTGGGCGCGGATGTGCGCCAGCAGCACGTTGAACTTGAACGGCTTCGTGATGTAGGCGTTGGCCCCCGACTCCAGCCCGAGGATCGTGTCTGAATCGCCGGACGCCGCGGTCAGCATCACCACGGGCGAGGAAACGCCGGCGCCGCGCATCAGCTTCAGCGCCTCGCGGCCGTCCATGTCGGGCAGGTCGACGTCCAGCAGAATCAGGTCCGGACGCGCCTCCTTGGCGATCCGCAGGCCCTCGGTCGCGTTGCCCGCGTTCTCGGCGGAGAATTCCTCAGTCAATTCGAGCTGTTCGCGCAGCGCCTCTCTGAGGTCTGCGTCGTCGTCGACTATGAGGATCGTCTTTGCACGCGCCATTGGGCCTCAAGCATGCACTGCCGCCCCCTTACGGGCTAGTGCCTCGCCCGCTAGGCTTTTTCAATGACCTTAATCGCCGGTCTTAGCACGAGCTGTGAACTAACGTTCGCCGAACAGCGCCGTTCCGACGCGCACGCTGGTGGCGCCGAAGCGGATGGCGGTCTCGAAGTCGGCGCTCATGCCCATCGAGAGCTTCGCAAGGCCGTTGCGCGCCGCGAGCCTGGCGGTCAGCGCGAAGTGCGGGCCGGGCGGCTCGCCGGCGGGCGGAATGCACATCAGGCCCTCCAGCGTCAGGCCGAACTCGCCGCGGCAGCGGGCGATGAAGGCGTCGGCGTCGCCGGGCGCGACACCCGCTTTCTGCGGCTCCTCGCCGGTGTTGATCTCGACGTAGAGGCGGGGGCATCGCCCGGCGCGCTCGGCCTCGCGGGCCAGCGTCTGCGCCAGCTTGTCTCGGTCGAGCGTCTCGATCACGTCGAAGAAGCCCACCGCCTCGCGCGCCTTGTTGGTTTGCAGCGGGCCGATGAGACGCAGCTCGATCTGGCCCCGGCGGTCGCTCCAGCGCGCCAGGGCCTCCTGCACCCGGTTCTCGCCGAACACGCGCTGGCCGGCGGCCAGCACCGCGGCGACGCGCGGCTCCGGCTGCAGCTTGGAGACCGCGGTCAGCGACACGTCGGCGGGGTCGCGACCGGCCCCGCGGGCCGCCGCAGCGATCCGCTCCAGGATCGAGGCGCGCGCGGCGGCGGCGTCGAAGGATGCGTCGGACTTTGACGGGGATTGGGTCACGGTCGGCGGATCAGCTGCTGCGGGCGGCGCGGACGCTAAGGCCCGCGAGGGCCGGACGGAAGGCCTTGCCGCGGCTCTTCTTCTTCACCGACCCGGCGCGAGTCCCCGACCCGGAGGCGGTGCTCGCCCGCCTGCCGCGGGGCGCCGGCGTCGTCTATCGCGCATTCGGCGACCCGGACGCGATCCCGCGCGGCCGCCGCCTCGTGCGAATCGCCCGCCGTCGCGGCCTGACGCTCCTGGCCGGCGCCGACGCCCACCTTGCGGCGCGAATCAGCGCGGACGGCGTCCACCTGCCCGAGCGCGGGGTGCGGTCCGCGATCGGGCTGAAACGGGCGCGCCCCGGCTGGATCGTCACCAGCGCCGCCCATTCGGCCGAGGCTATCGTCCAGGCGCGGCGTGCGGGCGCGGACGCGGTGTTCGTCTCGCCGGTGTTTGCGAGCGCCAGCCCGTCGGCCGGCCGCCCGCTCGGGCCGTTGCGATTCGCTCAGCTGGCGCGCGGGGCGCGCCTGCCGGTCTTCGCGCTGGGAGGGATCGATGGGGTGAGGGCGTGGCGAATCGTCCGCGCAGGCGCGGCAGGCTTCGCGGCCGTCGATGCGCTGACGCGCTAGGCGCTTAGAACTTGAAGGTGGTTTCCAGCCGCACGCGCGGCGAGGCGCCGTCGTTGCTCAGCTTGCGGCCGTCCGGCGTCTGCTCGTCGCCGAGCGAGACCCCTACGCCGGTGCGCAGGCCAGGCGCGACGCCGTAGTTCAGCCCGACGGTGGCGTCGCGCCACGTCGCATCGTGGTCGGACGGCTGCTTCACTTCGAGGTTCACGCCCCACCGGCCGGTGCGGTTGTTGAACTGCAGCGAGCGATGCGGCGGCGGCGGCCCGATCTGGTTGGGCTGCGGCGTAAAGTCCTCATGCGCCGAGAACAGGTCCGCCGGGGCCGCATGGGCGATCGACGCCGCACTCGCCATTGCGAGTACCGCAGTCGCCATCAGCGCAAGCCTGTGAGCCCGCACAGCCACCCGAACAGCGCCCCTTTCCGTCCTGCGGGGTGTGTTACGCCCGCTTTGCATCATTTTGATTAAGGTCCTCGCAGCGAAACGGTCAACCCAACTGGGCGTCGCACGCGAGGCCACATGCATTTTGGGCGCCAGCCTGTGGCCCCCTCGCCACGTGATTCCTGTTTGGCGCGGCATTTCCACTTGTTATAGACGCGTTTCGGCGGGGCGATGGCGGATGCGGTCGCTGGGGGCCGCCAACGCATTGGAGTTAGGAAACGAATGCCCTTCAAGAGTGGGCGGGTGGCGCTGGGCGCCCTGGTTGGGCTGGCCAGCCTGGCGGTGCTGGGCGCGTGCAACACCACGCAAAAGTCTCCGGCCAAGACCGCCCCTGCGCCCAATGCGATCGGCGTCAACAGCTACCTGTGGCGGGCGACGCTCGATACGCTGGCGTTCATGCCGCTGGCCTCGGCCGATCCGTACGGCGGCGTGGTGATCACCGACTGGTACGTCAATCCCGAGAAGCCGGACGAGCGTTTCAAGTGCACCGTCTACATCCTTGACACCCGTCTGCGCGGCGACGCGCTGAAGGTGACGGTGTTCAAGGAGGTGTCGAACGGCCAGGGCGGCTGGGCGGCCTCGCAGGCGTCGGACCAGACCTCGGTCGACATCGAGAACGCCATCCTGACCCGGGCGCGGCAGCTCAGGCTTTCCAACCTCAAGGGCTGATCCGCCGGATCGTTGCTCCGGCAGGCGGATTCTGGTAAGGCTCGCCCATGCGCGACGCCTTTTCAGGCATGCTTCTCCTTCGTCTGGGCCTTAGCAGCCCCCGGGCGTAGCGCCGCGCGTCCTCTTCGTCGGCCGTCGTCCCGGGGGGGTTCTCGACCGCTCCCCCTAGACCTGCCACGCTGGCGAAGGAATAAGGCCGCCATGCCGCGTTATGATCCGAAGGAAGTCGAGCCCAAGTGGCGCGCCGCCTGGGCCGAGTCCGGAATCTTCCGGGCCGAGAACGGCTCGGGCAAGCCCAAGTACTACGTGATGGAGATGTTCCCGTATCCGTCGGGGCGTCTGCACGTCGGCCACGCGCGCAACTATGCGATGGGCGACGTGGTGGCCCGCTTCAAGCGGGCGCGCGGTTTCAACGTGCTGCACCCGATGGGCTGGGACGCCTTCGGCCTGCCGGCCGAGAACGCCGCCGCCGAGCGCGGCGTCGATCCCGCCGCCTGGACCTACGAGAACATCGCCTTCATGCGCGCCGAGCTGCAGCGGCTAGGCGTGTCGATCGACTGGTCGCGCGAGTTCGCCACCTGCGATCCGGAATACTATGGCCAGCAGCAGGCCTGGTTCCTGAAGCTGTGGAAGCGCGGCCTGGTCTACCGCAAGGAGGGCCTGGTCAACTGGGACCCGGTCGACATGACCGTGCTGGCCAACGAGCAGGTGATCGACGGGCGCGGCTGGCGCTCCGACGCGCCGGTCGAGCGTCGCAAGCTGAACCAGTGGTTCCTGCGCATCACCGACTACGCCGACGAGCTCCTGGAGAGCCTGAAGACCCTGGATCGCTGGCCCGAGAAGGTCCGGGTGATGCAGGAGAACTGGATCGGCAAGTCGAAGGGCCTGCGGCTGACCTTTCCATTCTCTGCTGATCCTGGTGCGGAGCGCGCCGACCTGGGCGAGGGCGTCACGGTCTATACGACGCGCCCGGACACGCTCTACGGCGCGAGCTTCGTCGCGCTGTCGCCCGACCATCCGCTGACCGAGCAACTGTCCGGCGCCGATCCGCGCATCGCCGAGTTCGTCGAGGCATGCCGCAAGGGCGGCACCTCGGAGGCCGAGATCGAGACCGCCGAGAAGCTGGGCTTCGACACTGGCCTGCGGGTCACCCACCCGTTCGACCCCGACTGGCGGCTGCCGGTCTGGGTCGCGAACTTCATCCTGATGGACTACGGCACGGGCGCCATCTTCGGCTGCCCGGCGCACGACCAGCGCGACCTCGATTTCGCCCGCAAGTACGGCCTGCCGGTGACGTCGGTGGTGCTGCCGCCGGGCGAGGACCCGGCGAGCTTCGAAGTGGCGAACGAGGCCTATGTCGAGGGCGGCCGCATCTTCAACTCGCAGTTCATGGACGGGCTCGACATCGAGGCCGCCAAGACCGCGGCGATCCAGAGGGCCGAGGACCTGGGGCTGGGCGAAGGCGCGACCGTCTACCGGCTGCGCGACTGGGGCATCGCCCGCCAGCGCGGCTGGGGCTGTCCGATCCCGGTCGTGCACTGCGGCAAGTGCGGGATCGTGACGGTCCCCGAGTCCGAGCTGCCGGTGCGCCTGCCCGAGGGGATGGACTTCAGCCGCCCCGGCAACGCGCTGGCGCGCCATCCGACCTGGAAGCACACCACCTGCCCGGCCTGCGGCGGCGAAGCCGAGCGCGAGACCGACACGCTCGACACCTTCGTCGATTCCTCCTGGTACTTCGCGCGCTACACCAACCCCGACGCCGCCACGCCGATCGACAAGGACGCGGCCGACTACTGGATGCCGGTCGACCAGTACATCGGCGGCATCGAGCACGCCGTGCTGCACCTGCTCTATGCGCGCTTCGTCACCAAGGCGCTCCGCGACGAAGGGATGCTGCGGGTCGACGAGCCGTTCGCCGGCCTCTTCACGCAAGGCATGGTCACCCACGAGACCTATCGCCGCCAGAACGGCGACTGGGTGGACCCGTCCGATGTGGAGATCATCAGCGAGGGCGCCACGCGCCGCGCGCGGCTGATCGCGACCGGCGAGCCGGTGACGATCGGCGACATCGAGAAGATGTCGAAGTCGAAGCGCAACGTCGTCGCCCCGGCCGACATGGCCGACACTTACGGCGTCGACGCAGCGCGCCTGTGCGTGCTCTCCGACTCGCCGCCGGAGCGCGACGTGCAGTGGACGTCGGCCGGCGTCGAGGGCGCCTCGCGCCTGGTGAACCGCGTCTGGGCCGAGTTCGACGCCGAGCCCGCCGCCGAGGCCGACGCGGAGCGCCAGAGCGAGCTGCGACGCGCCACCCACAAGACGATCAAGGCGGTCACC
>DATNEH010000079.1:0-24189 GCA_035553015.1 Caulobacteraceae bacterium | reverse complement strand
CAGGGTGGTCTCGAATCCGGCGTGCGCGCCCAGCCAGGCGATCGCCAGCGCGGTCGGATCGCCGCCCAGCACCACCAGCTTCGGCACGGGCTCGAAGCCGCGGCTGAAGGCGCCGTCCCAGGGCGCCGGCGTCCGCTGCGGCGCATCGCAGGCGCGCCGGCGCCCGTCGCTGATCCACTGCGCGGGCTGGCGCGCGTCGCGAAGGGCGAGCAGCCGCCCAACCGCCGCGTCGTCGGGCGCGATCCGCTCGACCAGGATGTCGATCCGCGCGCCGCAGAGCAGCCGGATGTCGGGCCACGGACTGCCGGTCCCGTAGACCAGGCGCCGCGGCTCGCCGTCCGCCAGGCATGCCTCGGCATGGCCGGCGACATCCGCCTCCAGGCAGCCGCCCGAGAGGAAGCCGGAGAGGATGCCATCGCCGATCACCATCTGCGCGCCGACCGGCCGCGGACCGCCGCCGCCGAGCGCAATGATGGTGGCGAGCGCGCAGGGCTTGCCGGCCGCCCGCGCCTCAGCCAGCGCCGGCCGCGCGTCGTCGCCGAGGCCGAACATCGGCCAGTCGGGCAGCATGTCGGTCACGCCTTGTTCACCTTGTCGCTTAACTCCCGGTCAACCCCGTCGATACGCCTTCTTAAAGGGTCGGGTGCACCATCCGCTCAATGTGCATCAAGCGCAAAGATGGTGGGCGCTTAAGATGAATCCATTGCTCGGCAAGCTCGGGCTGGGCGCGTCGCAGTTTCCGAGCGGCGCTTCCGTGCGTGGCCGACCGCCCGAGGCCGAAGTGCGCGACATGCTGGTGTCGGCCGGCCGCGCGGGCCTTGGCGTGCTCGACGCCGGCCAGGCGCAGCCCGCCGCCGAGCAGGTGCTCGGCCAGCAGATGCCGCGCCCGACGCCGTTCAACGTGCTGGTCCGCTCGGTGCGCGGCGAGCGCGGCCCCGACCTGGTCGAGGCCGAGGTGCGCGCCAGCCTGACCCGGCTCGGCCTCACCAAGGCGCGCGCCGTCGTGGTGCAGAGCGCCAGCGACCTCTTCGCCGCGTCGGGCCTGGCGCTCTGGCATCGGCTGAAGACCTTGCGCGACGAGGGGCTGTTCGACCAGGTCGGCGTGTCCGCCTACGCCTCGGACGATCCGGCCGGCCTGGCGCGCCGCTTCAAGCCCGACCTCATGCAGGCGCCGGCCTCGCTGCTCGACCAGCGGCTGCTGCTCGACGGCAGCCTGATGGCGGTGCGCGAGATGGGGATCGAGGTGCACCTGCGCTCGATCTTCCTGAACGGCCTGCTGTTCCTCCCGCCGGACCGCGTGCCGGCGCAGCTGAAGGGCGCCGCGGGCCGGCTGTCGCGCGCGCGCCGGATGATCGCCGAGGGCCGTTCCGATCCGCTGCAGGCGGCGCTCGGCTTTGCGCTGTCGCGCCCCGAGGCCGACGCGGTGATCGTCGGCGCCTCGACCGCCGCCGAGCTCGCCGCGGTGATCGCCGCCGCCTCCAGTCCGCCGCCCGACCTCGACTGGGACGAGATGGCGATCGACGACCCGGTCGCCCTCGACCCCCGCCGCTGGGCCGCTGCGTAGGTCTCGCTGCGCGTCGGTGCGGCGCGTACAAGCGGCGCCATGGACATCGACGACCTGTCCAAGCGCTTCTCTCGCGAGCTCGAACGACGGGCGCCGATCGTCGACGCTGAGGTGATCTGGCCGCGAGCGCGGCTTCGCGCCCGCACCTTCGTGGACGACTTCGACTATCCGCCGGAGCTGCTGACCTCCGCACGCGCGGTCGTGTTCAAGGGCTCGCGTGTCGTCGTCGTCCGCGAGATCCATGGCGAGAACCACATCGAGCCGGGTGGCGGCATCGAGCCTGGCGAAACCATCGAGCAGACGGTCCGCCGCGAGGTCGCCGAGGAGTGCGGCTGGACGATCGACGCGCTGAAGCCGCTTGGCTTTCACTACCTCGAACCGTTGACGGGCGAACCGCCGATGGCGAACCGCCGCTGGGGTCCCATGGTCCATGCCATCTTCGTTGCCGAAGGGCTCAGCTTCAGCCGCGCCGCGAGGGACATGACCCAGATCGAGGTCGGTTCGCGCCTGACCTCGATCCGCCGCGCGTTGGCCGAGCTACGCGACAACGAGACCGCGCTGCTGCGCGCCGCAATCGCGCGGCGCGACCGCCCCTAGCGCCCGTACGCGACAATCGTGCAGCCGCTTTAACAAGGGGGGACGGTCAGGCTGCTAGGCCGCAGCCGGCAGCGCCTCGAGGCAACGACCCTGAGAGGCGACACCGCCCGCATCGAGCAACACATCAAGCCACTCCTCGGCGGCCGGGCGCTGCGCACGCTGAAAGCTCGGCGACATCGAGCGCATGCTGGCACAGATCTCCCAAGGGGTCACGAAGGCCGGCAAGAGGCGAACGGGACGCGGCGTCCACGTCAAAGGCGGCGACGGCGCCGTCGCCTACATCGCATCCGCGTCGCGCGCATGTAGTCAGGCTCAGCGACTTCCACCGTGTCGCCGCCCGCTACGCGACGCTCGCGCGAAACTGCCTCTGCGGCGTGCTGCCAGCCGCCTCATGCGGCTATTGGCACTTAGGTCCGGACGCTAGCTCTGTTCGTGGACGATCGCGACTTTGACTCCGTCGCCGCGGCCGAGAGAATCGAACGCGGCGGCCGCGTCTTCCCGCGCGATGACACGCGCCGCCAGCGCGTCCAGCGCGATGCGTCCGGCGAGGATGTCGTCGAGCACCTGGCGGAATTCGGCGCGCGAATAAGCGGCTACGAATCTAAGCGTCAGTTGCTTGTTGATCGCGGTCATGGGCTCGAAGCGGTCTTCCTCCATGCAGACGCCAACGACAATCACCTGCGCCCCAGGCGCCACGCCTTCGATGATCGACCTGAGCACTCCAGGCATGCCCACGCACTCGAAAACCACGGGCGTGCGCACACGCCGCCCGAGCTCCACCTGCGCCAGGCGCTCGACGATCGATACCGGCGCGCCGAGTTCCACCCACCTCGTATGCGGCGACTCCACCGCCGGATCGACGACGGCGTCGGCGCCGAGGCGCGCGGCGGCGGCGCGGCGGCTACGCGAGAAGTCAGCGGCGACGACAGGCGCAAAGCCACGCGCCTTCAGGGCGGCAATCACAGCGAGGCCCACGGGCCCGCAGCCGATCACCATGGCGACGGAGTCCGCGTCCAGCGAGGCCTGCGCCACGGCGTGGGCGCCGACAGCGAGCGGCTCGACCATGGCCGCCGTCACGTCGCTGATGTCGTCCGGCGTCGCCATCATCATCGCTGCATCCACACATACCAGTTCGGCGAAACCGCCGGGGAAACGGTGCGAGAACCCGACCGTTTCGCGTCCGTCCGGGCCAGTGGCGTAGGGTAGTGCGATGACGCGCGTCCCGGGCTCGAACGGCGCAGCCGCACCCGATCCGTAGCCCAGCACCTGGCCGCAGAACTCGTGGCCGAACACCAGGTCGTCTGTGGGCCGGATCGGTGGGCGCCGCCCCGCCTTGATCGCGGCGTCGGCGACGCGCTGTGCGAAGCGGTGCGCATGCAGGTCGGAGCCACAGATGCCGCAGGCGAGCGTGCGCAGCAGCGCTTGTCCCGGGCCCGGAACAGGATCATCGACCTCGGCGCAGACGAGCACGCCCGAGCGGCGGACGACGGCCTTCATCGCCAGTAGTCCGCGCCAATGCGGTCGAGCTTTCGCAACAGCGCCGGCCATAGGTAGGCGTCTGCCACCGGCTGCGGATCGTCCGCGCCCTGGTCCGCCGTCAGCCGCTGCACGGCCTGGTTCGGCGTCGCCAGCGGGCGTCCGCCCGCCAACGCGGCGACCTGCATCTGGCACGCGCGCTCGAGTCGGTACATGCGCTGGAACGCGGTGGCGATGCTCGGGCCGCACGTCAGCGTGCCGTGATTGCGCAGGATCATGAACGAGCGGTCGCCAAGGTCGGCCGTGAGGCGCGGGCGCTCTTCGTGATCGAAGGCGACGCCCTCGTAGTCGTGGTAGGCCACCTGCTCGCGGATCAGCATCGCCTCCTGGTGCAGCGGCAGCAGGCCCTCCGCCTGGCAAGCGACGCCGGTGCCGGCCACTGTGTGCAGGTGGATGACGCAATGCGCGTCTTCACGCGCGGCGTGCACGGCCGAGTGGATCGTGAACCCGGCCTTGTTGATCGGGTGTGGTGACGGCTCGACGACCTCGCCGTCCAAGTCGACCTTGACCAGCGACGAGGCGGTCACCTCCTCGAACAGCAGGCCGAACGGATTGAGCAGGAAGTGGCGTTCCGGACCCGGGATGCGCGCCGAAAGATGGGTGTAGAGCAGATCGTCCCAGCCCATCATGGCCACCATGCGATAGCAGGCGGCAAGATCGCGCCGCAGCGCCTGCTCCGCCTCGCTCCGAGCCGCCGCCATTCTCGCCTCCGCCCTCAAGACCGCCCTCCGATCATCGCGCGAGAGTTTGGATTGTAAATAGTGTAATAAATGGTATCAAGCCCCGTGACTGGACGTGTTTGAGAGGGAGCCGGGGGCGTGGGCGTAGCTGTGAGGACTTCGGAGCTGCCGCCCGGCGTGGCCCATCGCTTCTTCGACGCGCACGGGCTGCCGTTGATCCTGGAGCCGCTGGACGGCGCGCCGCTGGCGTCCGATCCGGCCGCAGTGCAGGCTTGGTTCGCCGAGCACCACGGCGCCCTCGAAGCGATGCTGCCCACGTTTGGCGGCGTGGTGCTGCGCGGCTTCGCGGTTCCCGATACGGCCGCCTTCAACGTGCTGCTCGCCGGCTACGAGACCGACCCGCACGGCTATTCGGGCGGACTGACGCCGCGCAAGAACATCGCCGGAAAGGTGTTCGAGGCCTCGCGCGTGCCGCCCGACCAGAAGATCATCCTGCACCAGGAGATGGGCTACCTGCCGGCCTATCCGAAGATGGTGGTGTTCTACTGCCTGGCGCCGGCAAAGACCGGCGGCTGCACGACGATCGGGGACATGCGCCGCTTCCAGGCGCAGATCCCGGCGGCGCTGCTCCGCGAGGTGCGCGAACGCGGCGTTCTCTACCGGCGCAACTACCGCGCGCCGGGGCCCGAGCCGGACCCGATCAAGGCGCTGTTCCGCCGCGAATGGACCGAGGTGCTGCAGGTGGAGACGGCCGCCCAGGCGGAGGCGGCTTGCGCGGCGGTCGGCTGCGAGGCGGTGTGGGAAGACGATGGCTCGCTCTCGATGCGCTATCGCTCGCCGGGCTTCGTCCGTCATCCAGTCACCGGCGAGGACGTCTGGTTCGCGCAGGTGCAGGGCATGCACTTCAACGCCGCACGGCTCGAGGACAACTACGCGGAGCTGGTCGCGGCGTTCCCTCGCGGCCGCCCGCGCCCGGTCGAGATCCTCTTCGGTGACGGCGCCGAGATTCCCGACGAGCTGGTGACCCCGCTCTACACGATCCTCGACGATCTCGCCGTGAACCTGCCTTACGAGCGCGGCGATATCATGCTGCTCGACAACATCTACACGGCGCACGGGCGCGAGCCCTACACTGGCCACCGCGACGTGCAGGTGGGCCTGGTGTTCTGAGGCTACGCGAGCCTACGGCCCGGGCGCGTCCGCCGGCCCTCATGCGCTTTCTTCCGCGCGCGGCCGCAACGCCGGCGCCACTCCCGCGTCGGGCCGCGTTGCGTGGAACTCGCCGCCGATCATGTTCTCGCCGTGAGCCTCGATCAGACGCGTCAGCGGCTGGCGGAGCGCCATGGCGCAGGCGGCGCCGAGCGGACCGCAGACTGCGGCGACGAGAGCTATCCCCCGACCCAACTCGCTCGCGCCGGCGCCGTGGAACAGCCGCCCGGCGAGCACCACCGCGGTCGGGCCCAGCGTCAGGCTGGTCAGCGCGCCGCCGAGCAGGCTGGCGGCCAGGACTTCTCCCCTGAGCCGCGCCGGGACGGCCCAATGGATGCAGACGTACGGGATCGACCCGGCGCCCATGATGAAGACCATCCCGGCCGTGAAGAAGCCGAGGAAACCCCAGACGCCGCTCGCAAGTCCGCAGAGCACCACCAGCGGCGTGCCGGCGAGCAGGCCAGCCGCCACCACCAGCATCGGCGCGTCCGTCCGTCCGCGGCGCATCCAGCGCTCGGCGAGCGCCGGCGCGGCTAGGACGCCTGTCACGCCCGCGGCCATGCTGCCGGCGCCGATGGCGATGCCGGCCGCGCCCGCATCCCAGTGGAACTGGCGGATCAGGTAGGTCGGTCCCCAGCCGCCAAGGCCGTAGACGATCACCTGACCGATCGCGGCCGCGACGAAGACCAGGAACACGGTCAGGTACGGCGGCTTCAGCCACGCGAAGGTCAGCGCAGCCGATGCGGCCGGGGGGCTTTCACGGGCGGGCTCGCGCAGAGTGAGGGCGAGAAGCGCCGCGAGCATCACGGCCGGCGCCCCCACCGCCATGAACACCAGCTGCCAGGGCCTGAGCGCGCCCACGACGGGCAGCACGACGTGCAGGCTGCGTGCGACGTCCACCGCCAGGGCGCCGACGATGTAGGCGCCGGTCGCGCCGAACGTGCCGAGCGCCACGTAGATGCTGGTGGCGCGGCCGCGTGTCTGTGGCGGGAAGAGGTCGGCGATCATCGAAATGCTGGCCGGGGTCAGCGCCGCCTCGCCAACCGCCACGCCGAACCGGAGCGCACAGAGCAGCCAGAACCTATTGGCCAGGCCAGATCCCAGCGTGCAAGCGCCCCAGACCAGCGCGGAGACGACGATCAGACGCTTGCGATTGGCGCTGTCGGCGAGCCGGCCGAGCGGCAAACCGACGATCGCGTAGAAGATCGCGAAGGCCGCGCCCATCAAGAGACTCATCTGGGTGTCGTCGATGTGCAGGTCCTGCTGCAACGGCTCGACCAGTAGGCCGAGGATCAGGCGGTCGACCGCGGCGATGATGAAAAGGGCGCCGAGCAGGCCCACGGCATACCAACTGCGCCACGCCAGCCGATCCATCCGTGCTCCCCCTGCTGCCGGCGTACCGATCGCCGCTGTGGAATAAATATTATACTCTTTATAGGGTCCGCAACAGCGGCGCCTCAGCGAGGAGCCTTGTGCCGGCGTCGCCCGCGTCCGCAAATTCGCCGTGACAGCTATCAGGGCGTGCGTTATATAGGGTAATAATTATTCTTTTGAGGTACATGTGCGGACGAGCCTCACCGAGGAGCAGGAGCTGCTGAAGGAGACGGCGAGGCGGATCGCCGCGCCGGCGCAGATAGGCTCGCCCGCCGACCTCGAGCGCGCCGACCGCGGCGCGACCTGGCGGGCGATCGCAGATGCGGGTCTGCTGGGCATGCGCCAACGCGGCGCCGACGGCGCGCCGCTCGCCAGCGCCGTCGAGCTGATGCTGGTCGCGCAGCAACTTGCCGCCGTGCTCGCGCCCGCGCCGTTCGTCGGCGCGGCCCTGGCTGCGGATCTCCTGGCCCGGGCCAAGGCGCCGCCGCAGCTCGAAGCCGCCGTGCTCGAGGGCGCCCAGCGCGCGAGCGTGCTGCTCGACCTGAACCTCGAAGAGCTGTCCGACGGGGAAGGGGAGGGCGTCTGCATCGACGCCCAGGGCGCGGACTTCGTGCTCGCCCTGACGCGCGGCGAAACCCCCCGCCTGGTGCGCGTGGCGATCCCTCGCGGCGCCGAACGTGACGGCGTCGACCTCACGCGCCCGATCGCCGTCGTCGCCGCGGCGCCCGAGCCGATCGGCCAGGTGCTGAGCGACGCCGACCTCGACGCCTGGCGCGCGCTGGCGCTGACGCTCGTCTCCGCGGACATCGTCGGCGTGCTGCGCGGCGGACTGGAGCGGGTCGTCGACTACGCCAAGACCCGGATCCAGTACGGCGCGCCGATCGGATCGTTCCAGGCCGTGCAGCACATGTGCGCCGAGATGCTGGTCGAGGTCGAGGCGGCGGCGAGCGTGGTCAACTATGCGGCCTGGGCGGTCGACGCGCTGGCGCCGGCCGACGCGCTCCTCGCCGCCCGCACCGCCAAGGCCTTCTGCGCCCCGGCCGCCCAGCAGGTCAGCGAGACGGTCATGCAGGCGTTCGGCGGCATCGGCCAGGTGTGGGAGCACGAGGCGCATCTGCGCACGCGCCGGGCGATGTGGGACCGCAAACTGTTCGGCGACGAGGCCAGCCAGCTCATGGCCATCGCGGCAACCCGTGAGGCGCGCGGCTGATGGACTACTTCGAGACCCCTGAGGAGACGCGCTTCCGCCAAGAGGTGCGGGCCTGGCTCGCGGCCAACGCGCCGGCGGACTGGCGCGCCGAAGTGAAGAGCGACGCGGACATGGGCGCGATGATGCGGCGCTGGCAGCGCACGCTCTACGACGGCGGCTATGTCGGCCTGACCTGGCCTGCGGAGTACGGCGGCCGCGGCCTCGGCCCCACTTACGAGGCGATCCTCAACGACGAACTCGGCCGTTCCGACACGCCGCGGATCTCGTTCCACAACTACCTGGGCCGCGCGCTCTTCACCTACGGCACGGAGGCGCAGAAGCAGCGCTTCCTGCCGCCCATGCTGCGCGGCGACATCCAGTGGTGCCAGGGCTTCTCCGAGCCCGGCGCCGGATCGGACCTGGCGTCGTTGCGCACCACCGCCGAGCGGCGCGGCGATCGCTACGTGGTCAACGGCCAGAAGCTCTGGACCAGCGGCGCCCAGCACGCTGACTGGTGCGTGCTTCTGGTGCGCACCGACCGCGAGGCGCCCAAGCACCGCGGCATCAGCTGCTTGCTGACCTCGGCCAAGGCGCCGGGGATCACCATCCGCCCGGTCCGCATCTCCGACGGCGCGCCAGAGACCTGCGAGATGTTCTTCGACGAGGTGGAGGTTCCGGCCGACCAGCTTGTCGGCGAGGAGGGCGACGGCTGGCGCATCGCCATGACCGTGCTCGCCTACGAGCGGGGCCCCGCCGACATCGGCCTGATCGCCACGTTCCAGACCACCCTGCGCCAGCTCGAAGCCCGCGCCGCGGCCCGCGGCCTGGCCGAGAATCCCGAGGTGAGAAAGGCGATCGCCAAGGTCTACGTGATCGGCGAGGCGCTTCGCCTCAACGTGGTCGAGCAGCTGTCGGCGCGCGCGGCCGGCAAGGCGCCGGGGCCGGAGGGCTCGGTGGCGCGGTTGCTGCTGACGCGGGCCGAGCAGTCGATCCGGGCGCTGGAGCTCGAGCTCGCCGGCGCGGCCGCCTTCATCGAGCCGGACGAGCCGGCGTTCGGCGGCTACCTGCGCTCGCGCACGATCAGCATCTTCGGCGGCACTTCCGAGATCCAGAAGAACATTCTCGCCACGCAGGTGCTCGGCCTGCCGAGGGCGCGATGAGGGAGGGAAGGGAACATGGACTTTGACTGGAGCCCCGAGGACGCCGCGTTCCGCCGCGACCTCACGGCGTTCCTCGACGCCGAACTCCCCGACGACTTCGACGCCTTCACGATGGAGCCGCTCGAGCAGAAGGCCTTCTCCAAGGCCTTCGCGGGGAAACTCGCGGAGCGGCGCTGGCTGACGCCGGCCTGGCCGAGCGAATACGGCGGGCTCGATCAGTCGCCGTGGCAGCAGCTGATCCTCGCCGAGGAGATGGCCGGCCACGGCGAGCCGCGAACCGCCCAGTACATGTGCGTCAATTGGGTCGGGCCGGCGCTCATCCTGGCCGGCACCGAGGAACAGAGGGCCTACCACCTGAACCGCATCAGCCGTGGCGATGTGGTCTGGTGCCAGGGCTTCTCCGAGCCGGACGCCGGCTCCGACCTGGCGGCCCTGCGCACCCGCGCCGCCTGGGACGGCGAGGACTACGCGATCAACGGCGAGAAGGTCTGGACCTCCTACGCCGACACCGCCGACTTCTGCTTCCTCCTGGCCCGCACCGACCCAGAGGCGCGCAAGCACCACGGCATCTCGATCTTCCTCGTGCCGACCGACGCGCCGGGCGTCACGATCCGCGAGATCCCCTCGATGTTCTCCACGGGCACGTTCAACCAGTGCGTCTTCGAGGACGTGCGGGCGCCGGAGAGCTGGCGGCTCGGACCGGAGAACGGCGGCTGGCCGATCATCCGCCAGCTGCTGGTCAACGAGCGCGTCGGCGTCGCCCGCTTCCGCCGCGCCGCGAAAACGCTCGATCGGACGGCGAAGGCCGCGGCCAAGGCCGGGCTGCTGGACGACCCCGGGGTCTGCGAGGCGATCGCCAGGGCGCAGGCCGCCTGCGACGCGGCGCGCGTGCTGATCTACCGGGTCGTCGACGAGCGCGCCAAGGACCGCGTGCCCGAGGTCACCGCCTACGTCTACCGCGTCGCCACCATTCGCTGCGAGCAGACGGTCTACGAGGCCACGATCGCGGTCGAGGGCCTCGGCGGCCTGGTGAAGGGCGCACAGAGCGGCGCGCAGTACCCGCACGCGCTCGCCGCCGGCACGGCCACCGGCACGCTCGAGATGCAGCTGAACCTGATCGCCCGTGAGGTGATCGGCGCCGCGGCCGGGAGGTGACGTGATGGACATGGAGCTCAACGAGACGCAGCGTGCGATCGAGGAGTCGCTCGGCAGGCTGCTGGCGCGCCGCGCCGGCCCGAGCCGCGCGCGCGAGTTGCGCAAGGCCGACGATGTCGATCGCCTCCTGATGATCGACCTGAACGAGGCCGGCTTCCTCGACCTCTTCTATGACGCCGAAACCGGTCCGCTGATGGCGGCGCTGGTGACGGAGTGGTCGGCCACGGCCGCGGCGCTGGCGCCGATCGGCGCGCGGGTGCTGACCGCCGCCTCGGTGATGGGCGATCGCCTGCCGCTGGTGATCGCAGTCGGCGAGCGCGGCCGGCTCGAGGCCGTGCGCTTCGCCGCCCAGGCCGATGCGCTGATCCTGATCGACGGCGACGAAGCCGGCGTGGCGAGCCGCGGCGAGTTCGAGGCGAGCCCTGTGCGCACGAAGTTCGGCTACCCGATGGCCCGCGTTGGAGACTATCGTCTGACCAGGCTTGCGCCCGGCGCCGGCGCGGTCGCCCGCCGCTGGCAGCGCGTGGCGCTCGCCGCCGAGATGGCCGGATCGGCCCGCGCGGCCGTCGACCTGACGATCCGCTACCTGCAGGACCGGGTGCAGTTCGATCGGCCGATCGCCAGCTATCAGGCGATTCAGCATCGGCTGGTCGAATGCCATGTCGCGGCCGATGCGGCCCAGTGGACGGCCCGCGAGGCGGCGTTTCGCGGCGCCCCGGCGGACCTCGCGGCGGCGGCGGCGATCACCGCTTGCCAGGCCGCGCACCGCATTTTCTACGAATTGCACCAGCTGACCGGCGCGATCGGCTTCACGGTCGAATACGACCTCCACCTTTTCACCACCCGCCTGCAGGCGCTGCGGCTCGACATGCAAGGGGTGCGCGGCCATGCCCGCGACCTCGTCGCCGCGCGCTGGGGCGCCCATGCGACGGAGCGCGCCTAGATGACGGCCTACGAGGATTTCACCAGCGTACTCGCCCGCAAGGACGGCGCCGTGCTGACCGTATCGTTGAACCGGCCGGCGCAGCGCAACGCCATCAACGCCGACGTCCACGAATCCTTGCGGCGCATCTTCGCGCTGGCCGCGGCGGACGCGGATGTGCGCGCCATCGTGCTGCGTGGCGAGGGCAAGGCGTTCTGCGCCGGCGGCGACGTGAACACCATGGAGGGGGCGGGCGACGGGCCCGGACCGAGCGCGGCCCTCACCGTGCGCTCGACGCTGGAAGCGGCCGACATGGTCGAGCTGCTATTGGCCGTGCCGCAGCCGATCGTCTGCGCGGTGCAGGGCTACGCCATGGGCCTTGGCGCCACGATCGCGCTGCTCTGCGACGTTGTGGTGATCGCCGAGGACGCGCAGATCGCCGACACCCACGTCAACATCGGCCTCGTCGCCGGCGACGGGGGCGCGGTGATCTGGCCGCTGCTGGCCCCGCTCGGGGCTGTGAAGTGGTACCTGATGACCGGCGAGCGCATCTCGGGCGTCGAGGCCGTGCGCCTCGGCCTGGCGCTGAAGGCCGCGCCCGCTGCAGAGCTCGACACCGAGGCGCAGGCGCTCGCACAGCGGCTGGCTCAAGCTGCGCCGCTGGCCGTGCGCGGCACCAAGGAGACGCTGAACCGCATCATCCGCGAGCGCGTCAACCTCGTGCTGCAGACCGGTCTGCTGCTCGAGGGAGCGACCATGGTCAGCGAAGACCACCGCGAGGCGGCCGGCGCCTTCCTCGCCAAGCGCTCCCCGTCGTTCAGGGGGCGCTGAGGCATGAGCGTAGTTGCGGCGTCGGCCGCCGCCGTCCCCGACCTCGAGCGCCTGCTGCGGCCGAAGTCGATCGCCGTCGTCGGCGCCTCCAACCGCATGCCCAGCATCGGCGGCTACGTCACCGCCAACGTGATCCGCGCGTTCCGCGGCGGGCGGATTTTTCCGGTCAATCCTCGCGAAGAGCGGGTGCAGGGGCTGCAGGCCTGGCCAGACATCGCCGCCCTGCCGCCGGACGTCGACCTCGCCATCATCGTGATCCCGTCACGCGGCGTGCCCGAGGCGCTCGAGGCCTGCGCGGAACGCGGCATCGGGGGGGCGGTGATCATCACCTCGGGGTTCGCCGAGGTGGGCGGCGCCGGGGTGGAGCTGCAAAGCGAGGTCGCGCGGATCCTGCGGCGCAGCGGCATGCGCGCGATCGGGCCCAACTGCATCGGCTACATGAACCTCGCCGACGGCGTGATGGCCAACTTCACGCTCGACCCCGACGATCCGCTGCCGGCCGGCGGGCCTGTGGCGCTCGTCTCGCAGAGCGGCGGGCTTGGCGGCTACATGGTCCGCAAGGCGCTGACCGCGGGGCTGAATCTCGGCTGGTTCGTCTCGACCGGCAACGAGGTCGACGTCACCGTCGCCGCGACGCTGCGCGCGCTGGTCGAGCGCGACGACGTCACCGTGCTGCTCGGCGCGTTCGAGGCGCTGCGCGATCCGGCGCTGTTCGTCGAGACCGCGCTGCGCGCGGCCGAGCTCGGCAAGCCGTTCGTCGCGCTGAAGGCCGGGCGCTCGGCCGAAGCCGCGGCGGCGGCGTTCGCCCACACCGCCTCGGTGGCCGGCTCGGCGGCGGCGTTCGACGCCGTCTGCCGGCAATACGGAGTGTTTTCCGTCGGCAGCCTCGAGGAGATGCTCGACCTCGGCGTGATCTTCCAGGGCGGGCGTCGCGCCCGCGGCCGGCGCGTGGGGATCGTCACCGGATCAGGCGGCGCGGGCGTCGTGCTGACCGACGCCTGCGTGCTCGAGGGGCTGGAGACGCCCACGTTGCCGGCCGCCGATCAGGCCGCGCTGATGGCGCTGATGCCGCAGCCGTTCATGGGCTCGCTCGCCAATCCTGTCGACGTGACCGCGCAGGCTCTGGCGACGCCGGGCGTGATCGACAGCGTCCTGGCCGGCGTCAGCGCGAGCCCTGCGGCCGACATGGTCATCCCCGTGATCATCGGAAATCCGACCCACCCAGAGATGTACATCGCCGCCCACCGGGCGACGGAAAAGCCGGTCGCCTTCGTCTCCACCCTGCCGCCGACCAATCTGCTCGACGCCGGCGTGCCCGCCTTCACCGACCCGCGCCGCGCCGCCCGCGCGCTCGCCGCGCTGGCCGAGTTCTCGCTGCGCGCGCCGCCGGTACGGCAGACCCGCGCGCTCGATCCGAGGCGACGCGAGCTGGCCCGCGCCGTCCTCTCGCACCGCGGTCCGGACGGCGCGTTGCCCGAGGACCAGGCGCGCGCCCTGCTGGCGCTCTACGGCTCGCCCTCCGCGAGCGTGGATCGAATGGACGGCCGATCCGCGACGCTGACGGCCCGCTGCGCGCTGCACCGCGACGACGGCTTCGGCCCGATGGTCGTGGTCGAGCCCGGCGCAACCGGCGCGCCGGTGATGGCGCAGATCCCGGCGTCGGCGCCCGATCTCGCCGCGGCCATCGCGCAGGGCGCCCGGCCGACGCCGAGCGCGGCGGACGCCGAGACGCTCGCCCACATCGCCGTCGCGCTGGGCGACGCGGCGCTCGAACTGCCCGAGCTGACGGCGATCGAGGTCGCTGGGCTCCGGCTCGCCAAGGGCGCGATCCTCGCCGCCGAGGTGCGCCTCGCACTCGCGGCGCCGGCCGAAGCGGGGGTGGTGGCATGAACGGCGGGGCTGACTTCCTCGGCTTCCCGGCCGGCTCGGTCGCCGTGGTATCGGGCGTCGCCAGCGGCATTGGCCGGGAACTGGCGGCGATCCTGCTCGCCCAGGGCCTCGCGGTGGTCGGGCTCGACATCAACGAGGCTGGCCTGGCGGCGCTCGACCTCGGCCCCGGCTTCAGCGGGCACCGCCATGACACCGCCGATCGCGCCGCGACCGACGCGCTGTTCCCGATCCTGCGCGCCCGGTACGGCCCGCTCGGCTACCTCGCCAACAACGCCGGTCCGCCGAGCTCGCTGCCGCTGTCGGTCGAGGATGGCCTGGCGATGACCGCCGGCAGCGTCGAGGCGATGACCGCCGCCTGGGCGAAGGCCGAGCCGCCGCCCGGCGCGGCCGTCGTCAACGTCGCTTCGGTGGCCGGCACGCTGTCGGGCGGGCCGCCGCCGGCGATGGTCGCGGGCCGGGGGGCCGCCGGCAACGGCTGGTACGGCGCGGGCAAGGCGGCGATCGCCGGACTCACCCGCTTCCAGGCCGTCACCGCCGCCGGCCGCTGGCGCGCCAACGCCGTGGCGCCCAGCGTGATCGAGACCCCGCGCGTCGGCGACATCACCCAGGCCGAGTACGGCCGCATGCTGATCGGGCGCACGCCGCTCGGGCGTCTCGGCCGTCCGGAGGAGGTGGCTCGCGCCATCGCCTTCCTGCTCAGCCCCGCCGCGTCCTACATCAACGGGACCACGCTGGTGATCGATGGCGGCGGCACGATCGTTTTCTAGGGACCTGGGGCCGGCGACCCGCGCCGCACCGCCGATGGCCGGGCGCTGTCGCTCAGTACACCGCCAGCGGCGTATCTTCTCCCAACTCGGCCAGGATGACGTTGCGCGACTGCTGCATGGCGTAGCGCCAGATGGTCTCGGCCGAGGCGCCGTCGCGCGCGGCGATCACGTCGACGAGCTGGCGATGGATCGCCACGGTCTGCTGGTTGAGCTCCCGCTGGTCGGGACGGTTGCGGGAGACGAACCGCTTTAGGTGGCGCAGGTAGAGCTCGTCGAGCATGCCGACGATCAGCGCCAGCGTCACGTTGCCGGCCATCCGCACGAGCAGGTTGTGGAACTCCGTCGCCGCGGACGCGAACACCGTCCAGTCGTCGATGTTCGCCGCCTCGAAATCGATCAGGTCCCGCAGCTCGGCGAGATCCTGGTCGGTGCGAACGCCGGCGAGGATGTTGATCAGCGGCGGCTCGATGATCACCCGCGCGTCGAAAAGCTCCTTCAGGGTCGCGCCGCGGATCTGGAGGAGCACGCCGATCGATTTGGAGGCCGTGTCGACATCGGGCAGGGTGATGCGCGCGCCGCCGTGAGCCCCGCGCTTCACCTCGATCAGCGATTCCGTCTCCAGGATGCGGAAAGCCTCGCGAAGCGAGGCGCGGGAGACATGGAATTCGGCCATCAGCTCGACTTCCGGCGGCAGCGCGTCGCCCGCCTTCAGGTCGCCTTGCACCAGGCGCCGGCGAATCGCTTCGGCGATCAGCTCGGCTGCTTTGGGGACCCGGATTGCGCCGTCGGGGCGTCGGCTCGCGGACGCGCCGCCCACCTTCGCTGGTGTCTTCAAGAGCGCCCCTCTGACCTTGGCGACCACTGCGGCGGCCGAGTCACTCACGAACTAATACAGTAGAATAATTGTAAGGCCAATGAGTCGCCCGTCAGACGTCCCGGGCGTGGCCGCCCCGGTCCCCGGGACGTTGCCGGCGCAGGTATCAGAACGACTTGCGCAACTCCACGCCGAACACCCGCGGCGCTCCGTCGAAGCCAACATAAAGGCCGCTGGCGAGCGGCGAGGCGAAGATGAAGGTCATGTAGTTCGTGTTGGTCACGTTGTTGGCGAACAAGGACACCTGCAAGCCGTGCTGGTTGCTGACGCCGATGCGGGCGTTCGCAATGGTATAGCCGGGCCAGTAGGTGTTGGGATCGTTGTCCGTCCACTCGATCAGGCCCTTGTAGCTTGCGTCCAAGATGACGAAGCCGTTCCAGTCGGCGCTGATCGGCCGTTCGTACTTGCCCGAGAAGTTCAGGTTCCAAGTCGGCGCCCCGGAAAGCCGGTAGCCGGCCAATTCACAGACGCCGGGCACGCCGGGCGGGCAAGGCCCGTTCGGGAACGAGGTGAAGTGGGCGTCCAGGTAGCTGCCGTTGAAGGAGAGCGAGAGCCCGTCGAGCGGCTGAGCGTCGATCTCGAACTCGACGCCGCGGCTCACGAACGAGGCGGCGTTCCGGGTGATCAGGTTGGTGCCATCCCAGGCGAGCGCCTGGTAGTTGTCATAGTTGGTCCAGAACAAGGCGAGGCTGGCCCCGAGCCGGTGATCCAGCAGGTCGGACTTCACGCCCGCTTCATAGTCGATGCTGTTTTCAGGGCCGAACTGGTAGCCGGTGAAGTTCCCGAGCCGATTCATGTCGAAGCCGCCCGGCTTGAAGCCGGTGGCGACGCTCGCGTAGGCGGTGATATCGGGCGTCAGCTTGTAGCTGAGGTCCGCCTGCCAGGTCAGGTCCTTGTCGTCGCGCTTCTGTGTCATCGGCCCCAGGTTCGGGAAGATGACGTTGCTCGAGCGCTGGACATAAAAGCCGGTCTGGGGCTCGACAGAGTAACGCAGTCCGCCCGACAGCGTGAGCTGGTCGGTCAAGTGGATGTCGACATGGCCGAACGCGGCGTACGACTGGTCGTCGTCGGTCCAATAGTCGAGGGTCTGCCCGCTCTGGCCCGGGAGGGCGAGGAAGCTGGCGTCCGGGCCGACGTTGACGGTGTCGAACTCCCAGGAGTGGCGCCAGAAGTAGAAAAGGCCGGCCACGTACTCGATCTTGTGGCCGGAGGGGGAGGTGAACCGAAGCTCCTCGCTCGCCTGCGCGTGATTCTGATGATTCTCGAAGCCGTCGAGGAAGTTGTACGACACCTGGTCGACATCGCTGATCGGGTTGGCGTCCCAGGTGCGGTAGGAACTCAGCGACGTGAGCGTCCCGCCGGGAAGCTGCCAGTTCATCTCCAGCGTGACTCCGCCGCCGCTGTTTGGATTGGTGTAGACGCCCGACGCGATGCTCTCGCGGCTGAACGGATAGCCGGGCGGCGCGAGCGGCGCGGCCGGGAAGCCGATCACGTTGGCGCCGGGCAGCACCTTCGTGATGACCGTCGAGCAACAGATGCTGCTCTCATGCTGATAGTCGATGGTGAGCGTGGCGTCGAAGTTCCCCTTCTGGAACTCGAGTTTGCCGCGCGCGCCCTGCTTGCGTAGGTTGTCGATACGCTGGTTGCGCACCGGGCTCCAGGTGTAGCCGTCGTGACTGTCGGAGTAGCCCGACAAGCTGAAGGCCAACTCGCCTGGGATGATCGGCCCGGTGACCATGCCGCGTAGCCGCAGATCGTTGTAGCTGCCGTAGCTGACGTCGAAGTCGCCGCGGAACGTGTTGAGGTCGGGCTTCTTGGTGATGATGTTGATCAGGCCGCCGGCTGTGTTCATGCCGAACAGCGTGCCTTGCGGGCCGCGCAGCACCTCGACACGTTCGATGTCGAAGAAGTCCTGCGTGGTGCCCATGCCGGTGCGCGACATGAAGACGCCATCCACGAAGACCCCAAGCGAGGCCTGCTGGCCGATGTTCGCCTGCTGCGTGCTGACCCCGCGGATCACGATCGAGGAGTTGCGGGAGTCGCCTTGCGGAAGCACGACGAAGTCGGGCGTGATGAGCGACAGGTCGTCGAACTTGTTGATGCCGTGGTCGGCCAGCTTCGCGCCGGACACCGCCGTGATCGAGATTGGCACGTCCTTGATGCTGGCCTCGCGCTTCTGCGCGGTGACGATCAGTTCCTGCACGCTTGCAGCCTTGGGCTGGGCCGTGTCCGCCATTGCGCGGCCCGCCGGCAGGATCGCGAACGCGGCCGCCGACGCCGACGCCACCAGCGCAGCGCGCCTCCATGAAGTTCCTGGCACGTGTCCTTCCCCCTTGCGTACTTTGGCGTCGATCCTCCGATCGCGCTCGCTTTCGGGATAAATATCATACTAATTACCCCCTTTGTCAATCGAGGCCGCGACGGCCGCTCCGCCGTCCAGGGCGTCCTCGAAAGCCAACCTCGAGCGTGCCAGGGGGGCTACGGCTTCGGCGCGAGCCAGGCGTGTTCCGGGTCGTTGCTGAACATCCAGCGCCGCTCGGGACCGGCCATCACGTTGAGATAATAGAGGTCGTAGCCGTGAGGCGCGCCCACCGGGTGGTAGCCGCGCGGGACCAGGACAACGTCGCCGTCTTCGACCGCCATGGTCTCGTCGAGCGTGCGGTCGTCGGTGTAGACGCGCTGGAAGGCGAACCCCTGCTGCGGGTTGAGACGGTGGTAGTAGGTCTCCTCCAGCGCTGTCTCGTCAGGCGCCGCGGCGGTGTCGTGCTTGTGCGGCGGGTAGCTCGACCAGTGGCCGCCCGGCGTGATCACCTCGACGACGAGGAGGCTGTCGGCCGGCTCGGTCTCCGGCAGGATGTTGCGCACGAAGCGCGTGTTGGTCCCGCGCCCGCGGACTTCCTGTGTCATGCGCGACGGGTCGATCAGCCGGGCGGCGCGGCCAGCGCGTCCGGGAGCGGTGCAGACAGCCAGCTCCGCGTCGCTGCGTGCGGTGACGCGCCAGGCCGCGCCCGCCGGCGCGTAGACCGCGCCGGGCGCGGCCGCTTCGAAGACGCTCGCGCGGCCGCCGACGTTCTCGAACAGCGCCGCGCCCACCGCCACGTCGGCGCTGCCGGACAGGATGACGAGGCAGGTCTCCCGCGCCGCCCCGCCGCCCTCGACAGTGCGAGCGGTCGGCAGCTTATGGACCCGGAAGCCGACGTGTCGCCAGCCTGCGGACGCCGGCGTGACGTCGACAACGCATCCGTCGGCGCCAGCGGCATGGGATCGGATGAGCAGGCTCATATCAGGCTTCCACGTCCAGGCCGGCTGCGGCGGCCTCGGCCTTCAGCGTACGCAGGCCGAGCGCCGAGGAGGCGCGCGGGTCGGCGATCGCCGGATCCTGCTCGGCTTCGACCACGATCCAGCCTTTGTAGCCCGAAGCCGCCAGCGCGCGCATCGTCGCCACGAAGTCGACGTCACCGTCGCCCGGCGCGGTGAACATCCCCGCCAGCACGCCGTCGAGGAAGCTGCGGTCGCCGCCGCGGGCGAAGACGCTGCGCCGGATGTCCTTGCAGTGCATGTGGGCGATCCGCTCGGGATATCGGCGGATGACGTCGACAGGGTCGATGCCGGCCAGGGCCGCGTGGCCGGTGTCCAGCGTGAGGCCGACGGCGGGTCCGGTCGCGTCGATGAATGCGTCGAGGTCTTCCGGGCGCTCGACCACGGTGCCGAGGTGGTGATGGTAGGCGAACGCCAGCCCTTGCGCGGCGATGTAGTCGGCAAATCGTGTCACCCGCTCGCCAAAGCGCGCCCAACCGTCCGCGTCCAGCCGCGGCGATCGGCTGAGCGGAATCCCCTTGGCGGCGTGGATCGCGTTGCTGGTCTCGGCGTGGATGAAGACCCGCACTCCGAGCGCGCGAAGCAGGTCCAGGTGGTCCTGCGCCGCCGCGATCTCGGCGTCCACATCGCGGGCGAGCAGGCCCCCGCCGTGCCAGCCGCCGACGAGCGCCAGGTCGTAGCGCGCCAGCAGCGGCGCGAGCGTCCGCGCGTCCCTTGGGAACTTGCCGCCGAGCTCTACCCCGGCGAAGCCGAGGTCGCGCGCGTCGGCGAGGATCGTCTCGAGTGGCGTCGTCCCGCCGAGCTCCGGCATGTCGTCGTTCGCCCATGCGATCGGGCTGACCCCGAATCGTACGGTCATGTCTTCCCCGCCCGCGCGGCTTCAAGCGCCTCGAGGTAGCGGCCGCGCGCCTCCCTGACCTCTGCCCTGACGGACACCGCCGCCACCGGCACGTCCCACCACGCGCCGCCGGCCTCGGTCGACCTGGCCGGGTCGGTCTCGATCACGATGACGCAGGTGCGATCGGACCGGCGAGCGCGGGCCAGGGCGTGCGCCAGCTGCTCGACGCCGCTGACATGCTCGGCGATCGCGCCGAGGCTCGCCGCATGGGCGGCGAAATCGATGTCGGGCAGCGCCGCATGGCGGGCGTCGGCCAAAAGGTTGTTGAACGAGGCGCCGCCGGTCGAGCGCTGCAGTCGGTCGATGCAGCCGAAGCCGCGGTTGTCGAGCACGACGATCGTCAGCTTCAGGCCGAGCATCACGGAGGTGGCGATCTCGGAGTTCAGCATCAGGTAGCTACCGTCGCCCACCAGGACGAGCACGTCGCGATCGGGGCGCGCCAGCTTGACCCCGAGCGCGCCAGCGATCTCGTAGCCCATGCACGAGAACCCGTACTCGACGTGATAGCCGTCCGGGTCCGCCGGGCGCCAGAGCTTGTGCAGCTCGCCGGGAAGGCCGCCCGCCGCGCACACCACGGTCGACTCGGGCCCCGCCGCCCGCAGGGCTACGCCGATCACCTCGGCGTCGCATGGGAGGGGCGCGTCCGACGGCGACACCGCAGCGCGCCAGTTGCTGTCCCAGGCGTCACGCCAGGCGGCGATGCGCCGCGCCCAGGCCGGCTGCGCCTGGAAGCCGTCCAGACGCGATTCCAGCTGCTCGAGCGCGGCGTCGGCGTCGCCGACCACGGCCAGCGCCCCGTGTTTGTGGGCATCGTAAGCGGCGACATTGACATGGGCGAGCCGCGCGTTCGGCCCGAACAGCGTGCGCGAAGCGGTGGTGAAATCCTGGAGCCGCGTCCCGACCGCCACGATCAGATCGGCTGCGTGCGCCGCTTGGTTCGCCGCACTCGTGCCGGTGACGCCGATCGCGCCCAGGCTCATCGGGTGCTCCCACGCAAGCACGCCGCGGCCCGCCTGCGTCTCGGCGACGGGGATCTGCAGCCGCTCCGCAAACCGGCGCAGCCTGTGCTCGGCGCCCGCGTAGACGGCGCCCCCACCCGCGATGATCAGCGGCGCCCGGGCCGACCGGACCAGTGCGGCCAGCTGGTCGATCTCGTGCGGGTCGGCGGGTTGGCGTCGGCGCGGCCAGACGCGCGGCTCGAAGAGGGACCGCGGAAAGTCCCAGGCCTCGGCCTGGACGTCCTGGCACATCGCCAGCGTCACCGGTCCGCAAGCGGCCGGATCGCGAAGCGTGGCCATCGCCCGGGGCAGGGCGTCCAGGAGCTGCTCGGGCCGCACGATACGGTCGAAGTAACGCGACACAGGCCGCAGGCAGTCGTTGGCCGACACCGCCGCGTCCGCGAAGTCTTCCACCTGCTGGAGCACCGGATCGGGCCGGCGGCTCGCGAAGACGTCGCCCGGCAGCAGCAGCAACGGCAGGCGGTTGACGTGCGCGACCCCCGCGGCGGTGACGAGGTTCAGCGCGCCCGGGCCGATTGAGGTCGTGCAAGCCATTGCGCGCTCGCGCCGCATAGCTTTGGCGAAGCCGATGGCCGCGTGCGCCATCGCCTGCTCGTTGTGCGCGCGGAACGTGGGTAGCTCGGCGCCCGCGTGTTGCAGCGCCTCGCCGAGCCCGGCGACATTGCCGTGCCCGAAGAGCGCCCAGACGCCGGCGAAATAAGGCGTGCGGCGGCCGCCCAGCTCCACGAACTGGCTCGCCAGGTGCCTGACGACGGCCTGCGCCGCAGTGAGCCGCAGGGTTTGCATCCCGTTACGCCGCGCCTGTAGGCAGGCCCGCCTCGGCTCGGGCCGTGCGCCAGCCGTCGACGAGCGCCCCGAAGTTGCACGCCAGGGCCGAGATCGCTGCTTCGTCGCTGATGGCGCCGGCCAGCCAGTCGCGGGCCGGCGTTTCGAAGGTCGTCCGTCCGACCGCGAAGCCCGAGACGATCGGCGACGCCGCCGCAATGCGGAAGCCGTCGATCACCGTCTGCATCGAAGCAGCGCCGCCCAGGAGAACGACGCCGCGGCAAAACGGGTCGCGCTGTTCGATGACCGCCTCGACAGCGCGCCAGCTGGCGGCGTCCTGCGAGGGCTCGAGTTTCCACCAGTCGGGGCGCACGCCCGTCTCGTAGATTTGCTCGAGCGCGCGCGCCACGGTGTCGGACCGGGCAGCGGCATCCGCGGGAACGATCAGCTCGAGCAGCAGCTCGTGGCGCGTCTCGCGGCAAGCGCTGAAGAGCCGCCGCAACTGGCGCGCCTGCGCCTCCAGCAGCGCCGGCGCGTCGTCGGGGTGCTGGCGCACCAGGCACTTGACGACATGGTTCAGCGGCCAGCCGCGCAGCGTCGCGCCGACGTCCCTCGCGCCTTCGAACGCCAGCGGGCGCACGCCGGGCTGCTCGATCGGCCGCCCGATCCAATAGGGAAGGTCGCCCGCGAGCTCGAGCGCGCGCTTGCCGAAGCGGTCGTCGAGCAGCACGCCAAAGCGCCGGTCGCCTTGCCCCACCTTGTCGACCGCGGAAAGGCACAGCGTCTTGAAGCGCGCCAGCCGCGCCGGATCGATCTTGGCGGGCGGTGCGAGATGTTCGAAGTGGGTGCGGTGGTCGACTGCGAGCGCCATAAGCTGGGCGGGGCGCGGCGAGCGCGTCGTCGCCCAATGAATGTGCTCGAGCTCGACGTCGTCGCGAAGACGCTGGGGATGGGGCCGCGAAATGAAATCCTGCAGCTCGGGCCAAGTGGGCATCGCCGGCGCGCAGCCGTGGCGCGAGACGACGATCGCCCCGCACGCGTTGGCCCACTCGCAGCAGGTCGCCAGCGGCTCGCCCCGCAGCCAGCCGCGAAGGAACCCGCTCATGAAGGCGTCGCCAGCCCCCAGCACGTTGAACACCTCGACGCTGAAGCCCGTCCCTTTCACCCCGCTCTCGAGCGTCTCGATCCCGCCGGGAAAGGCGACGCACCCGAGCGGACCGAGCTTGCAGACCAGCGTTGCGTCGGTGAGCGCGCGCACGCTGCGCAGCGCAGCCGCGGTCTCGTCGGTCCCGCCCAGGATGTGGAACTCCTCCTCGGTCCCGACGATCAGGTCGCAGAGCGGGGCGGCCGCCTGCAGGCGCGCCGTCACGTCCGCGCTGGCGACATACCGGTTCTCGCCGAGATCCCGCGCGGTCAGGCTCCAGAGGACGGGCCGGTAGTCGACGTCGAAGACGACCTTGCCGCCCGCCGCCTTCGCCAGGCGCGCAGCCTTCAGGCTCGCCTCGAAGACACCGGGGCGCGACAGATGGGTGCCGTTGATCAGGATCGCGTCGGCGCGCGCCACCCGTTCAGGCGCCACGTCGTCGGCGCTGAGCGCCATGTCCGCGCAATTCTCGCGATAGAACAGGAGCGGGAACTCCGACTGGCTGCGGATGCCGAGCACCGCGAGTGCAGTGAGTCGCTCGGGATCGGCGATGACGCCGCTGATGTCGACGCCGGACCTCTGCAGCTCCTCGCGGATGAAACGGCCGAAATGGTCGGCGCCAACGCGCGTGATGACGCCCGCCTGCAGTCCGAGGCGGGCCGCGCCGATAGCTGTGTTGGTCGGGCTCCCGCCGACATATTTGGCGAACGATCCCATGTCCTCAAGCCGGCCGCCGACCTGCTCGCCGTAAAGGTCCACTGACGAACGCCCAAGCGTGATGAGATCGAGGCGTTCGCCAATGCCCATGACCGTCGCCCCCTCCTGCAACGCGTGGTCCGCGACCCAAGCCGGACTCCGGCGCCCTTGCCGGATGTTGACTTGGAACAGAAATACCATTTTTCTGGAAATGGGAATAGAATTCCATCCTGGGCCAGGCGGCCGCGAACGGCGGGGAATCGAGATGCCGGTCACTCCGGGGCCGATGGAGATCTATTACGAGACTCGCGGCGAGCCGGACGCGGCCCCGGCGCTCTTCATCTCTGGCTTCAGCTCACAGATGCTCGGCTGGCGCGAGACCTTCTGCCACCGGTTCGTGGAGCGCGGCGTGCGCGTGATTCTCTTTGACAATCGCGACGTCGGGCTGTCGCCGAAGCTCGGCGGCCCGAGCGACGTCGATGGCGGTTACGGTCTGCGCGACATGGCTGCGGACGGCTTCGCCGTGTTGGACGCGCTTGGCGTCGAGCGCGCCCACCTGGTCGGTCAGTCCATGGGCGGCATGATCGCCCAGGTCATGGCG
>DATNEH010000078.1:0-10864 GCA_035553015.1 Caulobacteraceae bacterium | reverse complement strand
CCTGGTCGAGTTCGGCGCGATGCCGGCGCCGGTCGCCGAGTTCCTTTATGGCGCGGTGCGCAGCCGCGTCTCGACTGTGATCAGTGGCGGCACCGGCTCGGGCAAGACCACCCTCCTCAACGCGCTCTCGGCGGCGATCCGCAACAAGGAGCGCCTGATCACCATCGAGGACGCCGCCGAGCTACAGCTGCAGCAGCCCCACGTGGTGCGCATGGAGACGCGGCCGCCGAACATCGAGGGCAAGGGCGAGATCCGCCAGCGCGAGCTGGTCAAGAACGCGCTGCGCATGCGTCCCGACCGGGTGATCCTCGGCGAGGTGCGCGGCGAGGAAGCCTTCGACATGCTGCAGGCCATGAACACCGGCCACGAGGGCTCGATGGCCACCATCCACGCCAACACCCCGCGCGACGCGGTCACCCGCCTCGAGCAGATGGTGGCGATGGGCGGCATGAGCCTCTCCAACGAGGCCATCCGCGGCCAGATCGCCTCGGCGGTCGGCATGATCGTGCAGGTGATGCGCCTCTCGGACGGCAAGCGCCGCCTGACCAGCGTCACCGAGATCACCGGCATGGAGGGCCAGGTGGTGCAGATGCAGGAGATCTTCGCCTTCCACCGCATCTCCACCGAGAGCGACGGCACGGTGGTGGGCGAGTTCCGCGCCTCGGGCCTGAGGCCCAAGTGCATGGACGAGATGCTGCGGCGTGGCATCCGCTACGACACGGCGAACTTCGATCCGGGCCGGCCGCTGAGCTGACGCCCCACGATGCCCATCGATCCGCGCCTGATCTTCATGTTCCTGGTCTTTGCGACCGTCTTCTCGTTCGGGCAGGCGGCGTGGGGCCTGTTCGGCGCGCGGCAGACCCGACGCGCGGTGAACCGCCGTCTCGCCACCGCCGAGCGCGCGGGCTCGCTCGGCGAGCTGGTGGTGGAGCTGCGCAAGCAGCGCGGCATCACCGAGGACGGCCGCTCGATTTTCAGCTGGGGATGGCTCGCCGATCTCATCATGCGATCGGGGGTGCGGGTCGAGCCGCAGCGCTGGGCGCTGGTGATCGGCGCCCTGGTGCTGGGCGGCGGGCTCGGCGGCCTCTTCCTGCTGCACAACCCGATGTTCGCGGTCGGCGGCGCCCTGGCGCTCGGCGTCGGTGGGCCGATCGTCTACCTGAACTTCCAGGCCGGCGCGCGCACCAAGAAGATCAGCCTGCAGCTGCCGCAGGCGCTGGAAGTGATGGTGCGCAGCCTGGAGGCCGGTCACCCGATCCCCACGTCGATCAACCTGGTGGGCCGCGAGCTGCCCGACCCGATCGGCTCGGAGTTCGGCATGGCGGCCGACGAGATCGCCTACGGCGCGACGCTGGAGCAGGCGGTGGCGCGGATCGCCGACCGCTGCCGCCACCAGGACGTCGACCTTTTCGCCGCCTCGATCCGCCTGCAGGAGAAGACCGGCGGCAACCTCACCGGCCTCCTGAAGACGCTGGCCCGCACCGTGCGCGAGCGCCACAAGATGCGCCTGAAGATCCGCGCCGCCTCGTCCGAAGGCCGCATGAGCGCCTACATCCTGACCGCGGCGCCGATCGTCTGCTTCCTGTTCATCAACATCGCCCAGCCGCACTACTACTCGGACGTTCTCCACACCCGCTTCATCCAGATCGGGCTGGGCGTGCTCTGCAGCCTGATCGTGACCGGCAACCTCATCATGCGGCGCATGATCGACATGAGGATCTGACGTGGACTCCGGGCTCCTGACCACCATCGGCCTTGGCATGATCGCGCTCGGCGTCAGCGCGGTCAGCTTCCTGGCGATCCGCAATTTCGCGACCGTCTCGCGGCGGCGCGCGCGCCTCGCGGGCGGCGTGGCGGCGTCCGGCCCGGTCGACCAGGGCGGCGGCATGGCCGACGCGTTCTCCGGCGTGCTCGGCGGCGTGCGCCGGCTCGGCGATCGCATCGCGATCCAGGACCCGGCCCAGCTGACCGCGCTCCGCGCCAAGCTCGTGCAGGCCGGCTACTACAGCCGCGAGGCCGCCGCGATCTACCTGGGCGCCAAGGCGACGCTGATGATCGCCGCCATCGCCGGCATCGTGCTCCTGATGCCCTATGCGCTTTCCAAGAAGGGCGGCATGGGGGCCGTCGCCATCGGCGCGGTGTTCGCGGTCGGCGCCATCCTCGGCCCCGACCAGGTGATCAAGAGCCGCCGCACCAAGCGCGAGCGAGAGTACCGCGAGGGCTTTCCGGACCTGCTCGACCTGTTGGTCGCCTCGGTGGAGGCGGGCCTGTCGCTCGACGCGGCGGTCACCCGCGTCACCGACGAGCTGCAGCGCCGCTACCCGGGGCTCGCCGAGCACCTGCGGGTGCTGACCCTGGAGCTGCGCGCCGGCAAGGCCCGCAAGGACGCCTGGACCGCGTTCGCCGAACGGCTCGGCATCGACGAGGCGCGCAGCCTCGCCACCATGCTGCGCCAGGCCGAGGAGATGGGCACCAGCCTCGGCGAGACGCTGGCGGTGTTCTCCGACGACATGCGCACCAAGCGCATGCTCTATGCCGAGGAGAAGGCGATGGCTCTGCCGGCGAAGATGATGATCCCGCTGATCCTCTTCATCTTCCCGTGCCTGATCGGCGTCCTGATGCTGCCGGCCATGTACCGGATCAAGGAAACCCTGATGAAGTAGGCGCGACGAGCGCAGGGCGCGGTCGGCCAGTCGGTCGGACGTCGCTGAGACGGCGGGGTTCCCCGAGGCCGTTCGCCCAAAGGCTCGCCGGACCCGCTCAGGGGTCCACCTGATATTGCGCAAGGCCAGGTTTGCTATCCCGGCGGCAGGCACGTCCGCGCGAAGCTGGCGGGAGTAGCGCGGCGCAAGGAGTGCGCGCCGATGATGAAGCTTCTGCGGTTGGCGAGCGCCAGCCTGATCGTCCTCAGCGCCTGTCAGAAGCAAGCCCCGACCAACGCGCCCGCCAACGCCGCGCCCGCCGCCAACGCGGCGCCGGCCCAGCAGGCAGCGCAGACGCAGCAGAAGTTCACCGGCGAGCAGCTCGAGGCGCTTCTGGCGCCGATCGCGCTCTACCCGGACAACCTGGTCACCCAGGTGCTGATGGCTTCGACCTACCCGCTCGACATCGTCGCGGCGATGCGCTGGCTGGAGGAGGGCGCCAACAAGTCGCTGAAGGGTCCGGCGCTCGAGCAGGCGCTGCACCCGCAGCCGTGGGATCCGTCGGTGAAGTCGCTGGTCCCGTTCCCGCAGGTGCTGGCGACCATGAACCAGCACCTCGATTGGACCCAGCAGATCGGCTACGCGATGACCGTCCAGCAGCAGGACGTGTTCGCGGCGATCCAGCGCCTGCGCGCCAAGGCGCAGGCCTCGGGCCACCTGCAGTCGAACCAGTACGTGCATGTCTCCGGCCAGCCGACCCAGCATGCGGCCGCGCCGGCCGGCGGCGGGGGTGGTGGTTACGCACCCGGCGGCGCGGCCGGACCGCCGCCGAACTACTACCCGCAGGAAAGCATCGTCATCCAGCCGGCCAATCCCGAGACAGTCTACGTGCCGCAGTACGACCCGAACCAGGTGTACGGCGACTGGGGTTATTCGACTCCACCGGTCTACTACCCGCCACCGCCCGCCTACGCCGGCTACTATCCTGGCTGGTATCCGGGCCAGGCGCTGATGTGGGGCGCCGGCATGGCGATCGCCGCCGGGCTCTGGGGCTGGGCGACCCCGCACTGGGGCTATGGCGGCTACGGCTACGGCGGCGGCATCTACAACAACGTCAACGTCAACGTGAACCGCTACACCAACATCGGCGGCGGCCGCTGGAACGGCGCCGGCGGCTGGCGCGGCGGCAACGTCGGCCGGCCCGGCGGCATCGGCGGCGTGGGCGGTGTCGGGGGCGTCGGCGGTGTTGGTGGTGTCGGCGGAGTGGGCCGACCCGGCGGCGTCGGGGGGATCGGTGGCCCAGGCGGGATCGGTGGCCCAGGCGGGGTCGGTGGCATTGGCGGACCGGGCGGGATCGGCGGCGCCGGGCGCCCCGGCGGGCCGGGAGGCATTGGACGTCCTGGAGGGATCGGAGGCCCTGGCGGCGCGGGCCGGCCAGGCGGAATTGGCGGGGCCGGGCGACCCGGCGGGATCGGCGGTCCAGGCGGCGCTGGCCGCCCAGGCGGGATTGGCGGCGCCGGCGGCGCAGGCCGTCCCGTCGGCGCACCTGGCGGCGCTGGCAGACCTGGCGGCGCTGGCAGACCTGGAGGCGCTGGCAGACCCGGAGGCATCGGAGGTCCCGGTGGCGCGGGTCGCCCGGGCGGCGCCGGCAATGTCGGTCGCCCTGGCGGCGCAGGCGGCGCGGGCCGACCGGGCGGTGCTGGAGGCGCGGGCCGACCTGGGGGCGCAGGCGCGGCCGGTCGTCCCGGCGGGGTTGGGGGCGCAGGCCGACCTGGAGGCGTCGGCGGAGCTGGGCGCCCCGGCGGGGTCGGCGGCGCGGGCCGCCCGGGCTCGGCGGCGCGGCCTGCTGCGCGCCCCGCGGGCGGTCAACACGGCGGCGCCCGCGGCGGCTATGGCGGGGCCGCGCGTGGTGGCGGCAGCTATGGCGGCGCACGCGGCGGTTACGGCGGGGCTGCGCGTGGCGGCGCCGGCGGCCATGGCGGCGCACGCGGTGGCAACGGCGGCGGCGCACGCGGTGGCTACGGCGGCGGAGCGCGCGGCGGTCACGCGGGCGCACGCGGTGGCATGGGCGGCGCCGGCGGCGGCAGCGCCCGAGGCGGCGGAGCGCGCGGCGGCGGCGGTGGCCGCGGGGGCGGCGGCGGCGGCGCCCGCGGCGGCGGGGGGGGCGGACGGGGTGGCGGACGCCGCTGAGCCTCAGGGTCCCACCCGATATCGCGCGTAGGTGGCTTTGCTATTGCCGAGGCGGTGACCAGAGCGCGCAAGGGCCCCGGCCGCAGCGCACCTGTCGGAGTCGGGCAATGATCAGGAACCTGCTGCGCGTGGGCAGCGCCGTGCTTCTCGCCATCGGGACTTTGCCGGATGCGGCATTCGCCGCGGGAACCGCGCAGGGGGCCGCACATCCCAATGTCGCGGTGAACGCGCCGCCGGCCGGCGGTCAGACCCAGCAGCTCTACACGCACGAAGAGCTCGACGCGATGCTGGCGCCGATCGCCCTCTATCCGGACGACCTGGTCACCCAGGTGCTGATGGCCTCGACCTATCCGCTCGACATCGTCGCGGCGAGCCGCTGGCTCAACGAGGGGAACAACAAGTCGCTGAAAGGCGAGGCGCTCGAGGCGGCGCTGAAGCCGCTGCCCTGGGACCCGTCGGTGAAGTCGCTGGTGCCGTTCCCGCAGGTGCTGGAGACGCTGAACCAACACCTCGATTGGACCCAGAAGATGGGCTACGCGATGACCGTCCAGCAGTCGGACGTCTTCACGTCGATCCAGCGGCTGCGCGGCAAGGCGCAGGCCTCCGGGCACCTCGCCTCCAACGACAAGATGACGGTGACCGCCGAGGCGCCGCCGCCTGACGCGCCGCCGCCGCCCGAGGGTGCTCCGGCGCAGAACATCATCATCGAGCCGGCCGACCCCGAGGTCGTCTACGTGCCGCAGTATGATCCCACCGTGGTCTACGGCGGCTGGGCCTACGCGACCCCGCCGGTCTACTGGCCGCCGCCGCCGGCCTACTACGGCTACTACCCGGGCTACTATCCGGGCGCGGCGCTGGCGGCCGGTTTCATGTGGGGCGCCGGCATGGCGATCGCCGGCGGGCTCTGGGGCTGGGCGAGCCCGGGCTGGGGCTGGGGGGGCGGCGTCTACAACAACGTCAACGTCAACTTCAACCGCTACAACAATATCGGCGGTGGCCGCTGGAACGGCGGCGGCCACTGGCAGGGCGGCGGCCGGCCGGGCGGCATCGGTGGGCCCGGCGGCATCGGCCGTCCCGGCGGCCCGGGCGGGATCGGCCGTCCCGGCGGGCCAGGCGGCATCGACGGTCCTGGCCGGCCCGGCGGCATCGGCGGCGCCGGTCGGCCTGGCGGTGTCGGCGGCATGGGCGGCGCAGGTCGGCCAGGTGGTGTCGGCGGCGCTGGTCGCCCGGGCGGCGTGGGCGGTATCGGCGGAGCCGGACGCCCTGGAGGCGTGGGTGGCGTCGGTGGCGCAGGACGCCCGGGTGGTGTCGGCGGCGTGGGCGGTGCGGGTCGTCCGGGCGGCATCGGCGGCGCAGGACGCCCTGGCGGAGTCGGCGGCGCAGCGCGTCCGAGCGGCCACGGCGGTCGCGGCGGCTACGGCGGCGGCGCCCGGGGCGGCCACGGAGGTGGCGCACGCGGCGGCACGCGTGGCGGTGGCGGCGGTGGTGGCCGCGGCGGTGGCGGCGGCCGCGGCGGTGGTCGGCGCTGATCGGCAGGCGATCGTCGCGGGCGCGTCCCGGGGCGTTCGCACGCTCGCCTGGGCCTTGGGAAGATGACCAGCGGCGCGAGCGAAAGACCGCGACGATCAATGCGCCGGCCTCGCGGCTGGAGCGCAGAAGTGCTCCCGCGCCCGCTACGCAGGGCGCCGTCGATCTCCAAGATGATCAGCGGTCGGCAGGCGAACGTTCTGTTGTTCGCCGTCACCGTGGTCGAACTGAGTATTCTTCTCCAGCAGACCGCCACGTTCGCGGCGGAAGACTGGATCTACCTCTCGCAGCACATCCTGGTCTTGGGGATCTCTCTGGCGCGGCGCGATCCGGTCGTCGTGGATCAATCCTGGCCCACCGCAACTGCTGTCATCGTCTCGTACGCCTATCCGTACGCACAGGTGGCCTACCTCAACTGGTCGGACGGCCATGTGGCTTGGTCGGACGGCGGCGTCGCGCTTGTCGTCGTCTCGGCGCTCTTGAGCCTCGTAGCTCTTCTCTCGATCGGGCGGCTGTTCGGCGTGCGACCGGCGTTGCGTGGGATCGCCACGATCGGCCCATACCGACTGGTCCGGCATCCGATGTACCTGGCCTACGTCATTGGCGACATCGGATACCTGCTCGAGGAATGGAACATTGGCCTCCTCCTCATCGTGGCCGCAGGGTGGGCGTCCCTGGCCTACCGCATCTACGCGGAAGAGCGGGTGCTGTCGGCGCACCCGGATTGGTCCGCCTATATCGGCAGGACGCCGTACCGTCTCGTCCCGGGAGTGTGGTGACCGGCTCTCCGCGCCTGGCGAGACTCGACGCCGGACCCGCGAGGTCTAGAGTGGCGGCCAACCAGACGTCTTAGACGCGAATGGAGGCGCACCCTCGGATGGCCGACGCAGAGATCCTGTTCGAGACCATGGGCCGGGTGGCGCTGATCCGGCTGAACCGGCCGCAGCAGCTGAACGCGCTGACCTACCGGATGCTGGCCGACATCCGCCGGCTGGTCGGCGAGGCGGAGAAGGATCCCGAGGTCACCGCGATCGCGTTCGTCGGCGAGGGCCGCGGCTTCTGTTCGGGCCTCGACGCCGAGGTGCTGCGCCAGACCACGGCGGCCGGCGAGAGCCGCCCCACCGAACGGGCCGAGATCGCGCGGCCCGAACGTCCCGATCCGCCCGGCATGTTCAGCTACCTGCCGTTCGTCTCCAAGCCGGTGATCTCGGCGGTCAACGGCGTTGCGGCCGGCGGCGGCTTCATCCTGGCCATGATGAGCGACCTGCGCTTCGGCTCCGAGGCCGCCAGCTTCACCACGGTGTTCTCCAAGCGGGGTCTGATCGCCGAGCATGGCGCCAGCTGGGTGCTGCCGCGGCTGGTGGGCCCCAGCCGCGCGATGGACCTGCTGTGGAGCTCGCGGCGGGTCACCGCCGACGAGGCGCTGCGCATCGGCCTCCTCGACCGCGTCACGGCGCAGGACGCGCTGCTGGAGACGATCGTCGCCTACGTCGACGATCTCGCCGCGCAGATTTCGCCCAGCGCCATCGCGGTGATGAAGAGCCAGGTCTGGCGGCACCTCTCCGAGCCGCTGCTGCCGGCTCTGGCCGACGCCGACCGGCTCACCCAGGCCCAGCTGAAGCACCCCGACGCCTACGAGGGCGCGATGGCGCTGATCGAGCGCCGCGCGCCCAACTTCCAGCCCTGGACCGGAGTCGACGCATGAGCGCCGCACGAACCGACTTCGAAACCGTCCTCTATGAGAAAGCCGGACCCGTCGCGACGATCACGCTGAACCGGCCCGAGGCGCGCAACGGCATCGTCGCGCAGATGATGGACGACCTCTGGGCGGCCGTGCAGGACGCTGCCGCCGACAAGTCGTTGCGCGTCCTGGTGCTGCGCGGCGCCGGCCGCGACTTCTGCCCGGGCGCCGACCTCAAGGCCTACGTCTCCGGCCAGCGCGGGACGGCGTCGGAGACGTTCGGCATCAGCGTCATCCTGCACGAGGCGCAGATGGTGACCATCGCCGCGATCAAGGGCGCCTGCGCGGGCGCTGGCCTCGGCTGGGCGAGCGCTTGCGACCTGCGCATCTGCGACGAGACCGCCCGCTTCAACGTGGCGTTCCTCGACGTCGGCATGTCGGGCGACATGGCCGGCACGTGGTTCCTGCCGCGCATCCTCGGCGCCGCCAAGGCGCGCGAGCTCTACTTCCTGCCCGGCAAGTTCGATGGCCACGAGGCGGCGCGGATCGGCCTCGTCAACCGCGTCGTGCCGGAAGACGTCTTCGAGACCGAGCTCGACGCGCTGGTCGAGCGGCTGGCGAACGCCTCGCCGCTGGCGCTGAAGGGCATGAAGGCCAACTTCGTCGACCAGGAGCGCATGGGCCTGGCCGAGTTCCTCGCCGCCGAGACCGCCCGCCACAACGCCTGCGGCCGTTCCGAGGACAGCCGCGAGGCGTTCCGCGCCTTCGTCGAGAAGCGCAAACCGGTCTACCAGGGCCGCTAGCGGTCCGGGCCGGCCGCGGGGGGCGGGGCATGGCGAGCTACAAGGAGCAGCTGGACCGCGATCTCGACCGATGGGTCGCATCCGGCCTCGTGCCGGCGGAGAACCGCGCGGCGATCCTCAGCTCGGTCCCAGGCGGCGCGCGGATGGACGCGGCGACCGCGCTGGCCTGGGTCGGCGGGGTGCTGGCCGGCGTCGCGCTGATCGCCTTCGTCGCCGCCAACTGGGACGCGCTGCCCAGGCTCGCCAAGTTCGCGCTGGTGCTGGGGCTCTATGGCGGCAGCGCCGGGGCCGGCGCCTGGTTCTCTCGCGCCGGCCGGCCGAACGCCGCCAACGGCCTGCTCACCTTCGCCGCGTTCGCCCTCGCCTCGGCCATCGGCCTCACCGGCCAGATCTTCGACATCACCGGCGACGAGCGCACCGCGCTCTACGCGGCCGGGGTCGGCGCGGCGGCGCTGGCGCTGGCCGGCCGCAGCAGTGGCGCGGCGATCGCGGCCGTCTGGTTCGTCGCCGCCGCCGACTTCGTCGCGGTGAAGCTGTTCAGCCAGACGGAAGGCCTGGACGTCGCCGGCCTGTTCCTCGCCGCGCCGGCCGCCGCGGCGCTGGCGGCGCGCTGGAAGTCGGGCCCGCTCGCGCAGGCCGCGGCGCTGGGCGTGGTCGCCGCCGCGGTCTGGCTGGGAATGAAGCTGCACGCCCCGCCCGCCGGCCTGATCGGCCTTGCGGTGGCGCTCGGCGTGCTGGCCGCGGCCGGGCGGTGGCTGCGCGAGCGCGGCGAGGCGGTCGGCGGTCCGTTCTACGGGTGGCTGGCGTACGGCGCGGTCGGTTTCTACGTCGGCGCCGGGATCGACCTGCATCAACCCTACACGATCGCCCACCGGATCGGCTGGCTGCTGATCGGCGGCGCGCTGGTCGCCCTCGGGCGGCGCGACCGCACCGGCTCGATCACCGGGCTCGGCGTGCTCAGCCTGATGATCGGCATCTCGGTCGTCATGTACGACATGGGCCTCGGCCTGATGACCGCCTCGGCGGTGTTCTTGGGCGCGGCGATCGTCGCGGCTGTCGCAGGGCTGATGCTGCGCCGGAGGGCGGCCTGATGCCGCCCGCCTGGATCCGCATCCTCGCGGTCGCCGCCCTCTCGATCGCCGCGCTCGTCGGGCTGGTCGTCCACGAAGGGATGGCGCGCGACGCCGGGACCGAGGTCGTCATGCCGATGCAGCCGGTCGACCCGCAGTCGCTGCTCAGCGGCCACTACGTCGTGATCAGCCTGCAGGCGCCGCTGGCGCCCGGCCAGGCCTGCCCGCCGGGCGCGGAGACCGGCATCCTGCCCAACTTCGACGCCTCGATGCGCAAGCCGCGCTGGGTGGCGCTGGCCGTGGGCGCCGGCCGCCATGCGCAGGTCGCCGGCGTCGCCGACACCCAAGCCCAGGCCAGGCGCTTCGCCCCGCTGACCGCGCCCGGCGACGCCTACTGCGTGGCGAGCGTGCCGGACGCGCAGGGGTTCGTGGCGACCTGGCTCGGCGTCGACCGCTTCCACCTCGAGCAGGGCGAGGCGCAGCGCGTGGCGGACGCCATGTCGCCCACCTCCGACCATCCCGCCCCGGTCGCGGCCATCCTCTCGGTCGGCGGCGACGGCCGCGCGCGGGTGAAAGGCGTCATCATCGGCGCCCAGCGCATCGCGCCCAACTGGTATTGAAGCGGACGGAGAACGACGAAATGGCCGAACAGATCCTCGAACCCGAGCTGCCGATCTGCGATCCGCACCATCACCTTTGGGACTTCCCCAACAGCCGGTACCTGCTGCCTGAGCTGCTGGCCGACCTCACCAGCGGCCACAACGTGACGAGCACCGTCTTCGTCGAGTGCGGCTCGTTCTACCGGGCGAGCGGGCCGGCGCCGATGAGCTTCGTTGGCGAGACCGAGTTCGTCGGCGGAGTGGCGGCCATGGCGGCCAGCGGCCGCTACGGACCGGTGCTCGCCTGCGAGGGCATCGTCGGGCGCGCTGACCTGGCGGCCGGCGCCAGCGT
>DATNEH010000077.1:0-10793 GCA_035553015.1 Caulobacteraceae bacterium | reverse complement strand
AGGTTCAGCGCGTAGCGGATTGCGGCAGCCCAGCCGGCATAGCCGGCGCGGTCGAGACGCGGCGCGGTCACGTTCAGAGCGTCGGGTCGCTTGATCGGCGCTGCGCCCGGCGCGGTGGGGCCACAGGGGATGAACTGCTCGGCGACGGCCGGCGGCTCGGCCGGCGGCGGCAGCGGCAGCGGCGGGCCCGAGTAGAGCTCCGGCAGGTCCGGCAACGCGATCAGCGCCACGTCGTCCAGCCCCAGCACGTGCGCGGCGCCGGTCCAGGTGGCCGGATCGCCGCCCGACGCCGGCGCGCCGAGTCGCCCGAAGCCGGCGAGCAGCGGCGTACGGTGGGCGACGTCCGCCGGCTGCGTGGCGGGGCGGCCCCGATCCCAGGAGATCAGCTTGCGCTTGTCGGCCAGCACCGCGGCGGCGGCGCGGCGGTCGATCAGGGGCGGCGGATCGCCGACCCGGACGATGTAGGCCTTGGCCCCGCCCTCGGCGAAGAACGAGCGCACCGCCAGACCCAGCGCGCAGGGGACCACGTCCGGGTGGCCGGCCTCCTGCAGCCGTTGGTCCCAGGCGAACAGCGCGTCGAAGTCGCTCCAGTTGTCCACCGGAACCGGCACGTCGAGCAGCGCCTGGACCGCCCCCGCCGAGCGCGCGTAGGCGCCGCCGCCGGCCCAGCCGGCCGCCTCCAGCCATGCCGCCAGCTCGTCCGGCACGGCCGTTCCGCGGCGCGGCGCGAAGCCGACGAAGAGCGCGACGTCGGCGCGCGCGCCGGTCTCGGGCTTCGCCGGCGCCGCCGGGTTAACGATGAGGCGAGGGTAGGGCACGGGCCGGGGCCTATCAGCCGAACTCGAAGCTCTCGGAGACGACGACCAGCTCTTCCATCGCCACGTCGCTGCCGCCCTTGCCGGCCAGGGAGGGCCCGGTCCACTTGCTGGGTCTGGCGTTGATCAGCTTCCAGGTCATCACCGGGTGGCCCTGCTCGTCGTTGAGCGTCACCGTCAGGTTGCGCTGGGTGAACGGGCTGGTGCGGGTGGCCTTGACCCAGTCCAGGAAGGTGGTCAGGCCCATGATCCCGCGTTTGAAGGTCACGTCGCTGACCTTGTAGAGGCCGGGGATCTTGCGGACGTGGTTCTCCTTGTCGTTGCCCTGGCGGTACTCCATCAGGGTGTTCTCGGTGCCGAGGCCGGTGACGTCGGCGAAGCCGCCGAGCGCTGACGACGAATCGGCGCCGTCGCCCAGTTCGACGACGAAGTTGAAGGCTGGGAACGGTGTGTCCCGGGTGGCCATGACGGGGATCTCCCTAGTCGCGAGCGTCGGCCGTCTTCTGGCCGATCCTGAAGATGACGAATTCAGCGGGCTTGATGGCGGCGACGCCGACCAGGCAGATCAGCCGGCCGTTATCGAGGTCGGCCTGCGACATCGTCGAGCGGTCGCAGCGCACGAAGAACGCCTGCTGCGGCGTCGCGCCCAGGAGCGCCCCGCTCAGCCATTCCGCGTAGAGGAAGTCGCTGATCGTGCTGGTGATGTTGGCCCAGAGCCGCTCGCCGTTGGGCTCGAACACCGCCCACTGGGTGCCCTGGTCGATCGAGTCCTCGAGGTAGAGGAAGTAGCGGCGGATGTTGACGTAGATCCACTCCGGGTCGGAGCTCGTGGTCCTGGCGCCCCAGACCCGGATGCCGCGGTTCGGCAGGGTGCGGATGCAGTTGACGCCCAGCGGATTGAGCACCTCCTGCTCGCCGAAGCGCACTTCCCGCTGCAGCCGCAGTGCGCCGGTGACCGTCTCGTTGGCCGGGGCCTTCCAGACGCCGCGGTTGACGTCGCTGCGCGCGTAGATGCCGGTGACGAACCCCGACGGCGGCAGCGCCAGCTCGGAGGGCTGGGTGGGGTCGGTGGCGGCCAGCGGATTGGCCACGATCACCCACGGGTAGTAGAGCGCCGCGTACTCGGAATCGATCAGGCCCTTCAGGGTCCTGACGTCGGCGATCTCCAGGCTGGGTGGCGTGTCGAGCACCGCGATGCGATACGCACGCCGTGTCTCGGCGTGGCCGATCAGCAGCTGGTTGACCGCCGCCGGCGTCGGCGCCGCGAAGCTCGACGAGCCGGGCGCGGCGACGATCGACACGTCCTCCAGCGCCAGCAGGTGGTTCAGCGCATCCTGGTAGTCGGCGGTGCTCGGCGCGCCGGTCCCGTCTGTGCCGGTCGAGAGGGTGGCGGTGTTGGTCGTGTTGGTTCCGAACAACGTGGCGCGCAGGTCGATCGCCGTGGCGGCTGCGCCGATGTTGATCATCACCGGGTTGGTGAGAGCGTCGCCGGAGGTCGGCGGCGTCGCGCCGAGCACCAGGCCCACATAGCGCGGGTGGTTCTTGTCGAACCCGAGCCCGGCGTACTCGGCCACCGGACCGGAGGGATCGCTGATGATCGCCGAGAGGCTGACGATGTTCAGCGCGCCGTCGGCGGCCAGGTTGTTGAAGGCGCTGGCGTCGGCGGCCGATGTCACCATCGGGCTCGTACCCAGCACGTAGTAGTCCGTGCCGATCTGCACCATCGTGCCGGTCGGCTGCCGCGAGGCCAGGCGCTTGGTGCTGGCGAGGCTGTCCTGGCTGAGCGCGACCGTGAAGTTGGCGACCGACGGGCCGGCGACCTGCGCCCCGCCCGCATAGCGCGCGGTGAAGCTCACCTGCTTGTTGGCCGGGCCGGCCGGACTGTTCAGCACGCCGGTCGTCGCCGCCGTGGCGCCCGCGCCCAGCACCCTGGCGACGTAGAGCCGGCCGCCGCCGTTGGCGAAGAAGGCGTTGGCCGCGTGCGCCAGGTAGTTGGGGGTCGAATTGCCGCCGATCACCAGGTTGTCGACGCCGCCGTAGTAGGTCTCGTAGTCGGCGAACGAGGTCAGCAGCGGCGGGATCACCGCCCCCGCGCCGGCGCTGACCGGCCCGCGCGCGGTCAGGCCGACGAAGGCCGTCGTGCTGGTGCCGACGCCGGCGATGGACTTGGACCGGAAGCTCGTCTCCTCGACGTAGACGGCTGGAGCTAGGTATTCAGCCATGGGTGGCTCCTTCGGAGGCCGGCCGTTCGGACTTGGCGGCGGCGGGGGTCATGACGGGGTCCAGGCGAGGCTGGCGGTGCGAATCTGGCCGCAGGCGATGCGGACGGCGCTGGCGGCGGTGGCCGAGCCGGCTAGCCGCGTCTCGATGTCGTCGGGGTCGAGCAGGGGCCCCGGCCACGGCGCGGCGGGCGAGGCGGCCACGTCGGCGTCGGACGCGAACTGCGCCAGGTTCGGATCGACGATCGCGTCGAGCTGGGCGCCGACGTCGGGCAGGGTGGTCGCGCCCGGCCCCGGCGTGCTGAGCGGCGCGCCGGCCACGATCAGCAGCGCGTCGCCCGCCATGTCGGTGATCGCGCGCGCCTCTGGCAGCCCGCCGTCGGGGCGCAGCCGCACCAGCGCGCCGCCGACGCGGCGCTGGTCGTCGGAGCGGCGCACGGTTACGCAGAGCGCGGCGAGAAGGCCGCTCACCCGAGCGCGCGGCGTCGGCAGCAGCGCCACCTCCACCGGCTTGAAGAGGGAGTCGGCGGTGGCCGCCTGGGCGGGGTCCGGATTGCGCGGCAGCTTCAGCGCGAAGCGGCGCGCCGCCAGCTCGGCGCAGGCCGGCCGCACGTCGAGCTCAACCGTGACGGACCCGATCGCCGGGGCGGCCGGCGGCGCCTGGAAGGCGCTCTCGTGCGCCTCCAGCCCGGGCGCGGCCAGCACCGCCGCCAGCCCGCTGCGCGTGCGCACGAACTTCGCGCCGTCGGCCGAGACGGCGACCGGCGTCACGACCTGTGCGCCGGTGGCGTCCACGAAGCGCAGCGCCGCCAGGGCGCGCCGGTCCAGGAGATCGTAGGCGAGCGCGGCCATCACGCGGGCGCCTGCGTCAAGGGGTCGTCGGCGTCCGCGAAGCCGAATCTGGTCGCCACGACCGGCGGCCATTCGTCAGCCTCGCCGAACGAGATGCGGATCACCCGCGCGGTGAAGGTGAAGCTGAGGTGGTAGGGCTGTTTGAACGTGCTCCAGATCTGGAAGAGCGCCTCAGGCTGCGTCACGTCCGGCAGCAGCTGGACGATCTCGTCGCGCCCCCAGACGTTGGTCCCCAGGAGGGCGGAACGGTCGAGCACCGGATGGGCGCTGAGCTCGAGGAAGGACCAGGCGATCATCGCCTGCTCGTCGGCGGGCGCGGCGGGCCAGGCCGCCACCAGGTAGCGCAGCTCGAGCGGCACGGCGGTCGAGGCGGCCGCATTGCGGAACGCCGGCTGCTGGCGCTGAAATTCGGATGGGCCGACGTGGTAGCAGGTCAGCGACATGCCTGCCGTCGGCGGGCTCGAAGACAGCTTGCTGGTCGACAGGTGGGTGATGTCGAACGCCGCGGGCAGCGAGTTGAGCTGGCCGGCCGCCGCCAGCAGATCGCGCCGCGCCCGCAGCAGCGCGGCGACGCTCTCCCCGACCTCGTTGACGGCGGCGAGCGTCGCCATCAGGCGCCCCCCGCGCGGACGACGCCGAACAGCAGCTCGCGCAGCCGGGTGAGCGCAACGTCGATGTCGGTGAAGTGCTGGACGGTTCCGTTGTTGACGCTTTCCAGCCGGATAAGGACGCGCGGCTGGCCCTGGAAGGGCGCCGGGTCGAGGCGGGCGCGGACGATGAACGCCGAGCCTTCGCCTGCGATGTCCCCCGGATTGTCCCATGGGCCGCCGTCGGACACGGAGCGCCTCCGCCGAAAAGAGGCGCAGACCTGAGCAGGCTCGCCTCACGACGCCCTCCGTCCGCGCTCGCGGCGGACTGGTCCGGGGCTTCCATCCGGCTCGATGCGCGGCGCCGCGCGGGCGGCGGTGCGCTCACGAGATCATCACGGGAAGCTTGAGCGGCCCTCACTGAGGGTCGGGCGAGGCAACTGGGCAGAAGCATTTGGCCTTTGAGGGGGCCACAACCCGTTCGCCCACCCCATGGGGGAGGCGCTAGGGGTGGGGGGGTGTCGGCTCGTTGCTTGCCGTCCGGGGACCCGCCACTCCCTGGCGCCCAGCTAGCACCCCACCCCGGACCCCTTCCCCGCAAGGGAGAGGGGAGGCGCGGCCATCCACCGACCGGCGGTCAGGGAGTTGAATTGGGTGCAGGCGCGGTCGGCAGCGCCGGGCGTGCCGTCTAGGCCTCCGACTGGCCCCAGGCGGGGCGGGTGTCGCGGCGGGCTCGTTCGGCGAGCTCATGCAGGCGGCCCACGGGGTCGTGGCCGCTGGCCAGGTCGCGCAGCACGCCGAAGTCGACCTGCAGGTCGGAGCCGCGGCGGATGTAGTCGGCCAGCGCGCGGGTCTCGGCCATCGGCGCGACGTTCATCTCGCGGGCGATCTGGCGGCGGAACGCCTCGAACTGGCGCAGCGCCTGCGGCCGCTGGCCGTTGAGCACATAGAGCCACATCACCTCGCACTGCACCCGCTCGCGGAACGGGTCGGCGGCGAGGATGCGGCGGCCGTAGCCGAGCGCCTCCTCGTAGTCGCGCCGGCTGGCGGCGTCCTGCATCAAGAGGCCAAGGCCGCGCAGATGCAGCGCGTTGAGCCGCTCGCGCTCGACGATCGCCCAGTCGGAGGCCGAGCCGTCGAGGAACGGACCCTTGTAGTCGTCCGCCGCCTCGGCCAGCGCGGCGCGCGTCGCCGGATCGAGCGGCTCGCTGCGGTCCGGCCCGCCGGCGGCGCGGACGGCGGCCTCCAGCAGGCGCGCGTCGATGCGGGTCTCGGGGCTGGTCTCCAGCATCAGCTGGTCGCCGCCGGAGCGCAGCTGGATGCCCTTCAGCCGGGCCAGCGCCTTGTTGATGCGCCAGACCGCGGTGTTCAGCGCCGCCCGCGCCCGGGCCGGCTCGGCCTCGGTCCAGAACAGATCGGCAAGCCGCTCGCGGCGCACGCCGCGGCCGGAGTTGGTGACCAGATAGGCGAACACCTCGCCGGCGGATCCGGATAGGGAGGTTCGCCATCCGCCGTCCGCCGCGCGGATCGACAGCGATCCGAACAGCGTGACGATGGGGTACCCGTCGTCCATGGAGCTCCGCCTCTGCTGAGCTCGCCCCACCCCGAGCATCTTCACGATGACAGCGGGGAGTTGCATTGCCAAGCTGAAATGTGCGTTTTCGACGGGGGGTTGCGTCACGGCGGGATAAAAGCGCTCCCCGCGCAATGGCGGTGGCTAACCGCTCACGACAATGCGATTCGAGGCGCACCCGGCGCGTGTGGCGGCGTCACACCGCGCGCAGGCGGGCAGGGAGGTCGGACGGGAAGATTGTGGCGAGATGGCGCGAGTGACGGGACTTGAACCCGCGACCTCCGGCGTGACAGGCCGGCGCTCTAACCAACTGAGCTACACCCGCGTACTCATCTCGATCCGAGCGCCCGAAAGGCGGGCCCGGAAAGAAGGCGCGTCTGATAGGTCGCGGCCCCTCTGGCGTCAACAGGCGAGGCGCCGGCGAGCATGCTGCCTGGCGTCGCAGCCAACCCGTTTGTCATCGCCGCGAAGCATGGGCTAGAAGGGCGCCCGACTCCCCGTCGCCGCGACTACAGGGTTTTCCAAGCGCCGATGAACGCGTTCCTCCTGCAGTACCTGCCGATCGTGATCTTCCTCGCCATTTCATGCGCGCTGGGGATCGCCTTCATCATCCTGCCGACGATCATCGCGCCCAAGGCGCCGGATCCCGAGAAGCTGTCGTCGTACGAGTGCGGGTTCAACGCCTTCGACGACGCGCGCCTGAAGTTCGACGTGCGCTTCTATCTGGTCGCGATCCTCTTCATCATCTTCGACCTCGAAGTGGCGTTCCTGTTCCCGTGGGCGGTGAGTCTGTTGCGCATGCCGCACGCCGAGGCGGCCTATGCCTTCTGGTCGATGATGGTCTTCCTGGGCGTCCTCACCGTCGGCTTTGTCTATGAGTGGAAGAAGGGGGCGCTGGAATGGGAGTGATCGTTCCGGCCGGGTCCGCCGCCAGGTCGCAGGTGGAAGGCTACGATCCGAAGAAGCACGATCCCTTCTTCGACGGCGTCTCCAACCATCTGGCCGACAAGGGCTTCATCACCGCCGGCGTCGACGACCTGATCACCTGGGCCCGCACGGGCTCGCTGATGTGGATGACGTTCGGCCTCGCCTGCTGCGCGGTCGAGATGATGCAGGCCTCGATGCCCCGCTACGACATGGAGCGCTACGGCTTCGCGCCCCGCGCCAGCCCGCGCCAGTCCGACGTGATGATCGTGGCCGGCACGCTGACCAACAAGATGGCCCCGGCGCTGCGCAAGGTCTACGACCAGATGCCCGACCCGAGGTACGTGATCTCGATGGGCAGCTGCGCCAACGGCGGCGGCTACTACTATTTCAGCTACTCGGTGGTGCGCGGCTGCGACCGCATCGTGCCGGTCGACATCTACGTGCCCGGCTGTCCGCCGACCGCCGAGGCGCTGCTCTACGGCGTCATGCAGCTGCAGAAGAAGATCCGCCGGACGGGGACCATCGAGCGATGAGCGCCGAAGCATGAGTTCCTGGAAGGTCGGAGAGGACGCGCTCAGGGAGCTGGGCGAGCGGATCGTGGCCGACTCGGGCGGCGCGGCGAGCGGCTTTTCGGTCGCGTTCGGCGAGCTCACCGTGCACGGGCCCGCGCATCGCATCGCCGGACTGCTCAAGCTGCTGCGCGACAACGCCAACTACGAGTTCGTGCAGCTGATCGACCTGGCGGGCGCAGACTATCCACAGCGCGAGAAGCGCTTCGACGTGGTCTACCACCTGCTTTCTTACACGAAGAACCGCCGGGTCCGGGTCAAGGTGCAGACCGACGAGGACACCCCCGTGCCGTCCGTGGTCAGCGTGTATCCCTGCGCCGACTGGTTCGAGCGCGAAGCCTTCGACATGTACGGCATCTTCTTCGACAACCATCCGGACCTGCGCCGGATCCTGACCGACTACGGGTTCCACGGGCATCCCATGCGCAAGGATTTCCCGATGACCGGCTATGTCGAGGTCCGCTACGACGATGAGCTGAAGCGGGTCGTCTATGAGCCGGTGAAGTCCGTGGAGTGGCGCAACTGGGATTTCCTGTCCCCATGGGAGGGCGCCGAGTACGCGCGGCCCGGCCAGGGCTATCCGTACATGCTCCCGGGCGACGAGAAGGCCGATGGTGGCTCGGGGGAGGGGGCATGAAGCGTTTCACCCGGGCCTGCGCGCCCAACCTTGGCTACGGCCTGACGGTGATGGCGACGCTCTTCCTCGGCAACGTCGGCCTGATCCTGGCGACGCTGACGCATCCGAAGCAGGTCGCCGGCGGCCATTTCGGCATGCTGCTGGCCTTCGCCATCATCGGCAGCCTGGCGGCGATCTTCACCGGCCTCAACATCAACAAGGCCTATCCGCTCGCCGACCGCTCGGCGGTGCTGTGGATCTGGCTGCTGGGCCTGCCGGTCTCGCGCCGGCTGGCCGAGATGTCGCTCTCGGTGAAGTGGGACGAGAACATGGCGATCGAGGCGGCGCTGCTGGGCGCGGCGGTGATCGTGGTGCTGATGAGCGCTGGGCGCCTCGCGCCGGAGAAGGCGCCATGAGCGACCACGAGACGATCGAGCAACCGATCACGGACCTCGCGACCACCGACGTCCATCTGGCGGTCAGCACCAGCGACTCGCCCGGCGAGACGCCGGTCCGCAAGTTCAACATCAACTTTGGCCCGCAACACCCGGCCGCGCACGGCGTTCTGCGCCTCGTGCTCGAGCTCGACGGCGAGATCGTCGACCGCGTCGACCCGCACATCGGCCTCCTGCACCGCGGCACCGAGAAGCTCATCGAGGCCCGGCCCTACATCCAGAACACCGGCTACTTCGACCGGCTCGACTACGTCGCCCCGATGAACCAGGAGCACGCCTTCGTGCTCGCCATCGAGAAGCTGATGGGGCTCGAGGCGCCGGCCCGCGCGCAGCTGATCCGGGTGCTCTACGACGAGATCGGCCGTATTCTGAACCACCTCCTCAACGTCACCACGCAGGCGATGGACGTCGGCGCGCTCACCCCGCCGCTGTGGGGCTTCGAGGAGCGCGAGAAGCTGATGGTGTTCTACGAGCGCGCGTCGGGCGCGCGGATGCACGCCAACTACTACCGCGTGGGCGGCGTGCGCCAGGACCTGCCGCCGGCGCTGGTTGACGACATCGAGGCCTGGGCGAAGCGCTTCCCGAAGGTGCTCGACGACATCGAGACGTTGCTGACCGGCAACCGCATCTTCAAGCAGCGCAACGTCGATATCGGCGTGGTGACCAGGGAACAGGCGTTCGAGTGGGGCTTCACCGGCGTCATGCTGCGCGGCTCCAACGTCGCCTGGGACCTGCGCCGCAACCAGCCCTACGCGTGCTACGACCAGCTGGAGTTCGAGATCCCGCTCGGTCTCAACGGCGACTGCTACGACCGCTATCTGTGCCGCATCGAGGAGATGCGGCAGTCGACCAAGATCATCCTCCAGTGCGTGGAGCGGCTGAAGAAGACGCCGGGCCTGGTGCTTTCCGACGACCACAAGGTCTCGGCGCCCAGGCGCGGGCAGATGAAGCGCTCGATGGAAGCGCTGATCCACCACTTCAAGCTGTTCACCGAGGGCTATCACGTGCCCGAAGGCGAGGTTTACGCCTACGTCGAGGCGCCGAAGGGCGAGTTCGGCGTCTACCTCGTCGCCGACGGGACCAACCGGCCCTATCGCTGCAAGATCCGCGCGCCGAGCTATCCGCACCTGGCGGCGCTGGACTGGATGTGCCGCGGCCACATGCTGGCCGACGTCTCCGCCATCCTGGGCTCGCTCGACATCGTCTTCGGGGAAATCGACCGGTGAGGTTCAGCTAATCGATGGCCGTTCGCCGCCTCGCCAAGGAGCAGCCCGCTTCCTTCGCCTTTTCGCCCGAGAGCCTCGAGAAGGCGAAGTGGTGGATGTCGAAGTTCCCGCCCGGCCGCCAGCAGTCGGCGGTGATCGCCGTGCTGTGGCTGGTGCAGAAGCAGGAAGGCTGGGTGACCGAGCCGTCGCTGCGCGCCGTCGCCGAGCTCCTGAGCATGCCGGTGATCCGGGTGCTGGAGTGCGCGACCTTCTACACGATGTTCCAGCTGGAGCCCGTGGGGAGCGTGGCGCACGTCCAGGTGTGCGGCACGCCGCCCTGCGCGCTCTGCGGATCAGAGGCGCTGATGGAGCTGCTGAAGAAGGAGATCGGGCCGAAGGAGCACGTCAGCGCTGACGGCAAGTTCTCGTGGGAAGAGGTCGAGTGCATGGGGGCGTGCTCGAACGCCCCGATGGCCGCGATCAACGACGACTATTACGAGGACCTCAGCCCGGACTCGCTGAAGCTTATCCTGGATGAGTTCCGCGCCGGCCGCACGCCGCCGCCGGGCTCGGCGATCGGCCGCCAGGCCACCGCGCCGGTGGGCGGGGCGACCACGCTGACCGATCCCTCGATCTACGACGGCTCGCGCGCCAAGCCGTTCAAGCTCCCCAACACGCCGGAGCCGGCGTAAAAGCGGGACCTAGATGGACATCGCCCTTCAGCGCCGCCGCCTCTTCATCGCACTGGGCGTGACGGCCGTCGCGCTGGTGATCGCGATGGCGGCGGTCGTCGCCTCGTTCGGCTTCCACGCGGCGTGGGGGATGTGGCTGTTCGTCGCTGCCATGCTGATCGGGTTCGGCTCGCACGGCTGGCTGATTATCGGGGTCGCACGCGAGAGGAAGCGCTCGTGAGCGACGATCCGGCCCAGCTGGCGCATCGTGTCGCCTACCTGGAGACGGTGCGGGCGCAGGGCC
>DATNEH010000076.1:0-5928 GCA_035553015.1 Caulobacteraceae bacterium | reverse complement strand
CCGTTCGGCAAGCTCAGCTTCGCCGACGCCGCCCTGATCAATGCGGCGCTGCCGGTCGACGACGCCGAGTTCGCGCCCGCCAAGCCGTTCTTCCTGCACGCTTCGGGGGCCGAGCGGGACCGTGCGGTGCTCTGCATGACGCAGGCCGTCTACTACGAGGCGGCGCTGGAGCCGCTGGCCGGCCAGCAGGCGGTGGCGCAGACGGTGATTAACCGCCTGCGGCACCCGGATTTCCCGAAGTCGGTGTGCGGCGTGGTCTACGAGGGCTCGCAGCTGCCGATCGGCTGCCAGTTCTCGTTCACCTGCGACGGCTCGCTGGCGCGCCCGCCGATCGAACCGTTCTGGAGCCGCGCCAAGCAGGTGGCGGAAGCCGCGCTGGACGGGTTCGTGGCCAAGGACATCGGCCCGGCCACCCACTACCACGCTGACTACGTGTTCCCGCGCTGGGGGCCGCAGATGGTGAAGATCGTCCAGCTGGGCGCGCACATCTTCTACCGCTACCCTGGCCCGTTCGGCGATCCGGACATCCTCAGCGGCCGCTACGCCGGCGGCGAGCTTCGGGTCTCGATGGCCGGGCCATCGGCGGAGGCGATCGCCGCCGCCAAGGCCGCGCTGGCCGCCGGCCAGATCAACCTCGCCGACATGACCGCCGCCCCTGCCGGCGTCGCGGCTGGCGTCGCGGTCGCCAACCCCGCCGGCGGCGCGCCGCGGGTGGCGGCGATCCTGCCGCAGTCGGCGGCCGCGCCTGTGCAGACCATCCAGCTGCCGCAGCCAGGCGACGTGATCGCGGGCCGCCGCGTCCCCACCAAGGAGGAGATCGCCCACGTCAACGCCCAGCTGCGCGCCGCGCCTCCGGCCGAAGACGACGGCCCGATGAGCACCGCAGGCGGGGACACGAAGTAGGGGATTGAAACGCGCGGTGTTGGCCGCGAAGCTTCGCCGCGATGACCGGCGAACCCCTGCTGCCCGACGCCGACCTCGTGCGCCGCTGCCAGGCGATCTGCGGCCGCGCCACGGCGACCCGCGTGGAGATCGTGGCGGCGCGGCCCGGCAATCCGCTGGGCGCCGGCGTGCGGCGCTACGGCGAGGCGCTGGCGACGCGGGCGCCGCCGTTCGGCGAGCACCTGTTCAACCGCGCCTTCGGCTTCACGGACGAGACGCTCGACGCCGCCGCCGAGGTCGCCGACTGGTACGCGGAAGGCGGCGTGCGCGGCGCCTTCGAGATCGTCCCCGGTCTTCCCAGCGCCGCTCTGCTGCAGATGCTGCACGCGCGCGGCTATCGCCACACCGGCTTCCACGCCAACTTCGCCGGCCCTGCGGACCTGCCGCAGCGCCGTTCGGCGGGGGTCGAGGTGCGGCGGCTCATCGACGAGACCGACCTCGAGGCTTTCTCCGACGCCTATCACCTCGGCTGGAACACGACGCAGTTCCGCGTGCCGATGCGGCCGTGGCTGACCGCGCCCGGCTGGTCGCTCTACCTCGGCCTCTGCGACGGCCAGCCGGCCGGCGCGGCGATCCTGTCGCTCGCGAGCGGCGACGCCTATCTGCAGGACAGCGCCGTCGACCCGAAGTGGCGCCGCCGCGGCGTCCACCGCGCGCTGCTCGACGCTCGCTGCGCCGACGCGGCCGCGGCCGGCTGCGCGGTGGTGTTCTCGGGCGCCGACTACCTCTCCGCCAGCGCCCGCAACATGCTGCGCAAGGGCCTGGCCCTGCTCTTCACCAAGGCCATCTGGACCGCGCCGGCGGCCGAGTGAGCTGCTAGCGTTCGCCTTTCAGCCGCGCCAGCGCCGCCGGATAGCGGCGCGACAGCGGCGCGGTGAGGCCGCAGCCGAGGTCGAGGCGGAAGTCGCCGGAGCCGGCGGCGGTCAGCGCGCGCACGCGGGCGGCGTTCACCAGCCAGGAGCGATGCGTGCGCACGAAGCCGTGCGGCGCCAGCGCGATCTCCACCGCGGCCATCGAGGCGCGCATCAGCGGGCGGCGGCCATCCTCCAGCGCGAACTCGACGTAGTTGCCGGCCGCCTGCGCGGCGAGGATCTCGCCCACCGGCACGCGCAGGATCGAGGCGCCGTCGCGGATGTCGAACGTGGCCGGCCCGGCCGCGCCTGCCACCCCGGCCGCGCCTGCCTGCCCGGCGGCAAGCTCCCGCTCTGGCTCACCCGCCGCGGCCGCTCGCTGGCGCTCGCGTTCGCGCTCCACCAGCCAGAAAATGCCGCCGATCACCAGGTAGGAGAGCAGGTCCTTGCGGTACTCGTACGGCAGCTCGCTGAGCGAGAACTCGTAGTGGTGGCCCGACGCAGCGAAGATGGCGATCCGCAGCAGCGTCATCAGCGTCACGTGGGTGAGGGAGAACGCCAGCGTGCCGAGCGCGTGCACCGCGAGGGTCCGCCACCAGGGTCCGCGGCCCGGCGGCGCGATCCTGAGCGCGACGACCACGATGAACAGCGAGGCCAGCGCGGCGATCGCGCTGGTGATCTCCAGGGTCAGCGGCAGCGCCAGCGGCGTGTGGACCCCGCGATGGCGGTCGTCGTCGAGGATCGTCATCACGTTGACGAAGGTGACGAGCCCCGTCAGCGCGACCGCCAGCGCCCAGGCGCCCACGGTCAGCCGAAAGCCGCGCATCCCCGAGCCGCGTGTCCTAGAGCCGCTCGTCCCCAAGCCGCTCGTCCCCAAGCCGCTCGTCCCTGAGGCTGCGCCGCTCGTCCCTGAGGCCGCGCCGCTCGTCCCGCGGCGGGCCAAGCCGTCACCGGCCGGCCGCCGGTCGGCCCAGGGCCCTGGATTTTCGTCCGCTCGGTCCGTCATGCTCGCTCAACGTCAACCGATCACGCCGTTTGCACCCTGGAGCAAGCGTACAATGCAACGTCGCCAACTTCTCGGCGCCAGCCTCGCCATGGCCGCCGCATCCGCCTTCGGCTCCGAGCCGGCGCAGGCCGCTTCCGGGGCCGTCTCTCGTGTCCGCCCCGGCGCGCCGGGCTGGCCGTCGGACGCCGACTGGGCCCAGCTGAGCCAGGCCGTGGGCGGCCGGCTCGGCCACGTGCCGCACCCGGACCTCACCGGACCGGACGGCGCCAGGCAGCTCGCCAACCCGTTCTTCGTCGCCGACAACCCGGCGCTGACCGAAAGCTCCGGCTGGCTGGACGCCTGGCGCTCGCAGCCGAGCGCCTACATGGTCGATGCGCGCAGCACGCCCGACGTCGCCGCCGCCGTCCGCTTCGCCGCCGCCCACAACCTGCGCCTGGTGATCAAGGGCCGCGGCCACAGCTATCTCGGCGGCTCCAATGCGCCCGATTCGCTGCTGATCTGGACGCGCCACATGGACGACGTCACGACGCACGACGCCTTCACGCCGGCCGGCTCCAACGCCGCGCCGGTCCCGGCCGTCTCCTGCGGCGCGGGCGCGATGTGGATGCACGCCTATCGCGCGGTGACCGTCGACGGCGGCCGCTACGTGCAGGGCGGCGGCTGCACCACCGTGGGCGTCGCGGGCCTCGTCCAGGGCGGCGGCTTCGGCAGCTTCTCCAAGGGCTTCGGCACGGCCGGCGCCAGCCTCCTCGAGGCCGAGATGGTGACCGCCGACGGCAAGGTGCGAGTGGTCAACCACGTGCAGGATCCCGACCTCTACTGGGCGCTGAAGGGCGGCGGCGGCGGCACGTTCGGCGCGGTCACCCGGCTGACGCTCGCCACCCACCCGCTGCCGGAGAACTTCGGCGTGATCAACCTAACCATCCACGCCAAGTCGGACGCCGCCTTCCGCCGCCTGTTGGCGCGGTTCGTGGAGCTGGCCCGGGCGGGCCTGATCAATCCGCACTTCGGCGAGCAGGTTCGCGCGACCACGGACAATCGGCTCGGCATCTCGATGGTGTTCCAAGGCCTGCCGCAGGCCGAGGCGCGCGCCGCTTTCCAGCCACTGGTCGACTTCGCCAACGCCAGCCCGGCCGACTACGAGGGCCAGAACCAGTTCATCGCCGCCGCGCTGCCGGCGCGCAAGTTCTGGGACGCCAGCTTCATGAAGCAGGTCCCAGGCGCGATCCGGCCCGACACCCGCCCCGAGGCGGCGCCGAACGACTTCTGGTGGGGCGGCGACGGCGACCAGGTCGGCGTCTTCTGGCACGCCTACACCTCGACCTGGCTGCCGGCCTCGCTGCTGGAGCCCGCGAACCAGGCCAAGCTGGTCGACGCCTGGTTCAACGCCAGCCGCCACTGGAGCGTCTCGTTCCACTTCAACAAGGGCCTCGCCGGCGCACCGCCGGAGGCGATCGCCGCCAGCCGCGACACCGCCACCAACCCGGACGCGCTCTCCGCCTTCGCGCTCGCCATCATCGCCGACGGCGGCCCGTCGCTGTTCGCCGGCGCGACGGTCGATCCCAACGCGCATGTGCGCGCCAACCGGGTGCACGCCGCAATGAAGGCGCTGAAGGCCTGCGCGCCGCAGGCCGGGTCCTACGTCAACGAGACCGACTACTTCCAGGACGACTGGCAGCGCGCCTTCTGGGGCCCCAACTACCCGCGCCTGCTGCGGGTGAAGCGCCGCTACGACCCAGCCGGCCTCTTCACCGTCCACCACGGCGTCGGCAGCGAAGCCTGGAGCGCGGACGGGTTCACGCGCACCTGATCTTGCTCCTCCACCATCGTCTACGGGACGGTGGAGGAGCGGATGTGGTCACCCGAACGCCGCCGGGTAGTCGATCTTCAGGGGTGGGGTCAGCGCGCCGGGGCTCAGTTCCAGGCCCATGAACGCCGCGCGGCCGGCGTAGGGCGAGGTGAGCGGCGCGGTCAGCGCGGGGGAGAAGCCGAAGCGCGGGTAGTAGGCCGGGTGGCCGAGCACCACCACCGCCTCCGCGCCCAGCGCCTGCACCGCCTCGATGCCGGCGCGGCAGAGCGCATCGCCGATCCCCTGGTTCTGGTACGCCGGATCGACGGCCACCGGCGCCAGCCCCGCGATCAGCCGCGGCGGATCGCAGGTCATCCGGTTGAACAAGATGTGGCCGACGATCCGCCCGTCGCGCGCCTCGACGAGCTCGGCCAGCGCCGCGCCCTCGGCGCGCGCGGCCTCCACCATCAGCGCCTCGTCCTCTTGGCCGAACGCGGCCGCCTCCACCGCGTGGATCGCCGCGTGGTCGCCCGGCGTGGCGGCCCTTACCAAACCCCGATCTTCTCGGCTTCGTGGTGCGACAGCGGCTTGTGCGCCGCCTCGTGGTCCTTCTCGGCGAGGAACCGCACCGCCTCCAGCGCCGCCATGCAGCCCATCCCGGCCGCGGTCACCGCCTGCCGGTAGACGTCGTCGGTGACGTCGCCGGCCGCATAGACGCCCTCGATCTCGGTGCACGGCGTGCCCGCCTTCACGTGCAGATAGCCCGAGGCGTCCATCTTCAGCTGGCCCTTGAACAGCTCTGACGACGGCGCATGCCCGATCGCCACGAAAACGCCGTCGCAGGCCAGGTCCTGGGTCTTGTGCGAGCGCACGTGCTTCAGCCGCACGCCGGTGACGCCCAGCGGCTCGGTGGTCCCCAGCACCTCGTCGACCGCATGGTCCCAGATCACCTCGATCTTCGGGTTGGCGAAGAGGCGTTCCTGCAGGATGCGCTCGGAGCGCAGCTCGTCGCGGCGGTGCACCAGCGTCACCTTGGCGGCGAAATTGGTCAGAAACAGCGCCTCCTCGACCGCGGTGTTGCCGCCACCGACCACCACCACCTCCTTGCCACGGTAGAAGAAGCCGTCGCAGGTGGCGCAAGCCGAGACGCCGAAGCCGCGATAGATGGTCTCGCCCGGAATGCCGAGCCAGCGCGCCTCGGCGCCGGTGCAGATGGCGATGGCGTCGGCGATGTATTCGTCGCCGCTGTCGCCGACGCAGTGGAAGGGCCGCTTCGACAGATCGGCTTTCACGATCATGTCGTGGATCAGCACCGTGCCGACATGCGCGGCCTGTTCCTT
>DATNEH010000075.1:0-14883 GCA_035553015.1 Caulobacteraceae bacterium | reverse complement strand
AATCGGGACAGCCGAGGGCCGCGGGTTCGCTTTTGATTTGGGTCGGCCATAACGCTCGGGTTTGGCGGCCACGGGGTGCTTCGATCCGGGCCGCTGACGGCCAGGCGCCGATCCGCTCGGTTGGCCGGTCGTCGCACCAGTCGTCCATTGACCGCTGGTCCGTCCGCTACCGGCGGGAACGCGCGGTTGGTCTGGGCTGTATTTCAGGAGCAGCTCCAACGTCGGGCTGCGCACCAATCGCCGAACCTGAGCGCCGGAGATGCCGGCTTTCAGCAAAGCCTGCGCAAGGCGGAAGCGCTCGACGAAGTGATCTCGCGCGGCGGGCCTAGAGGCTTCCGTCGCGTATTCGTCGAGAGGCGGCTGTCGGTTCTCGGAATGGCTCAAGGACTGGTTCCTGGGGGACCGGAGGACGGCGGACGACGCCCGCGCCATCACCGCCGGTAACTCCAGGAACCTGAATCGTCAAGAACAAAACATGAACACCTCGAAACAGTCGGCGCACCGACGCGTCACTTCGCGCTCCAATGGAAGGGTTCCCGATGGACGGCGAACAGCAGCCGTACCGCTACAGCCCCTTCGCCTGCGCCGTGCGCGACTCCTGCAGGATGTAGGCGCGGATGTTCTCCACCTGGCCGGCGTCGAGGTACTTGGCGAAGCTGGCCATGCCGTTCGATTTGCGCGCCCCGCCCAGCACCACCGAGGCGAAGTCGCTCTGGGTGAGGATCATCGGCGAGGTCTTCAGGTCGGGCAGGTAGCGGCCGGAGACGTTCGGCCCGTGGCAGGTCGAGCAGTTGGCGTTGAAGAGCGAGAAGCCCGCCTTCGGATCGCCGGTCGAGGTGACGCCGGTGAGGTTGATGGTCAGCCGCTGCGGGGCGGGATAGGCGGGGGCCCGGTCCGTGCCGCCGAGCTTGAACACCAGCAGGCGCCCGGGCATGCGCGGCCGGTCCGGCAGCGCGAAGTGCGCGGCCAGCGGCGCGGCGCCGCCGTAGCCGACCATGATGGCGACGTACTGGGTGTTCCCCACCTTGTACGTCATCGGCGCGGCGGTGATGCCGACGCCGGCGTCGGAGCTCCAGAGCTGCTTGCCGGTCTTGGCGTCGTAGGCGACGAACTTGCCGTCGCCGTTGCCCTGGAAGACCAGACCGCCGGCGGTCGCCAGCACGCCGCCGTTCCAGAAGACAGGCAGTGGCGCCGTCCAGCGCGCCTTGCCGGCCACCGGGTCCCAGGCGATCAGCGAGCCCTTCAGCGTCGCCTTCATCGCCGCGCGCTGGGCCTTGTCGTCCGGCAGCGCGCCGAAGTCGTAGTTGAGGCCGAGGTTCCAGCCGCCGTCCTTGAACTTGTAGTGCGGGTCGAGGCCGTAGGCGTAGCCCGACTGCATCGCCGGGATGAAGACGAGCCCCTCCTGCGGGTCGAAGGCCGTGGGCTGCCAGTTGTGGGCGCCGTAGGGCGCCGGCGAGACGATGGTGAGGTTCGTGCCATAGCGCGCGCCCGGATTCTCGACCGGCCGGCCGGTCGCGACGTCCACCGACTTGGCCCAGCTGACCGCGCCCGGCGGCAGATAGCTGTTGGCGCTCAGCAGCTTCCCGTTGGTGCGGTCGATCACATAGAAGAAGCCGTTCTTGTTGGCCTGCATCAGCACCTTGTGCGGCGCGCCTGCGATTGTCAGGTCGGCCAGCATGATCGGCTGGTCCGAGTCATAGTCCCAGGCGTCGTCCGGGGTGTTCTGGTAGTGCCAGACATACTTCCCGGTGTCGGCGTTCACCGCGATGATCGACGAGAGGAACAGGTTGTCGGTCTTGCCGTCGGAGCGGACGACCGGCGCCCACGGCGTGCCGTTGCCGGTGCCGAAGTAGATGAGGTTGAGGTCCGGATCGTAGACGATCGCGTCCCAGACCGTGCCGCCGCCGCCGCTCTTCGGCACGCCGCCGCCCCAGGTGCCGGCCGCCTTGCTGGCCAGCACGTCGTCGGAGGCCGCCCCGTCGGCCTGCTTGGCCGGATTGGGCGTCGTGTAGAAGCGCCAGTCGAGCTTGCCGGTTTCGGCGTCGTAGGCCGAGAGATAGCCGCGCACGCCGTATTCGGCGCCGCCCTCGCCGATCAGCACCTTGCCGTTGGCCACCCGCGGCGCGCCGGTGATCGTGTAGGGCAGCTTCGGGTCGGTGACCTGCACGGTCCAGACCGGCTTGCCGGTGGCCGCATCGAGGGCGATCAACTGGCCGGCGATGGTGCCGACGTAGACCTTGCCCTTCCACACCGCGACACCGCGGTTGACCACGTCGCAGCAGGCCTTGAAGCCGTCCTCGCCGGGAACCTTGGGGTCGAACGACCACTTCGGCTTTCCGGTCGCCGCGTCGAACGCATAGACCTTCGACCAGGTCGTCGTCGTGTAGAGCGTGCCGTCGACCACCAGCGGGGTCGCCTCCTGGCCGCGTTCGGTGTCGAATTGCGCGTGCCAGGCGAGGCCCAGCTGGCCGACGTTGCCGGTGTTCACGTCGGTGAGCGGGCTGAAGCGCTGTTCGGAGTAGGTGCGCCCGTAGGTCAGCCAATTGTTGCTGTCGCTGTCGGCGGCCACGAGCCGCGCGCCGTCGACCGACCCCGGCGCCTTCTGCTGGCAGCCCCAAAGCCCGACCACGGCGGCAAGCGCGGCGAGGCCGCCCCAAACGCCGCGCATCGCAATGCTGCGCCCCATTCCGCCGTCTCCCATTCCCTATCGCAAGCGCCGGTGGACCGGCGTCTTCTCGAGACTCTTGGGGCCATTAGTACGCCAAGCTTCGCCGCCGTCGAGCCGTGACCTCGCGGCGCCCTTGGCGCAGGGCGGCAGAATCCGCCATAGGCTCGAGCTCGATGAGCAACGAGCCCTTCTTCACGCGCGACGGCGCGCTCTACCAACCCACCCCGATGAGCCGCGGGCCCTGGAGCCCGACCTCGCTGCACGGCCGCGTGGTCGCCGGCCTGCTGGCGCACCGGATCGAGCAGGAGCACGGCGAGCCCGACCTGATGCCGGCCAGGTTCACCATCGACATGTACCGGCTGCCGGATCTCTCCGCGGCGGAGGTCACCGTGACGCCGATCCGCGAGGGCCGGCGGATCAAGGTGATCGACGCGGAATACCTGGTCGGCGGCGTCAGCATGGCGCGCGCGACCTGCCAGTTCCTGCGCCAGACCGAGAACCCGGACGAGAACGTCTGGACGCCGCCGAACTGGGAGGTCCCCAAGCCCGACGCCATCGCGCCGCCCGAGAACGGCCGCAACGGCATGGGCGGCATGTGGGCGACGCGCCGCATCGAGGGCGACTTCGGCGTCTACACGCCGAGCAAGCGGCTCTGGATGAGCGAGGTGCGCGAGTGCGTTGGCGGCGAGCCGATGACGCCGTTCGTGCGCGTGGCGCTGGCCGCCGATTTCGCCAGCCCGTTCGCCAACTCCGGCGACAAGGGGCTCAGCTGGATCAACAGCGACATCACCCTCTACCTGCACAAGCTGCCGGCGACGAAGTGGATCGGCTTCGAGGTGAAGAACCACGGCGCGAGCCAGGGCGTCGCGATCGGCGAGTGCTGGCTCTACGATGAGGAGGGCCCGATCGGGACCTCCACAGTCGCCGCGCTGGCCCAACGACGCATGGGGACCTGACACATGGCCGCCAATCCGTTCGACCTGACCGGCCGCGTCGCCCTGGTGACCGGCGGCAACGGCGGCATCGGCCTGGGCATGGCGCGCGGGATGGCGAAGGCCGGCGCCGCGATCATGATCGCCGCCCGCAACCAGGCGAAGACCGCGGCGGCTGTCGCCGAGCTGACCGCGCTGGGCGCCAAGGCCGAGGCGCTCGAGGTCGACGTCGCTGATCCGGCCGCCTGCCGGGCGATGGTCGAGACCACGAAGGACCGCCTCGGCCGGCTCGACGTCCTGGTCAACAACGCCGGCATCGCCCGGGGCGGCCTGCCGCAGGCGATCAGCCTCGAGGACTGGAGCGCGGTGCTGCAGACCAACCTCACCGCCGCGATGGTCGCCTCGCAGGCCGCGCACCCGATCATGAGGGCGCAGGGCGGCGGCAAGATCATCAACATCGGCTCGATGTATTCGATCTTCGGCGGCCCGTTTCAGCCGGCCTACTCGGCCGCCAAGGGCGGGCTGGTGCAGCTGACCAAGTCGCAGGCCGCCGCCTGGGCGCGCCACAACATCCAGGTCAACGTCATCCTGCCCGGCTGGATCACCACCGAGATGACCGCCGGCGCCAAGGACTCGCAGAGCTTCAGCGACAACATCGTCTCCCGCACGCCCGCCGGACGCTGGGGCGAGCCCGAGGACTTCGAAGGCCCGGCGGTGTTCCTGGCGAGCCCCGCGTCCGACTTCGTCACCGGCTCGTCGCTGGCGGTCGACGGCGGCTTCGCGATCTCCGGGTGAGCCGCTGGCCTTCGGCGCCGGCACGGCATAGCCTCGCTCGCCATGACGATCGCGGACGCCGGCCAGCGGCTGACCATCACGCCCAACGAGAGCGGATTCGGCGCGGGCGTCACCGGGCTCGACCTCTCGCGCCCATTGCCGCCTGAGACGCTGGCCGCGGTGAAGGCCGCCTTCCTGGAGCACGGGGTGCTCTGGTTCCCGGACCAGCCGCTCGACCACGACCAGCTGGAGGCGTTCACGCTGCAGCTGGGCCCGTTCGGCTGGGACCCCTACGTCGCGCCGCTGGCCGACCGCCCGCACATCCTCGAAGTGCGCCGCGACCCGGACGAGAAGGCCAGCGTGTTCGGCGGCGGCTGGCACTCGGACTGGAGCTTCCAGACGACGCCGCCCGCGGCCACCATCCTCCACGCCAAGGTGGTGCCGCCGGTGGGCGGCGACACGCTCTACGCCGACGGCGTCGCCGCCTACGAGGCGCTGAGCCCGTCGTTCCGCCAGCTGTTGGCGCCGCTGAAGACCATCCACTCGGCCGCGCGGCCCTACGGCCCGGACGGCTTCTTCGCCAACGACGAGAACCAGCGGAGCATGAAGATCCTCTGGAGCCCGGAGGCGGACAAGACCGAGGTCCACCCGCTGGTCCGCACGCTGGACGACGGCCGCCGCGCGCTCTTCATCAACCCCACCTACACGCTGGGGATCGAGGGCTTCGCCGAGCCCGAGAGCACTGCGCTGCTGGCGTTCCTCTACAAGCACATGCTGGCCGACGCCTTCGTCTACCGGCACAAGTGGTCGGCGGGCATGCTGACAATGTGGGACAACCGCCGCGCCATGCACAACGCCACCGGCGGGTACGACGGCCACCAGCGCATCATGCACCGCACGACCGTCGCGGGGGCCCGGCCGGTTTAGGCGCCGAGCCTATCCCTCCCCTCATGGGGAGGGTGGCGGCGAAGCCGCCGGGTGGGGATGTCTGACGCGTCAACGCACGCCAAACACCAGGCGACCTGCGGTCCCCCTAGACGCCCCTACCCGGCTCGCTTCGCGAGCCTCCCTCCCCACAAGGGGGAGGGATCAGAGCACCGCCAGCATTTCCCCAACCAGCGGGTGCCGCACGATGTCCGCGTCCGCCAGCCGCACCACCGCGACGTTGCCCACCGCTTCCAGCTTCGCCGCCACGCCCGCCAGGCCGGAGAGCTCGGGCAGCAGGTCGGACTGGTTGGGATCGCCGGTGATCACCATGGTCGAGGACCAGCCGAGCCGGGTCAGCAGCATCTTCAGCTGCACGTAGGTGCAGTTCTGCGCCTCGTCGATCACCACGAAGGCGTTGTTCAGCGTGCGGCCGCGCATGAAGCCGACCGGGGCGATCTCGATGGCGCCCTCGGCCATCAGCGCGCGCACCCGCTTCATCGAGAGCCGATCGGAGAGCGCGTCGTAGAGGGGCCTGAGGTACGGGGCGAGCTTGTCCTCCATCTCGCCCGGCAGGAAGCCGATCGACTCGCCGGCCTCCACCGCCGGGCGCGACAGCACGATGCGCGCGACGCGGCCGCTCTCCAGCGCCTCCACCGCCTTGGCGATGGCGAGATAGGTCTTGCCGGTGCCGGCCGGACCCAGCGCCAGCACCAGCGCCTTGGCCCCGATCGCCTCGATCAGGCGCGCCTGCCCGACGGATTTGGGCTTTATCGTCTTCAGGTAGCCCTGCTCTCGATCGGCCTCCAGGGCGACCGGGCTCCAGCCGCGGGCGATCGGCAGACGGCGCACCTTGCCGTCGTCCTCGAACTGGGCGGCGTCGAACGTGGCTTCGCGGCTCATCCGCTTCAGGGCGCGCTTGGTCATGGGCAGGCTCCGCATGAGATCAAGAAAAAGGGCGAGGCCGCATCGGCTCGCCCTGGGTTCGGCTGGCTGAGAGTGAAAGCGCGGACGGGTCCGCGGGGCGGTCCTGAGGACGACACGGAGGGCGGATCGAGCTCCGCCCCGAATGCACAAGCGCCACCCGGCTCTCCGTTCCGGAGCAAGCCGCGGAGAACGTCCCCGCGGCGGGACGCCCAAGGGGACTTTCGCCCCCTCGAATCGCCGAACTACAGTAATCCTAACGTGCTTTATGACCCGTTAAGCAAGCGGGCTTTTTCAGAATAGGGTGTATGCGGATGACTGCCTATAGATTGGGAGATCGTGAGCCGACGTTCCCGCCGGACGGCGAATACTGGATAGCGCCGAATGCGGTGGTGGCCGGTAATGTAATTCTGAAGAAGAACGCCAGCGTCTGGTTCGGCGCGGTGCTGCGCGGCGACAACGACCCGATCACTATCGGCGAGAATTCCAACGTGCAGGACAATTCTGTACTGCACACCGACCTCGGCTCCCCGCTGACCATCGGCGCGAACGTGACAGTTGGCCACATGGTGATGCTGCACGGATGCACGATCGGCGACGGCTCCTTGATCGGCATCGGCGCTGTGGTGCTGAACGGGGCGAAGATCGGGAAGAACTGCCTCGTCGGCGCAGGCGCGCTGATCACCGAGGGCAAGGAGTTTCCGGACGGGACGATGATCCTCGGCTCGCCCGCCAGGGTGGCCCGCGAGCTCTCCCCCGAGCACGCCGCCCGCATGGGCATGGGCGCGATGAGCTACGTGCGCAACTGGCAGCGCTTCAAGGCGGACCTGAAGGCGCTCTAACGCTGGCGTCGCCCGCCCGACGCTGCGAACATCCGCGAAAGAGCGCCGCAAGAGCGCCCAGAGAACACCCGACGGGGACGCCCGACAGGAGGACGCCATGCAAGAGACCCAGGAGCTGAGCACGTTTCGCGACGAGGCGCGGGCCTGGCTCGAAGCCAACTTCCCCAAGTCGCTGGCCGGGCGCGTCGACGAGCCGATCGCGCCCTATGGCCAGGCCACGCCCTCGTCCGACCAGGAGCTCTGGCGCGAGCGCATGGCGGCGAAGGGCTGGTCGACGCCGACCTGGCCGACCGCGCTGGGCGGCGGCGGCCTTACGGTCGAGCAGGCCCGCGTGCTGCTTGGGGAGATGGCGCGGATCGGCGCGCTCAATCCGATCGGCGGCATGGGGACCAGCCTCTTCGGCCCGACGCTGCTCGAATACGGCACGGAGGAGCAGAAGCAGCGCTACATCCCCGACATCGTGGCCGGGAAAGTCTGGTGGTGCCAGGGCTACTCCGAGCCCGGCTCCGGCTCCGACCTCGCCTCCCTGCAGACCCGCGCCGAGGACAAGGGCGACCACTTCCTGGTCAACGGCCAGAAGATCTGGACCTCAGGCGCGCAGTACGCCGACATGATCTTCTGCCTGGTGCGCACCGACACCACCAGGAAGCAGGAAGGCATCTCGTTCGTCGTCTTCTCGATGCGCCAGCCCGGCGTCGAGGTGCGGCCGATCCAGCTGATCGCCGGCCATTCCCCATTCTGCGAGACCTTCTTCACCAACGTCGAGGTGCCGAAGGAGAACCTGATCGGCCGGCTGAACGGCGGCTGGAGCATCGCCAAGCGCCTCTTGCAATACGAGCGCTCGCCGGGCGGCAGGACCGGGGTCCGCGAGCCGGAGCTGGGCGTGGTGGCCAAGCAGTATGTCGGCGAGGACGCGGACGGACGCCTCGCGGACAGCGACCTCAGAATGCGGATCGCGGCCAACGCCATCGAGCAGCGCGCGGTGCAGCTCACCAATCGGCGCGTGGCCCTGGAGACCAAGGGCAACGCCGGCCCCAGCGCCGCCAGCTCGATCCTCAAGAACGCCAACGCCAAGGCGGCGCAGGACCGCGCCGAGCTGCTGGTCGAGGCCATGGGCGCGCAGGGGCTCGGCTGGGAGGGGACCGACTACACCGAGGACGAGCTGACCGCGATCCGCGGCTGGCTGTCGGGCAAGGCCGCCTCGATCTACTCAGGCTCCCACGAGATCCAGAACAACATCATCTCGAAGCGCATCCTGGGCCTGCCCGACGCGACGCGCGCGTCCTGAGGCGTCCGCGGGTTACTTCGCCAGCACGATCCAGCTTGCGGAGCCGAGCTGCACGCCGCCTTCGCCGGCGTAAGGGATGAGCGCGACGCGGATGGCGTCGGCCATGGCGTCCTTCAGGTGCGGATGCTCGCGGACCAGTCCGGCGACAGGTCCAAGCCGCATGCCCATGCGCACCGACGTGTCGAGGTCGCCCCAGTTCACCCGTGCATCGTGCGGCTCGATCGAGATGTCGAGGAAGCCGGCGCCCTTCAGGATCTCGAACAGCCGATCGCGGTCGTCGAAGGCGAACGGCCCCGGCGCGCCCGGGACCGGCGCCGGCGGCGGGGCCGGCAGCAGCGGCAGCACCGCCTGCATCGGCGTCGTCATCCAGGGGTTCAGCGCCAGCGGCCGCCAGCAGACGAACCCGACCCGGCCCCCGGGCCGCAGGCCCCGCCGGATGTTGGCGAACGCCGCCGTCGGGTTCTCGAAGAACATCACGCCGAACCGCGAGAACGCGCCGTCGACCGGCTCGAACGCGTAGACCTGCGCGTCGGCCTGGATGAAGTGCGCCTGCGTCAGCCCAGCGGCCGCCGCCCGCTCGCGCGCCACGGCCAGCATCGGCGCGGAGATGTCGACGCCGAGCACGCCGCCTTCCGGCCCGACGCGCCGCGCCAGCTCCCGCGTCGTCGTCCCGCAGCCGCAGCCGATGTCGACCAGCCGCTCGCCGGCGCGCGGGGCCAGCGCCGCCATCGCGGCCAGCCCCAGCGGCTCCAGCTCGCGGTCGAGCTCGTCCTGCATGGCCACCCAGTTCGGGCCGCCGTTCTCGTTCCAGTAGGCGATCTGGGCGGCGTTCGGCCCGGCGGCGTCGAGCGCGGTCATCGATGGTCTCCCGTTTGTGTCGGATATAGGCCTTGCGTAGGGCCGCGATAAGCGCGACGGCCCAGCTTGATTGCCGCCGCGGCCGCCCGCCAGGGCCGCCTCTCACGTCCGGATGGAGGGAACGATGAAGCACGGGCTCTGGTTGGCGGCGCTCTTCGCGCTGGGCCTCGCCACGGCGGCCGCGGGCAAGCCGGGTCTGGCGCCGCACGTGTCGACGCCGGAGGCGGCCGACAAGATGATCGTGATCAAGCCCACCACCAAGCGCGTCAACGTCTTCGAGAATGACACCGTGCTCTTCAAAGTCGGCGACAAGCAGTTCGCCATCAAGTTCGACGGGAACAACGTCTACTACGACCTCTCGACGCTGGCGCCGCCCGGCGTGCTGAACCGCAAGGTCAAGGTCTACGTCGCGCCGAACCCGCGGGACCACGCGCAGGGCATCCCCTAGCCGCGCAGAGCTTCGGCGCGGGCATTGCCTGCCACAGCGTCAAGGGCGCACGATCTTCCGCAACATCGAAGCGGGAGCGCGCCATGGCCTACCAGTACGTCGTCGTCGAGAAAGACGGGCCGATCACCACCGTCACCCTGAACCGGCCGGAGGTGATGAACGCCCTGCACTCCGACGCCCACTTCGAGCTCGACGCGGTGTTCAACGACTTCGCGGCCGATGCGAGCCAGTGGGTGGCGATCGTCACCGGCGCGGGCGAGCGGGCCTTCTCCGCCGGCAACGACCTGAAGCACCAGGCGAGCGGCGGCAAGCTGGGCTCGCCGCGCTCCGGCTTCGCGGGCCTGACCAGCCGCTTCGACCTGACCAAGCCGGTGATCGCCGCGGTGAACGGCGTCGCCATGGGCGGCGGCTTCGAGATCGCGCTCGCCTGCGACCTGATCATCGCCTCGGAGAACGCGATCTTCGCGCTGCCGGAGCCGCGCGTCGGCCTGGCGGCGCTGGCCGGCGGCCTGCACCGGCTGCCGCGCCAGATCGGCCTGAAGCGCGCCATGGGCATGATCCTCACCGCCCGCCGCGTCTCCGCGCAGGAGGGCCTGGCGCTCGGCTTCGTCAACGAGGTGGTGGCGCCCGGCGAGCTGATGAACGCCGCCAAGCGCTGGGCCGACCTGATCGGCGAGTGCAGCCCGATGTCGATCCGCGCCTCGAAGGAAGCGGTGATGCGGGGCCTCGACGAGCCGTCGCTGGAAGCGGCGCTCAGGGGCCAGAACAAATACGACGCGGTCGCCGCCCTCTACGGCTCGGAGGACTTCAAGGAGGGCCCGCTGGCCTTCGCCCAGCGCCGTCCGCCGCAGTGGAAGGGGCGCTGAGTCCGTAGATTCACCGTAGTTTACGGTCGGGGGGGCCCGTCTCTGGAGTGCGTTGAGGTCAGGCGCCCTTTTGTCGAAGCGCACTGACGGCTGCCGTGCGCCCCCTCCACCACCCGCCTGCGGCGCCGCTGTTATCTTTCCTGCCCCGTCGCGAAGACGACGGGGGAGAGGGGGACCGCCGCGCGCAGCGCGGGGGTGGAGGGGGCCCTCGAGCTTCGGGAGGACCTACCTTTGGTTCGCGATCGAGCGCGGCCGGGATGGCGCTCGATCGGGATTCACGATGGCAAAGACCAGTGGCGCTGGGCGCCTCAGCACCACAAGTAACGACTTGGTTGAATCGTCGTCAAGCGGGAACGCCAATCCGCGCCACCGACCACGCCCGCGACAAGCCGCCTTCCCTCGCCTGCGCGGCGTGCGCTAAAGGTGACGCGCTCGTCACTTTCGGAGAGGCTTCATGGCCGACGGCCGCTACGACTACATCATCATCGGAGCCGGCTCGGCCGGCTGCGTGCTGGCCAACCGCCTCACCGCCGACGGGACCACCAAGGTCCTGCTGCTGGAAGCCGGGCCGAAGGACAATTCGCTGATGGTGCGCATGCCGGCCGGGGTCGGCGGGCTGATCAGCCAGAAGGGCGACTACAACTGGGGCTTCTGGACCGAGCCGGAGCCCAACCTGGAGAACCGCAAGCTCTGGTGGCCCCGCGGCCGCGGGCTCGGCGGCTCGTCGTCGATCAACGGCATGATCTACATCCGCGGCCACGCCCGCGACTACGACACCTGGCGCCAGATGGGCCTCGACGGCTGGGGCTATTCCGACGTGCTGCCGTACTTCAAGCGCAACGAGGACTTCGAGGGCGGCGCGGACGCCTGGCATGGCGCCGGCGGCCCGCTGCACGTCTCCAAGGCGTCGTCCAAGAACCCGGTCTACAGCGCCTTCATCGAGGCCGGCGTGCAGGCCGGCTACAAGCGCACCAACGATTTCAACGGCTTCCAGCAGGAGGGCTTCGGCCCCTACCAGCTGACCATCAAGAACGGCCGCCGCTGGAGCTCGTCGGCCGCCTACCTGAAGCCGATCCTCGGCAGCCGCACCAACCTCACCGTCGAGGTCGGCGCGCGCACGACGCGCATCCTCGTCGAGCGCGGCCGCGCGGTCGGCGTCGAGTTCGTGCAGGACGGCCAGACCCGCCAGGTCCACGCAAACGCCGAGGTGCTGCTCAGCGCCGGCGCGGTGCAGAGCCCGCAGATCCTGCAGCTCTCAGGCATCGGCGATCCGGACAAGCTGAAGGCGGTCGGCGTCACGCCCGTCCACGAGCTGAAAGGCGTCGGCGAGAACCTGCAGGACCACCTCGACGTCATCCTCTCGTGGGACACGCCGAACACCAAGACCGCCTACTCCTACTCGACCGGCCTCAACCGGCTGACCACCGGCATGGCCTACGTGTTCTTCGGCCAGGGCTTCGGGCGGCAGAACTTCCTGGAGGCCGGCGCCTTCCTGAAGTCGCGCCCCGACCTCGATCGGCCCGACCTGCAGCTGCACTGCGTGCTGGCCATCATGAAAGACCACGGCAAGCAGAGCGTGCCGAAGGACGGCTTCTCGGTGCACGTCTGCCAGCTGCGGCCCGAGAGCCGCGGCCGCGTGGGCCTCGCCAGCGCCGACCCGTTCGCCGATCCCGCCATCTTCGCCAACTACCTGGCCACCGAGGAAGACCGCCGAGCGCTGCGCGAAGGCGCCAAGATGACCCGCGAGCTCGCCGGTCAGACCGCGCTGAAGGCGATCGCCGGCCACGAGGAAGCCCCCGGGGCCGAGGTGAAGACCGACGCCGACCTCGACGCCTGGATCCGCCGCACCGCCGAGACGATCTACCACCCGGTCGGCACCTGCCGCATGGGCCGCGCCGGCGATGCGATGGCGGTGGTCGACGCGCAACTGAAGGTGCAGGCGCTGGCGGGCCTCAGGGTCATCGACGCCTCGGTGATGCCCACCCTGGTCGGCGGCAACACCAACGCGCCGACCATGATGATCGCCGAGAAAGCGGCCGACATGATCCTCGGCAAGGCCGCCCCGGCCCCGCTCGACGCTCCGGTGTTCGAGGACCGCGAGGTCGCGGCGGCTTAGCGGAGCACGCCGCAGGTCCGCTCTCCACCGGGTCTCCGAAGATCGACCAGACGCGTTTCACGCCCCCAATTTGGGCAGATTAGCGCAGCAGTATACGTGGACCGACCAGCGATCACGCGACTTCCCAAGTTACTCATATTGGGTAATCCCGCCTCTACCGGTTAACTGGCAAGTAACCGACGCGCTTCGACCCTGCCTCGAACGCGGGGGAGGCGGTCGATTGCCTGAAGCACTGAAAAGGCGCACCGACGATATTGATCTGTGGACGCGGGAATTCGCCGAGGAACAGGCCAGGCAGGCCGGCGTTCCGGTCCGCGCGTGGCTGGACGAGTTCGTCGCCCGGGAAGCCGCACGCGCCGTCGGCCAGCCGCCGGACCACCACTCACAACGAGCCCTGACGACAACGGCTCGCGCGAGCCCTGCCGGCGCGTCCCAGCAACCCTCTCACCGCGTCGACGAGTCGGCGTTCACGGACCCGGTGGGTTGCTGGAGCCCGGCGCGGGAGGCGTTCGGACAGCGCGGGACCAGCTTGGAGGCGCAACAGACCGTGGAGGCGGCGCGGGTGTCCGCGGCCTCTATCCTCGCAAGGGCGGTCGACGACGGCGATCCCGTCAGTGGCGAGCCTGCCGAACATTGCGCCGCGGGCGAAGCCCTTCGTGGTGAATTGGGCGTGCGGGCTCGGGTGAGCCGCGCCCAGGCAAGCGCTCGACGCCGTTTGGACGGCGAGGAGATCGAGCGCCTGCTGGGCGCCTCGGCGACGCAAACGGCCACGCCGGGCGAGATCGAGACGCAGGCCTCATTGAGCGAAATAGAACGGGCGCTGCGGGAGATGCGCGAGCAGATGGACGCGGCCGTGCAACTCGCCGAAACCGCAGCGCTCGTCGCCACACCGCCCTCGCCCCTCGCCCCGGAGGGCTCGGAACAGGGCGAAGCCTCCACTGAGGCCATCGCCCACCTGGGCCTCGACATCGCCCGGCTGGTCGAAGTGATGGATTGCGGCTTCGACAGGGTCGAAGCCGCCAACGCGAGACAGTCGCTCGAACTGCGCAACGAGGTGTCGCAGATGTTCGACGAACTGGCCGCGCGGATCGAGAAGTTCGAGCGTCAATCTGCAGATCCCCGCGCCGACGAGACGCCACTGGCGGCCGAGCCATGCGAGGTCGGCGTCGAGAGCGCGCCGCCTGTCGAGGCGAATGGCGGCGAAGGGCCCCGCGCCGACGACGCCGGCGAGGCCGAGGCGCCCGCCTTGTCGGGGCTCGCCTCGCACGATGGGGATACTCAACGGGGGGAAGCGCCGGCGGCTGACGACCCCGACTCGGAGCTGTTCGAGGATTCGCGGAGCCCTGTCGCCGAAGACAACGCGCCACACGTCGCGGCGGCCGACGAGCCCGGCGAGGCGTCCGCGTGGCCCCAGTCTGCGCTGCCCTCGCGTCCATCGACAGAAAGCGCCGGTGAGCCCAGGCAAGCGCAGGCCACGGACGATCCTGACTCGGACCTGTTCGACCCTCCGCCGGAGGGGCCCGGCCACGACTCCCACGACTGCGCCGTCGACGAGGTTCGCTCGGACCCCTTCGAATCGCAGACGTCCGACGCGGCCGACACCGGCGACGAAGACGACTCCGCCAGTGAACTCTGGTTTGGCCGGACCGAAACCCACGAGGAGTGGGCGGCGGATTGGCGGACTCCTGACCAGGAAATGACCGACATCGCCGGGTCCGATCCATTCGACCAGGCGGGCGCAGAGGTGGGGGACCACGCGCCAGGCGCCGGCGCCAGGCGCGTCCACTTCCCGTGGCTCCACTTCCGACGCGGCGGCCAGTCCAGGAAATCCGCCTGACGCGTGCCGCGACCGGTTACACAGGACACCAAAACAACGATGCACAAGACCATCGCAGAGGCATTCTCGCTCGACGCCCAGCCGCTCGAGGAACGGGACGTCGAAGACCGCCGCAAGGACGTCACGTCGCGACCGCCCACGCTTGGCAGGCGGGCCGCGCCCCGCCGACGGGTGCTGTTGAGCGCGCTCGTTGTCGACCTGGGCAGTGACACGGTCGTCTCGTGCCGGATCGAGAACGTCTCGGACTCCGGCGCCCGGATCAGGTTGGCCGAGCCGCGATACCTGCCGCCGACGTTCTGGCTGATCGCCGTGACCTCGGGACTTGCCTACAACGCAACCGCCATCTGGCGGGAGGACGAGCGGCTGGGCGTTGAAGTCGGCCCGTCCGTCGACCTCGCCGATCCGA
>DATNEH010000074.1:0-13601 GCA_035553015.1 Caulobacteraceae bacterium | reverse complement strand
CCCAGGCGGTCGCCGCCCGGCCGCTGATCGACATCCCCGCCGTCGAGCAGCCGCCGGTGGCGACCAACGCGCCCGCCGCCAACGCGACGGCCGCCAAAGACGAGGACGAGGACGAGGCCAACAGCATCGCCGCCAAGACCGCCGCGGCGCAGGCGGTGCAGTCCAAACCCGCCGACCAGGCGATCGACATCGACCAGATGATGGCCTCGCCCTCGGAGAAGCCGCAGGCGCCGGCCAAGCCCAGCACCGACGAAGGCGCCCCCGGCGCGCCCACCAACGCGGTGCCGTTCTAATCCATTAGCTCTCGCCCCACCGCAGAGTGGGGGCGGGGACGACCTCAGGTCTTCAGATCCAGCAGCTGCTTCTGCTCGTCGTTCGCCGCCTTCAGCGCTTCCAGGGAGAAGGCGAAGGCGCGGCCGGCGGTGATCTGGTTGGTGATCTCGCTGACCGGGTCGATCTCCGGCGTCTGCACCAAGCCGTTCGCGCCGGCGACCGGCGAGGCCGGATCGTACACCAGCAGCTGGGCGGTCCTGACCGTGACCGCCTGGGCCGAGACGCCGCCGCCCGGCGCCGGCGTCTGCCTCACCGCGCGCGGCGCGTACGCGCTCTTCGCCCCCGGCGCGGACGTGTCGTTCGCGTTGGCGAGGTTGGCGGCCGAGACGGTCAGTCCCAGCGTGGCGGCGGCAAGGCCGCTCCCGGCGATGGCGGCGGCGGGCGTCACGATTCGCCGTTTGGACCCGCCACGCTTAAGGCGCCGCCAACGAGCATGGTTTCGACCCCATTGACCAACCGGAACGGGACTTGCCTTAGTACGGTCAGGCTTTAGGGACGCGGGCGATGCGGATACTCGTCACCGGCGGCGCAGGCTTCATCGGCTCGGCGCTCTGCCGCCACCTGGTGGCCGAGCGCGGCGACGACGTGTTGAACTTCGACAAGCTGACCTATGCGGCCAACCTCGCCTCGCTGGCCGAGATCGAGACCGCGCCCAACTACCGCTTCGTGCGCGGCGACGTGGCCGACGCCGCCGCGGTGGGCGAGGCGATCGCGGCGTTCCAGCCGGACGCGGTGATGCACCTGGCGGCCGAGACCCACGTCGACCGATCGATCGACAGCGCGCGCCCGTTCATCGACACCAACGTGCTGGGCGTCTTCACGCTGCTGGAAGCGGTGCGGGCCTACCTGCGGCGGGCGTCGCCGGCGGTGGCCGAGCGCTTCCGCTTCCTCAACGTCTCGACCGACGAGGTGTTCGGCGCGCTGGGGGCCGAGGGCCAGTTCGACGAGGCGACGCCCTATCGTCCGTCCTCGCCCTACTCGGCCTCGAAGGCGGCCGGCGACCACCTGGCGCGGGCCTGGGCCACGACCTACGGCCTGCCGGTGCTGGTGGCGAACTGCTCGAACAACTACGGCCCCTACCAGTTCCCCGAGAAGCTGATCCCGCTGACGCTGCTCTGCGCGCTCGAGGGCCGGCCGATCCCGGTCTACGGCGAGGGCGAGAACGTGCGCGACTGGCTCTACGTCGAGGACCACGCGCGGGCGCTGGCGACCATCCTGACCCGCGGCGACGTCGGCGAGACCTACCTGATCGGCGGCCAGGCGGAGCGCACGAACCTCGACGTCGTCGGTCTGATCTGCGACCTGGTGGACGAGCTCAGCCCGCGCCAGGGCGGCGGCTCGCGCCGCGAGCTGATCGGCTTCGTCGCCGACCGGCCGGGCCACGACCTGCGCTATGCGGTGGACTGTTCGAAGCTGCAGCGCGAGCTGGGCTGGCGTCCGCAAGTCACCTTCGAGGAGGGCCTGCGCCGAACGGTCGCCTGGTACCTGGCGCGCGAGGACTGGTGGCGGCCGATCCGCGAGCGCTATGCCGGCGAGCGGCTCGGCCAGACGCCGGGCGGCAGGGCCTCGATCCGCGAGACGGCGCCGTGAGCGCGCGGATCCTGGTGTTCGGCAGAACCGGGCAGGTGGCGCACGCGCTGGCGGACGCGGCCTCGCCGTTCGAGCGCGTGCTGGCCGGCCGCGAGCGCCTGGACCTTGCCGCGCCGGACCCCGACATCGCCGGCCTGATCGCCGAGACGAAGCCAGCCGCGGTGATCAACGCCGCCGCCTTCACCGCGGTCGACGCGGCCGAGACAGAGACGGGCGCGGCGCTGCGGCTGAACCGCGACGCGCCGGCGCGGATGGCCGCGGCCTGCGCGGCCGCGGACATCCCGCTCGTGCACATCTCCACCGACTACGTGTTCGACGGCGAAAAAGGCGCGCCTTACGTCGAGACCGACCCGCGCGCGCCGATCAACGCCTACGGCGCCGGCAAGGCGGCCGGCGAGGCGGCGCTCGAAGCGGCCGCGGCGCGCGGCGCCCGCCTCGCGGTGATCCGCACATCGTGGGTGTTCGCCCCGAACCGCGGCGGCTTCATGGGCGCGATGCTGGGCGCGCGGGGGCGGGAGGCGGTGCGGGTGGTCCGCGATCAGCTCGGCTCGCCGACGCCGGCCGACGCCTGCGCGGGGGCCGCGCTGGTGCTGGTGCAGGCGCTGCTCGACCGCGACGGGGCCGCCGAGGGCCTCTTCCACGCCGCCGGCCGCGACGGCGTCAGCCGCGCCGAGCTGGCCGAGGCGCTGTTCGCCCAGCTGCCGCGAGGCCCCAAGGTGATCCCGGTCGACTCCACCGAGTTCCCGACGCCCGCCCGGCGGCCACGCGACACGCGACTCTCCAGCGCCAAGCTGGAGGCGGCGTTCGGCTGGCGCGCGCCGACGCTGGCGGACTCCATCGCCGACTACCTGGCCCGCGTCAGGACGCTGGGAGCACTGGCATGAGGATCGAACGGCTGGCGATCCCGGACGTCTTCGCCGTCGTCAGCCAGACCTTCGGCGACGCGCGCGGCTCGTTCACCGAGACCTGGCGCGCCTCGGCGCTCGCCGAAGCCGGCTTCGAGCGGCCGTTCGTGCAGGAGAACGTGGCGCGCACCGCCAGCGCCGGCCAGCTGCGCGGCCTGCACTTCCAGCGCGCCCCGCACGCGCAGGACAAGCTGGTGCAGGTGGTGGCGGGCAAGATCTTCGACGTCGCGGTCGACATCCGCCCGGGCTCGCCGACGCTGGGCAAATGGGTCGGCGTGACGCTCAGCGCCGAAGAGCCGCGCCTGCTGCTGGTCCCACGCGGCTTCGCCCACGCCTACCTGACGCTAACCGACGACTGCGTGGTGATCTACAAGGTGACCGACTACTACGCCCCGCAGGCCGAGGCCGGCCTCGCCTGGAACGACCCGGCGCTCGCCATCGACTGGCCGCTGGCGGCCAGCGCCATCGCCACCAACGCCCGCGACGCCGCCTGGCCGGCATTCGCGGAAGTGATGCCGAGCCTGGGCGCTCGCTAGGACCACCAGCCGACAACCGGTCAAGGGGCCGGCAACCGGAAGGCGGCAGTCCGGGTGAACCGTCGCTGCGGTCGGCCGTTCTGGGAATGCCGGGGTGCGCCCAAAGTGGCGTCTGGCCGTGTTGGTGTCGCCGCAGGGTGTCCGTGATGTCCAGAGTTACCAGCGTGTTGCTCGCCTGCCTGATCGCGGCGGGGTCCGGCGGGCTGAGCGCCGCGCTCGCCCACACGGCGGCGCGCGGCGAGGCGAGCGGCGACTTCTCCAGCGCGGATTCGGATCGCACGGCCCGCGGCCAGATCGAGATCGTGGTCAGCCTCTCGGAGCAGCGCGCCTACGTCTATCGCAACGGCCGGCAGATCGCCGAGAGCGAGGCCTCGACCGGCAAGGACGGGTACGAGACCCCGACCGGGGTGTTCCCGATCCTGGAGAAGCAGCGCTACCACCGCTCGAGCAAGTACAACGACGCGCCGATGCCCTACATGCAGCGGCTGACCTGGTACGGCGTGGCGCTGCACGGCGGCGAGCCCCTGCCCGGCTATGCCGCCTCGCACGGCTGCATCCGCCTGCCGCTGGCCTTCGCGCGCAAGCTGTTCGGGCTGACCTCAGTGGGCACCACCGTGGTGGTCACAGACGGCCCGCCGGACGCGGAGGCGCTGAGCGCCCACCCGTCCGAGGCGGCTCCGGACGAAGGCCCGCCGGATGAAGGCCCGCCAGATCGGGGACCCGCGGAAGAGCCGATCCCCGACGACGCGCCGCCCGACGCGCCGTAAGCCGCCTCTAGTCCTGCGCCGGCGGCCGCTCCAAGACCCAGACCGGAAGGTCGGCGACCAGCTCGAAACCGAGGCTCGTGTAGAGCGGCCGGCCGGCGTCGGTGGCGCCCAGGTGGAAGCGCCGCACGCCGCGGCGGCGGTAGTCGCAAATCACCTGGCTCAGCAGGGCGCGGCCCATGCCCTTGCGCTGGTGTTCGGGCGGCGTGGCCATCAGCGTGATCCCGGCGGTGTCGCCCGTCGGGGTGACGGAGACGGTGCACATGGGTCCCTCGTCGCCCCAGGCGATGTAGGTCTCCACGCCGGAGGTCTTGGTGAAGGCGACCTCGATGCACCTGGCGATGACGTCGCGCGGCTCGTCGAAGGCGGCGGCGATCAGGTCGCCGGCAAGGCCGGCCAGCTCCGGGCCGAGCGCGCGGGCGATCTTCGTGGGCCGGCCAGGCTCAACCGGAACGTCCGGGCGAAGCACCATCAGCGGCGCGGCGCCGACGGCGGCGAAACCCAGCCGCTTCGCGAGGGGCGCGAGCGCTTCCGCCACGCGCGGGCTCACCACCGCGGTGAGCGGCCGGCTGCGTTCCTTCGCCCGCGCCGCCGCCCGAACCAGGAAGCCCTCGGCGTCGGGGTCGGGCCCCAGCATCAGCCGGTTGTGGTCGGCCAGGGGTTCATCGGTCAGGCCGAGGAAGCAGCTGCGCGTCATGTGCAGCTCGATCCCGGGCGCGGCGATCATCTGCGCCGCGAGCGCGCGCACGCAGAGCTGGATGAGTTCGTCGGTTTCATCCACCGGCGTCGCCCCCGAGCGCCCGGCCGTGATCTACTCCGCCGCGGCGGCGATGGCGCGGGGGAGCTTGAAGGTGACGGTTTCCTGGCGCGTGGCGATCTCTTCGATCTGGATGTCGTAGCGATCGGAGAGCGCGGCCAGCACGCCCTGCACCAGCAGCTCCGGGGCCGAGGCGCCGGCGGTGAGGCCCAGCGTCTCGACGTTCTCGAACCAGGTCCAGTCGATGTGGGCCGCCTCGTCGATCAGCCGCGCGTGCTTGGCGCCGGCCCGCAGGCCCACCTCGACCAGGCGCACCGAGTTGGACGAGTTGCGCGCGCCCACCACCAGCAACAGGTCGCAGCGCTCGGCCAGCGCCTTCACCGCCTCCTGGCGGTTGGTGGTGGCGTAGCAGATGTCTTCCTTGTGCGGCGCGGAGATGGCCGGGAAGCGGCGGCGCAGCGCCTCCACCATGTCGGCGGTGTCGTCGAGCGACAGCGTGGTCTGGGTGACGAAGGCGAGGTTGGCCGGCTCGCGCGGCGTGAACGCCTCCGCCTCGGCCACCGTCTGGATCAGCGTCACCGCGCCGGCCGGCAGCTGCCCCAACGTGCCGACCACCTCCGGGTGGCCGGCGTGGCCGATCAGCACGATCTCGCGGCCCGCCGCATAGTGGCGCTCGGCTTCGACGTGCACCTTGGAGACCAGCGGGCAGGTGGCGTCGAGGTAGATCATCTCGCGCTTGATCGCCTCGGCCGGCACCGACTTCGGCACCCCGTGCGCCGAGAACACCACCGGCCGGTCGTCCGGGCATTCCTCGAGCTCCTCGACGAACACCGCGCCGACGGCCCTGAGCCGCTCGACGACGTGGCGGTTGTGGACGATCTCGTGGCGCACGTAGACCGGCGCGCCATACTTGGCGATCGCCTTCTCGACGATCTGGATGGCGCGGTCGACGCCGGCGCAGAAGCCGCGCGGGCTGGCGAGCAGGACTTTGAGCTTCGGACGCATTGCGCGCGGAACGTAAGGCCTCGGACCGCTTCCCGCCAGCGGCGATGCGCGCGTTGCAGCGCCGCGGATAAGCCTTTATCTGGACCGCTCATCCGGCTCCGCCTCAGCTCGGGCGGACGATTCGAGATTCCCCCATGCGCCGTCGTATCGCCAGCTTCGCCATCCTCGCCAGCGTCGCCCTCGGCTGGGTCGCGCTGCCGGCCGCCGTCCACGCCCAGGGCGGCGGCGGTCAGCAGCAGCACGAGGACGAGGACGCCAAGAACCGCAAGCGCGACGAGGAATGGGGCACCAACCAGAAGAACCTCTCGCTGCCGCAGCTGCGCAACGCCGGGCCGTGCCCCTACGTGAAGGTGCTCTATGACGCGGCGCGCTACGTGGAGCTGAAAGGCGGGCGCGCCTCGACCGGGTCGGTCGGCTTCACTGGCGAGATCGACGGGCTGTCGTCGGCCTGCGAGTACAAGAACGACCAGCCGATCCACGTGCAGACCCGGCTTCTGTTCGCGCTCGGCCGCGGGCCGCAGGCCGAGGGCCGCGAGAAGACCTACCGCTACTGGATCGCGGTGACCGACCGTAATCGCGCGGTGCTCACCAAGCAGTATTTCGACCTGCCGGTGACCTTCCCGGCCGGCCGGGACCGGGTGACCAAGACCGAGGACGTGCTCGGCATCGTCATCCCGCGCGCCGACATGAAGGTCAGCGGCGCCAACTTCGAGGTGCTCGTCGGCTTCGACGTGACGCCCGAGATGGCCAACTTCAACCGACAGGGCGAGCGCTTCCGCGTCAACGCCGGCGAGACCACAGCCTCGAGATGAGCGACCTGAGGACCGCGCTCGGCGAAGCGGTCGGGGCCGCCTTCGCCGAGGCGGGCCTCGCCTCGAGCTTTGGGCGGGTGACGCCCTCCGACCGGCCGGACCTGGCCGACTTCCAGTGCAACGGCGCGCTCGCCGCGGCCAAGGCCGCCGGCCGCAAGCCCCGCGACATCGCCGACGACGTCGCCGCGCGCCTGGCCGGCGATCCGCGGCTGGCCAGCGTCGAGCTGGCCGGGCCGGGCTTCATCAATATGAAGGTCAGCGACGCGGCGTTGTCGGCCCGCGCGGCCGAGATTGCCATCGACGAGCGGGCCGGCGCGGGCCTGGTCGATCAGGCGCGCCGGGTGATCATCGACTACGGCGGCCCCAACGTCGCCAAGGAGATGCACGTCGGGCACCTGCGCGCCTCGATCATCGGCGAGGCGATCAAGCGGCTCTACCGGTTCCGGGGCGATACGGTGCTGGGCGACGCCCACTTCGGCGACTGGGGCTTCCAGATGGGCCTGCTGATCACCGCGGTGCTCGACGAGGACCCGCCGCTGGCCGCCCTCATCGACCGCTTCGAGGCCGATCCAAGCGAGGCGAACCGCGACGCGGCGCTCGCCAACGTCACGGCCGCCATCACGCTGGCCGACCTCGACCGGCTCTACCCGGCCGCCGCCGAGCGCGCCAAGCTGGAGCCGGCGTATCGGGAACGGGCGCGCAAGGCGACCGCCGAGCTGCAGGCCGGCCGCGCCGGCTATCGGCTGCTGTGGTCGCACTTCGCCGCGGTGACCCGCACCGCGCTCGAGCGCGACTTCCACGCGCTCGGCGTCGACTTCGACGTCTGGAAGGGCGAGAGCGACGTCAACGACCTGATCGAGCCGATGGTCGCCGAGCTGCGCGCCAAGGGCCTGATGTTCGCCGACCAGGGCGCCGAGATCATCCGCGTGGCCCGCAACGACGACAAGCGCGAGCTGCCGCCGCTGCTGGTGGTCTCGTCGGAGGGCTCGGCGATGTACGGCACCACCGACCTGGCCACCATCCTCGACCGCCAGCGCTACTTCGACCCCGACCGGGCGATCTACGTGGTCGACCAGCGCCAGGCCGACCACTTCGAGGTGGTGTTCCGCGCCGCCTACCTCGCCGGCTACGCGGCCGAGGGCGCGCTCGAGCACGTCGGCTTCGGGACCATGAACGGCGCGGACGGCAAGCCGTTCAAGACCCGCGCCGGCGGCGTGCTGAAGCTGCGCGACCTGATCGAGATGATCGTCGGCAAGGCGCGCGAGCGGCTGCACGAGGCGGGCCTCGGCGCCGAGCTCACGGAGGACGAGTTCGAGGCCACGGCGCTGAAGGTGGCGGTGGCGGCGCTGAAGTTCGCCGACCTCTCCAACTTCCGCGGCACCTCCTACGTGTTCGACCTCGATCGCTTCTCCAGCTTCGAGGGCAAGACCGGGCCCTACCTGCTCTACCAGGCGGTCCGGGTGAAATCGCTGTTGCGGAAGGCCGACGAGGACGGCGCCGCGCCCGGGCCGATCGCCATCGCCGAACCGGCCGAGCGCGACCTGGCGCTGGCGCTCGACGCCTTCGACCATGCGCTGGCCGAGGCCTACGACAAGAAGGCGCCGCACTTCATCGCCGAGCACGCCTATCGCCTGGCCGGCGCCTTCTCGAAGTTCTACCAGGCCTGCCCGATCCTGATCAGCGCCCCCGCCGTCCGCGCCTCGCGCCTGGCGCTGGCCGCGGCCACGCTGGCCCAGCTGGAGCTGGCGCTGACCCTGCTCGGCATCGAAACGCCCGCGCGGATGTGATCGCCGAAGCCGGCCCGCAGCCGCGCCGGCCGCCTCAGGGCTGCGGACGCGGCGTCGTCGCGCCGCTCGCCGGCAGAACCGGCAACGTCACTTTCGGCTGGGCGCCCGTGAGGCTGGTCAGGAAGGCGGCGATCTTGTCGGTCTCGTCCGGCGAGAGCTGGGCGCCGAGCTGGCTCGCGCCCATCACGCCCACCGCCTGGCGAAGATCCCAGACCGCGCCCGTGTGGAAATAGGGCGCCGTCAGGGCGACGTTTCGAAGGCTGGGAACCTTGAAGACGTAGGCGTCGGCCGGGCTGCGGGTGACCATGAACCGGCCCTTGTCGGTCGGCGGCAGCAGGTCGGCGCCGGGTTTGGCGACCACGCCGAACGGCGCGTACATGCTGCCGCCGACGCCGACGCCGCTGTGGCAGGCCGAGCAACCCTTGTCCATGAAGAGCGTCAGACCCTGCTTCTGGACCGGCGAGAGCGCATCGGCCTGCCCGTTCAGGTAGCGGTCGAACGGAGACTCCGGTGTGATCAGGGTCGCCTCGAAGACCGCGATGGCCTTTTGCACGTTGCCCAATGAGACGGGATTTGGCTCGCCGGGGAAAGCCCGGGCGAAGGCCGCCTGATAGCCGGGGATGCCCTGCAGCTGCTCGGCGACATGCTCGCTGGGCGAGGCCATCTCGACCGGATTGACGATTGGCCCCCCGGCTTGGTGCTCGAGGTCCGCGGCGCGGCCGTCCCAGAATTGCGCCGTGTCGAACACCGCGTTCAGCACGGTTGGGGCGTTGCGGCCACCGTGCTGCCACTTGTGCCCGATCGAGGTCGGCTCTGCGTCGGCGCCCCCGAGCGAGAGGTTGTGGCACGAGGCGCAGCTGATGACGTGGCTCGCCGACAGCCGGGGATCGAAGAACAACATTTCGCCGAGCTCGACCTTGGCCGCCGTCGCTTCGTTTCCCGGCAGCGTCGGCGGGCTGGCCGGAATGGGCTTGAAGACCTGCCGCGCCCTCGCCATCAGGGGCTCTGCCGCCGCCCCGCTCGCGCTCGGCGTTGGCCCCGCGGCGGTCTGGTTCGCCGCAGGCCGCCCCTGGCTGCACGCGGCGAGCGAGACCCCCGCGCAGACTACCAAAACCAGCTTGCCGCCATTCATCTGTCGCCTCCGGTCCGACGTCGGACACAGCGCGCATATTCACGCGTGCTCCTACGTCTCCGACCCGCGCACGCGCATTGACTTGGCTCAATGACGAGCCGGCAGCCGAAACGGCGGCGGAAGCGCGCGTCCGCGGCATACCCGCCCTTTCCATCGCACGCGCTTAGGCCCGGCTTGACTTGCGTGGCGGCGTTCACCAGTTTCGCGGCCGACTCTCGCGGGAGAGACCGGGCGGGGACTTCAGGTCCCTGGCCCGGAGCCGAAGGCGCAACCGCCCCGGAAACGCTCAGGCAAAAGGACCGCGAAGTCAGATAGACGCTGGAAAGCGCCGCCGGCCTTGTCTGGGCTGGATGGGCGCGCCGAAGGAGCAAGGGCGGCCCCTCTGGGCCTCCCGGAATCTCTCAGGCCGAAGGGACAGCGGGGGCGACGACGGACGGGCTCTGATCGAGGGCCCGATTTTCCTCAAGTCGCCGGAGCTCTCCCCACCCGTGACCGACCAGGCGCAGAACACCACGCCCCTAAGGACCACGCCGCTCACCGCCGCCCATCGGGCCGCCGGCGCCCGCATGGTTCCGTTCGGGGGCTACGAGATGCCGGTGCAGTACGCCGACGGGGTGCTGAAGGAGCATCTCTGGACGCGGGCGCACTGCGGCCTCTTCGACGTCTCCCACATGGGTCCGGCGTTCCTGCGGCTGAAGACCCGCTCCGGCGACCCGAAAGCGGATCACCGCGCGGTGGCGGCGCTGCTGGAGCCGCTGATCTGCGGCGACGTCCGGAACCTGAAACGGGGCGCGCTGCGCTACACGCTGCTGCTCAACGCGCATGGCGGGATCTGCGACGACCTGATGGTCGGCCGGCCCGAGGCCGACGCCGAGCAGGGCGGGCTCTACATCGTCGTCAACGCCGGGACCAAGGACGCCGACTTCGCGCGGATCGCCGCCCAGGCGGGCGACGCGGCCGAACTGGTCCGGGCCGATGACGGGGGTCTGATCGCCGTGCAGGGGCCGGAGGCGGCCGCCGTCGTCGCGCCGATCCTGCCGACGGCCGGCGACCTCAGTTTCATGAGCTTCACGCGCGCCATGTTCGACGGCGCGGAGGTGGTCGTCTCGCGCTCCGGCTACACCGGCGAGGACGGGTTCGAGATCCTGGTCCCGGCGGGCAAGGCGCAGGCGCTGTGGGCGCGGCTGCTGCAGGACGCGCGGGCCAGGCCGATCGGGCTCGGCGCGCGCGACTCGCTGCGGCTGGAGGCCGGCCTGCCGCTCTACGGCCACGACCTCGACGAGACCCTCTCGCCGGTGGAGGCGAGCCTGGAGTTCGCCATCTCGAAGCGCCGGCGCGAGGCGGAGGACTTCCCGGGCGCGGCGCGCATGCTGGGCGAGCTCGCCGGGCCCCGCCTCGAGCGCCGCCGCGTCGGCCTGCGCGTGCTGGAAGGCGCGCCCGCCCGCGAGGGCGCCGAGATCGTCGACGAAGCCGGCCAAGTTGTCGGCAAGGTCACCAGCGGCGGCTTCTCGCCCTCGCTCTCCGCGCCGATCGCCATGGGCTACGTGACGCCGGCGCTGGCCGAGCCGGGCGCGATGCTGGGCGTCGTCGTGCGGGGCAAGACGCAAGCCGCCGAGGTCGTCGCCATGCCGTTCGTCCCCCATCGCTACCATCGCAAGCCGGCCACAGAGGCCAGTCCCAAACGCTCTTAGGGAGCCACCTGAATGCGCTTCACCAAGGATCACGAGTGGGTCGAGGCCGACGGCGACGTCGTGACCATCGGCGTCACCGCCTACGCCGCCGAGCAGCTGGGCGACGTCGTGTTCGTCGAGCTGCCCGACGTCGGCAAGACCGTGAAGGCCGGCGATCCGCTGGCGGTGGTCGAGAGCGTCAAGGCCGCCTCGGATGTATATGCGCCGGTCTCCGGCCAGGTGGTCGAGGTCAACGCCGGCCTGCCGGACACCCCCGAGACCGTCAACGCCGAGCCCGAGAAGGACGGCTGGTTCGCCAGGCTGAAGCTCGCCAACCCCGCCGAGCTCGACCAGCTGATGGACCGCAGCGCCTACGAACAGTTCCTGAGCACGCTCTAACGCATGACCCAGCCCCTGGCCTTGCGCCCCCTCCGTCTCGTCGCGCTGGCAGCGCGCCGATCCACCTCCCCCGTCCTCTTCGGGACGGTGGAGGTGCGAGACTGGACCGCTTCGCTCCTGCCCCGCACCGAAGCGTGCGGGGGAGGGGGACCGCCGCGCGCAGCGCGGTGGTGGAGGGGGCGCAAGGCCGCGGGGCTCGACCTGGGGATGGGAGCGCGTCCATGAGATATCTGCCCCTCACCGAAGCCGACCGCGCCGAGATGCTGGCCGTCATCGGCGCGCCGTCCATCGAGGCGCTGTTCACCGACGTGCCGGAGAGCGCGCGCCTTCCCGGGCCGGTCGACCTGCCGGCGCACCAGGGCGAGCTCGAGGTGGAGCGCGCGCTCGGGCGGCTGGCGGCGAAGAACCGGCCGGCCGGCGCCGGGCCGTTCTTCTGCGGCGCCGGGGCCTATCGCCACCATGTGCCGGCGAGCGTCGACCACATCATCCAGCGCTCGGAGTTCCTGACCAGCTACACGCCCTACCAGCCGGAGATCGCGCAGGGCACGCTGCAGGTGCTGTTCGAGTTCCAGACGCAGGTGGCGGCGCTGACCGGGCTGCCGGTGGCGAACGCCTCGCTCTACGACGGCTCGACCGCCTGCGCCGAGGCGGTGATGATGGCCGCGCGGGTGACGCGCCGCTCCAAGGCGGTGCTCTCCGGCGGCCTGCACCCGCACTACGCCGAGGCCTGCTGGACGCTGGCCCACACCGAGGGGGTGAAGACCCAGCGGCTCGCCGCCGCGATCGACGCCGAGGCCGCGGTGATCGAGGCGATCGACGCCGACACCGCCTGCGTGGTCGTGCAGACGCCGAACGTGTTCGGGACGGTCACCGACGTGACCCGGATCGCCGAGGCGGCGCATGCGGCGGGCGCCCTCATGGTGGTGGTGACCACCGAGGCGGTCTCGTTCGGCCTGCTGAAGTCGCCCGGCGAGATGGGCGCGGACATCGCAGTCGCCGAGGGCCAGTCGATCGGTAACGCGCTGTCGTTCGGCGGGCCCTACGTCGGCCTCTTCGCCTGCCGCGAACAGCACGTGCGCCAGGCGCCCGGCCGGCTCTGCGGCGAGACCGTCGACGCCGAGGGCAGGCGCGGCTTCGTGCTGACCCTCTCGACCCGCGAGCAGCACATCCGCCGCGAGAAGGCGACGAGCAACATCTGCACCAACAGCGGGCTCTGCGCGCTCGCCTTCACCATCCACATGACGCTGCTGGGCGAGACCGGCCTGCGCCAGCTGGCGCGGATCAACCACGCCAAGACGCGCCAGCTGCGCGGCGCGCTGGCGGCGGTCCCGGGGGTGGACGTGCTGACGCCGCGCTTCTTCAACGAGCTGGCGATCCGGCTGCCGAAGCCCGCGGCAGGCGTGGTGGACGCGCTGGCGGCGAAGGACATCATCGCCGGCGTGCCGTTCAGCCGGCTGGATCCGAAGGCCGGCCTTGACGACGTGCTGCTGGTCTGCGCCACCGAGACCACGCCCGCGGCCGACATCGTCGCCTTCGCCGAAGCGCTGAGAGAGACATTGGCCGAGGAGCTTGCCCGATGAGTGTCGTGACTGTCGGACGGCCCACCCGCCCCGAGACCGAGATCGAAGCCGGCGCGCACGGCGTCCACGGCAACGGCCTGATGCAGGACGAGCCGCTGATCTTCGAGCTGGACGGCTGGGCCAAGACGGGGGTCGACCTGCCGGAGGCCGAGCTCGACGCCTCGGACCTGGCGGGCCTCACCCGCGATGCGCCGATCGGCCTGCCGGGACTCTCCGAGCCGGAGACGCTGCGCCACTACGTGCGGCTCAGCCAGAAGAACCACGCGATCGATCTGGCGATCTATCCGCTGGGCTCGTGCACGATGAAGCACAACCCGCGGCTCAACGAGAA
>DATNEH010000073.1:0-33279 GCA_035553015.1 Caulobacteraceae bacterium | reverse complement strand
CAGCCTCTCGGCGGTGCAGGCGGGCGCGCGGCAGGTGGAGCTGGCGGTCAACGGGATCGGCGAGCGGGCCGGCAACGCCGCCCTCGAGGAGGTGGTGATGGCGCTTCGGGTGCGCGGCGACAAGCTGCCCTATCCGACGCGGATCGCGACCCAGCACATTACCCGCGCCAGCCGCTACGTCTCTGCGATCACCGGGTTCCCGGTGCAGTTCAACAAGGCGATCGTCGGCAAGAACGCCTTCGCCCACGAGGCCGGCATCCACCAGGACGGCGTGCTCAAGAACGCCGAGACCTACGAGATCATGCGGCCCGAGGACGTGGGGCAGGGCGGCTCCAACCTGGTCATGGGCAAGCACTCCGGCCGCCACGCGTTCCGCGAGAAGCTGAAGGCGCTGGGCTACGACCTCGGCCAGAACGCGCTCAACGAGGCGTTCGGCCGCTTCAAGGACCTCGCCGACAAGAAGAAGCACGTCTTCGACGACGACATCATCGCGCTGGTGGACGACGCGCTGGCCAGGGGCGACGACCGCATCCAGGTCAAGGCGCTGCGCGTGATCGCCGGCACCGAAGGCCCGCAGGAGGCGCAGCTGACGCTGGTCGTCGACGGGGTCGAGAAGTCGGCGACGGCCACCGGCGACGGCCCGGTCGACGCGGTGTTCAACGCGATCCAGGCGGTGAGCCCGCACGCCGCGGTGCTGCGCCTGTTCCAGGTGCACGCGGTGACCGAGGGCACCGACGCCCAGGCGCAGGTCTCGGTGCGGCTCGAGGAAGACGGCCGCATCGCCACCGGCCAGGCCGCCGACACCGACACGCTCACCGCCAGCGCCATGGCCTACGTCAACGCGCTCAACAACCTCTCGGCGCGCAAGCAGAAGTCGGCCCCCGAGCCGATCGTCGCCAGCGGGTTCTAGAGAGCCTTCCTCGCGTATCCCTCCCCATCATGGGGAGGGTGGTCGCGAAGCGACCGGGTGGGGATGTCTGACGCATCAGCGATCGCCAGCCGGCCAGCGCTGTCGCTTACATCCCCACCCGTCCTCGCTTCGCTCGGGACACCCTCCCCATGAAGGGGAGGGACGGGCGCGGGGGCTGCTTCACACACATGTTCTGGATCCCCATCACCATCGGCGCGGCCGGCTTTCAGGTGGCGCGCAACGCCTTGCAGCGCGGGCTCATGGGCGACGCGGGCCCCTGGGGCGCGACGCTCGTGCGGTTCCTGTTCGGGCTGCCGTTCACGCTTCTCATGTGGGCGGCGGTGGCGGCCGCCTCGCCGGGCGCGCGGCCGAGCTTCGGCCTGGCGTTCTGGCTGGCGGCCTCCACCGGCGCGCTGAGCCAACTCTTGGCCTCGGCGGCGCTGCTGGTGGCGATGCGCCGCGCCGGCTTTGCGATCGGCACGGCGCTGCAGCAGAGCTCGCTGCCGCTCTCCGCGGTGATCGGGCTGGCGGTTTTCCACGACAACCTGCATCCGCTGGCCTGGGTCGGCGTCGCGATCACCACGCTCGGACTCGCGGTGCTCACCTGGCCGAAGGGCGCCGCCGGGCCGCAGCCGCTCTCGGGCGCCCTCTTCGGGCTGATCTCCGGGCTCTGCTTCGGCTTCTCGCTGAACGCCTTCCGCCATGCCGAGCTGGCGCTGGAGCCGCACCGGCACATCCTCGCCGCGGTCACCAGCGTGACGGTCGCCCAGGCGCTGCAGGCGTCGTCGCTGACCCTGGTGCTGGCGTTCACCCGGCCGGCGGCGCTGAAGGCGGTGATCACGAGCTGGCGTCAGTCGCTGGGCGCGGGGCTCTGCGGCGCGATCGCCTCGTTCGGCTGGTTCACGGCGATCGGCTTTTCACCGGCCGGGCCGGTGCGCGCGGTGGGGATGGTCGAGATGCCGATGGCCGCCGTCGCGGGGCGGCGGGTGTTCGCCGAGCGGCTCACGCTCCTGCAGTGGGCCGCGGGCGTCACGACGGCGTTCGGCGTCGTGCTCGCGGCGGTCGGTTGAAGCGTTCGCCCCTGCGGCGAGACGCGCTTTTTTGCGCGCTTGCATTCATCCCCGCATCACGTCAAACCCAATGCTGTCCGCCAAGGCCTTCAGGCAAAGAGTAGCGTCGGTGTCGGAGGGGGCGCCGACGGAACGCAACCCGAGGCTCGAAGGACGATAGTCGCGCGTCGTTGACCTCTTTCCTCAGAGTCCGGAATGTTCTCGTCCCTCTTCGGCGTCATCTCGAACGATATCGCCATCGATCTCGGCACCGCCAACACCCTCATCTACATGAAGGGCAGGGGCATCGTGCTGAACGAACCCTCGGTGGTCGCCCTGCGCAACGTCGGCGGCCGCAAGCAGGTCCACGCCGTCGGCATCGAAGCCAAGATGATGCTGGGCCGCACGCCCGGCCACATGGAAGCGATTCGCCCGATGCGTGACGGCGTCATCGCCGACTTCGAAGTCGCCGAGGAGATGATCAAGCACTTCATCCGCAAGGTGCATAACCGGCGCGGCTTCACCAACCCGAAGGTGATCGTCTGCGTGCCGTCAGGCGCGACGGCGGTCGAGCGGCGCGCCATCAACGATTCGTGCCTCAACGCCGGCGCGCGCCGGGTCGGGCTGATCGACGAGCCGATGGCCGCGGCGATCGGCGCCGGCCTGCCGATCCACGAGCCCACCGGCTCTATGGTGGTCGACATCGGCGGCGGCACCACCGAGGTGGCCGTGCTGTCGCTCTCCGGCATCGTCTACACCCGCTCAGAGCGGGTCGGCGGCGACCGCATGGACGAGGCGATCATCAGCTACATGCGCCGCCACCATAACCTCTTGATCGGCGAGACCACGGCCGAGCGGATCAAGAAGGAGATCGGCACCGCCCGCACGCCGGAGGACGGCCATGGCCTGGCCATCGACGTGAAGGGCCGCGACCTGATGCAGGGCGTGCCGCGCGAGGTGCGCATCTCCGAGAAGCAGGCCGCCGACGCGGTCTCCGAGCCGGTCGCCCAGATCGTCGAGGCCGTGAAGGTGGCGCTCGAAGCGACGCCGCCGGAGCTGGCCGCCGACATCGCCGACAAGGGCATCATGCTCACCGGCGGCGGCGCGCTGCTGCGCGGGCTCGACCTGGAGATCCGCGACCACACCGGCCTGCCGGTCACGGTCGCCGACGATCCGCTGTCCTGCGTGGCGCTGGGGTGCGGCAAGGTGCTCGAGCACCCGAAATGGACCAAAGGCGTCCTGGAATCGACGTTCGCCTAGCCTTAGATTCTGATTCGCCCAATCTTAGATTCGAACGGGGCGGGGGCTCCGGGAGGCGGGTGATTGTCCCTCAGGGATGGTCCGTTCGGTGATATCAGGGTCCCGCTGACCTGGTCAGCCGCGGCGGCGCTGGTCATCGCCACCATCATTGCTGCCGCGCTGCTGATGAGCCATCAGCGTGATCCGATGAAGGCTGGCGCCTACGACGCCGCGCATCGAGCGGTCGACGCGGTGGCCGCGCCGGTCGGCGGCGTGCTCTCGGCGCCGGTGCGATGGACCCACGGCGGCCTCGACTACGTGCGCGGCTACTTCTTCGCCATTTCCGAGAACCGTCATCTGAAGGTCGACCTGCGCGACGCGGCGGCCACGCGCGACAAGCTCGCGCAGGCCGATCTGGAGATCGCGCGGCTGAAGGCGGTGCTGGGCATCAAGACCGATCCGCCGCTGCCGCAGGTGGCGGCCGAGACAATCTCCGATTCGCGCGGACCGTTCGCCAACACGCGCCTCGCCAACGCCGGCCGCGACAAGGGCGTCACCGAGGGCAACCCGGTGCTCTCCGAGCACGGACTGGTGGGCCGCATCGTCGGGGTTTCCGACCACGTCAGCCGCATCCTGCTGCTCACCGACGCCGAGAGCCGCGTGCCGGTCATCCTGGTGCGGACCAATGGCCGTGCGGTGCTCACCGGCGACGGCGGCGCCGCGCCCAAGGTCGACTACCTGCGCACGGCTGTGCCCCTGAAGGAAGGCGACCGGGTGCTGACCAGCGGCGACGGCGGGGTGTTCCCGCGCGGCCTGCCGGTGGGCACCATCGTGAAGGGAGGCTTCGACGGCGGCTGGCGCGTGGCGCTCGATTCGGACGCCGCGCCGATCGACTACGTGCAGATCCTGCTGTTCACCGACTTCGCGCAGCTCGCCAACGAGCAGGCGCTCGCGCCCAAGGAACTGCCGACGGCGATGACCGAGGAGCCCAGCCAGTCGATCGCGCCGCCGATTCCGCCGTCGGCGACCAAGCCGGTGGCCGGCGCCGCCGCTAAGTCTGCGGCAGCCAGCGCGGGCGCGGCGGCCAAGCCCGCCGAAAAGCTCACCGCCGCCGAGGTCGCCGCCCGCGAGAAGGCGCGGGCCGACGCCAAGCGCGCGGCCGAGAAGGCCGCCGCGCCGCCGCCCAAGAAGAAGCACTTCGGCTTCCTATGACCGCGCAGGGGTCGGGGTTCGGCGCAGCGAGGCCGATGAACCCAGTCGGGTGGCTGGGGCTGCCGCTGCTCGCCGCCGTCGTGATGACCGTGCTCTTCGCGACGCCGATCCGCTTCTTCGGTTTGGCGCTGCCCGAGCCGGTGTTCCCGCTGGCGCTGGCGTTCGCCTGGGCGCTGATCCGGCCCTCGGTGCTGCCGCCGTTCGCGCTCCTGCTGCTCGGCCTCTTCCTCGACGTGTTCTGGGGCGGGCCGCAGGGCCTCTGGCCGCTCTGCCTGCTGGCGGCTTACGCCTCGGTGCTCGCCGTGCGCCGGCAGATCACCGGCCATGAGTTCCTGGTCGTCGCGCTCTGGTACGCCGCCTCGACGGCGGTCGCCTTCGGGGTCGGCTTCGTGCTGATGAGCATGGCCGCCGGCCAGGCGCCGAGCCTCTTCGCGCTCGGCTGGCAATATCTCGCCACGCTGATCCTGTTTCCTTTCGCGCACCGCCTGATCGAGCGGTACGAGGACGCGGACGTTCGATTCCGATGAATCCGCAGATCTACTTCAACGAGGTCAACGAGCGGCAGGGCGTCTTCCACCGCCGCGCCTTCCTGATGGGCGCCGTCGCCGGCGTCGGCATGCTGACGCTGGCCGGGCGGCTCGCCTTCCTGCAGCTGGTCGACGCCGACAAGTACAAGACGCTCTCGCTCAACAACGAATTCCAGTCGCGCCTGCAGCCGCCGCCGCGCGGGCTGATCCTCGACCGCAACGGCGTCGTGCTGGCGTCCAACCGGCCGGACTTCCGCCTCTACGTCAGCCGCGACGAGAACACCGACATCGACGCGCTGCTCGACAGCCTGCAGAAGCTGGTGCCGCTCGACCTCGACCACCGCAACCGGGTGCTGCAGGACCTGGTCGACGCGCCGCGCCGCGCGCCGGTGACGGTGATGGAGGACCTGACCTGGGAGGAGTTCTCCCGGATCAACGTGCGTACGCCCGAGCTGCCCGGCGTCACCGCCGACATGGGCGACATCCGCGTCTATCCGTTCTCGGCCGCCTTCGCCCACGTGATCGGCTACGTCGCCAAGGTCTCCAAGGACGACGTCACCAAGGACGGCCCCAACTCGGAGCCGATCCTGCTCAATCCGGGCTTCCGGATCGGCAAGGCGGGCCTGGAGAAGACCTACGACCTGCCGATGCGTGGTACGCCGGGCGCCAAGAAGGTCGAGGTCGACGTCAAGGGCCGCGTGGTGCGCGAGGACCCCGGCGGCGACGTGCCGTCGGTGGCCGGCAAGACGCTGCAGCTGACCCTCGACGCCGACATCCAGAACCGCGCGCTGGAGGTGTTCGGCGCTGACAGCGGCGCGGCGGTGATGATGGACTGCCGCACCGGCGACGTGCTCTGCATGCTCTCGGCGCCCAGCTTCGACGCCAACCGCTTCGTCAAGGGCCTCACCGGCCCCGAGTACAAGTCGCTGGCCGACTACGACCACAAGCCGCTGATCAACAAGGCGGTGAACGCCAACTATCCGCCCGGCTCGACCTTCAAGACCATGGTGGCGCTGACCGCGCTGGAGATGGGCATCCCGGCCAGCACCCAGTTCACCTGCAACAAGGCGTGGTTCTGGGGCGGGCGGACCTGGCACTGTGACCAGGCGCACGGCACGCTCGACATGAAGGGCGGCATCTCGCACTCGTGCGACATCTACTTCTACCAGCTGGCGCTGAAGATCGGCGGCCCTGACCCGATCGCCAAGACCGCGACGACCATGGGCCTGGGCCAACTCTACGACATCGGCGTGCCGAGCCAGCGGCCGGGGCTGATCCCGACCACCGAATGGGTGAAGAAGGCCCGCCCGCGCGATCCGGTCTGGCACCCCGGCGAGACGCCCAGCGTGGGCATCGGCCAGGGCGCGGTCAGCGTGAACCCGCTGCAGCTTTGCGTGATGTGCTCGCGCATCGCCAACGGCGGCAAGGCGCTCTACCCGCGGCTGGTGCGCACGATCGGCGGCGTCGAGCAGCCGCCGCCGGGCGCGGAGCCGGCGCTGCCGTTCGCCCCCGAGCACATCCAGTTCCTGCACGAGGCGATGCTGGCGGTGACCAACGGCGGCGGAACGGCCTCCGGCGGCGCTGCGAACCTCGGGCTCGGGCCGGTGCTGATGGCGGGCAAGACCGGCACGGCGCAGTCGCACAGCTACGGCGGCGGCGTCGGCGCGCACGGCGCGCAGGGCGCCTGGGCGGAGCGCGACCACGCCTGGTTCATCGCCTTCGCGCCGGCCGACGATCCCCGCTACGCGATGGCGGTGCTGACCGAGCACGGCGGCTTCGGCGCCGAGGCGTCCGCCCCGAAGGCGCGCGAGATCATGCGCGTGGCGCTGCTGAAGGATCCCGAGGTGCGCGCCCGCATCGTGCAGCCGACGCCGAACGTCACCACGCAACCGGCCGCCGCCGCGCCGCCGTCTGCGCCGGCTGGCATCGCCAACCCGCCGGCTGCGGGGTCCCCGACCGCCGCTGCAAATCCCGCCGCCGCGAGGGCGGCCGCCGCTGCCCCGGCGAGCCCCGTCCCGCACGTGGCGAGCCCGCATGCCGCCAGCCCACACCACGCGAGCGCGCACGCCGCCCGCGCCGCGCCTGCGAGCCCCGCCGCCGGCGCGCCCGCCGCGAGCCCGCCAGCCGCAGCGCCAGCGCCTGCTTCGCCGCCAGCTTCGGACGTTCCGATATGACCACCGGAGGAGCCGCTTTCACCGCGCCGGGCGAGCGTCAGCGGCTGATCGTCCGCCTCGCGCAGATCGACTGGACCTATTGCGCCGCCATCACGGTGATCGCCTGCGCCGGCGGCGCGATGCTGTACTCGGTCGCCGGCGGCCATTGGGAGCCGTGGGCGAGCAAGCACCTGCTCGGCTACGGGTTCTGGTTCCTGGCGATGATCGCGCTCTCGATGGTCGACCTGCAGATCTGGTTCGCCGTCGCCTATCCGGTCTACGGGATCAGCCTGATCCTCTTGGTGATGGTGGCCGCGCACGGCCACTCGTCGCTGGGCGCGCAGCGCTGGCTGAACCTCGGCCCCATCCACCAGTTCCAGCCTTCGGAGCTGATGAAGATCGGGCTCGTGCTGGCGTTGGCCCGCTTCTACCACGGGCTCTCGGCCAAGAAGGCCAAGCTGAGCTTCTGGCTGCTGGTCCCGGCGGCGCTGATCGCCATGCCGGCCGCGCTGGTGATGAAGCAGCCCGACCTCGGCACCGCGCTGCTGATCTGCGCCACCGGCATCGCGATCATGGTGCTGGCGGGCCTCGACCTGCGCATCGTTGGCATCGGCGCGCTGCTGGCCGCGGCGGTCGTGCCGTTCCTGCACCTGGTGCTGAAGCCCTACCAGTACACGCGCCTGGTCAGCTTCATGAATCCCGAGGCGGAGAAGTCCGGCGCCGGCTACCACATCGTGCAGTCGAAGATCGCGCTGGGCTCCGGCGGGCTGTTGGGGAAGGGCTTCGGCCTCGGCACCCAGAGCCAGCTGAACTTCCTGCCCGAGAAGCAGACCGACTTCATGTTCGCTTCGCTGGCCGAGGAGTTCGGCTTCGTCGGCTGCATCGCGATCCTCGTCCTCTACGCCGCCGTGATCTACATGAGCCTGCGCATCGCCTCGGTGGCGCACAGCCACTTCGGGCGCCTGGGCGCGGCTGGGGTCACCGCGACGCTGACCTTCTGCGTGCTCATGAACGGCGCGATGGTGATGGGCCTCGCGCCCGTCGTCGGCGTGCCGATGCCGCTGCTGTCGCTGGGCGGCACCGTGATGATGAGCATGATGATCGGCTTCGGTCTGATCATGGCCGTGCGCGTCCAGCGCTACGCCGAGATCTCCAGCGGCAAGGGCTCGGTGCTCTGACAGCCCTCCATGAAGGGGAGGGAGAGACGCGCCGGCAGCCTCAAGCCACCGCAGCCGCCCTCGTGCGGCTCGGGGGGCGGATGCGGAAGCCGACGCCGAGCAGGTTGAACGCGTTGATGCAGCCGATCATCAGCGTCAGGTTCACCCGCTCCGGCTCGGTGAACTGAGTTTCCACCGCGGCGTAGACGTCGTCCGGCGCGCGCGTCGCCGAGAGCTTGATCAGCGCGTCGGTCCAGCCCAGCGCCGCCCGCTCGCGGTCGGTGTAGAGCGTCGACTCGCGCCAGGCGTCGAGCATCATGATCCGCTCCTCGGCCTCGCCGGCGGCGGGGCCTCGGCCGTGTGCATCGACAGGCACTGGGCGCAGCCATTGATCTGTGAGGCGCGGATCTCGATCAGCTTGGCGAGGCTGGGCTCCAGTCGCGCCTCCACGTTGTGGGCGTAGTCGATCAGCGGCTTGACCAGATCGAGGTTGGCGTAGGGGTTGATGCGCGACTTCATGGCTTTGATCTCCGACGTGCCCCGTCGCACCCAGGACGAACCGGGCGCCCGGTTTGTGACTTCGCTGAAGGCGTTTCGTGTTCCCCGACGACACGCTGGCCTCCGCCCGGGATCGGCGGTTTGATGGCCGAAACAGCTGAGGCCGGAGCCCCGAAATGACCGCCCACCACATCCGCTTCGAGGTCGAGGACGACGGCATCGGCATCGTCACCATCGACCGGCCCGAGAAGCGCAACGCGATGACCTACGCGATGCTGGGCGAGTTCATCGAGCAGATCCGCAAGGCGGGCGAGGACGAGCGGGTGCGGGTGCTGATCGTCACCGGCGCGGGCGGTGCGTTCTGCGCGGGCACCGACCTCGCCGACCTCGCCACCGTGCCCGGCGAAAGCCGCGGCGTGCGCGGCGGCGCCAGCGAACGCGGCGTCTGGTGGCCGATCACCTCGTGCCCGAAGCCGGTGATCGGCGCGATCGACGGCTACGCGGTCGGCATGGGCGCCGAGTTCACCAGCCAGTGCGACGTGCGCATCGCCACCACCCGCGCCCGCTTCGCCTGGAACTTCGCCCACCGCGGCCTGGTGCCCGACACCGGCGCCGGCTCCTGGCTGCTGCCGCGGCTGATCGGCCCCTCGCAGGCGCTGCGCCTGCTCTACTCCGGCGGGTTCCTGGAGGCTTCGCAGGCCAAGGAGATCGGCTACGTGGCCGAACTGGTCGCCCCCGAGGCGCTGATGGACGCCGCCCGCGCCGAGGCGCGCCGCTACCTCTCTTCGTCGCCGTTCTCGCTGCGCCACATGAAGCAGCTGGTTTGGCGCGGGCTGGAGCGCGACGTCGGCGAGCACATGGCCCAGCACGTCGAGGCGCTGCAGGCCTGCTTCAAGTCCGAGGACCACAAGGAAGGTGTCGCCTCGTTCCTGGAGCGCCGGCCGGCGAAGTTCGTGGGGCGCTGACGCCGACCTGGCTGGGGGAGCAGGCTACGATCCTGCATTTCATGGTTCAGAGCCACGCGTCCTACCGGTTAGACGATCCCCCACCGGTCGAAGCCATCGCCGCTGAAGCTTGAGCCCTGCGGCGTCTCCCTATCTAAGTTGCGACGAGCGTTCCTCAACCACCGTCGGAGGCTCTGATGGCGTCGAGTGAGCTTGCGGTGCGGACAGTTCCCGAGCGGACGCTCGGCGCGGGCGGCGCGGCCGTCTCGGCGCTCGGGGTCGGGACCAACCGCTGGCGGCAGGGATCGAACGACGGGGCGGTCTTCGAGACGTACCAGGCGCTGCTCGACGGCGGCATCGACTTCATCGACACCGCCGAGGTCTACGGGTTCGGCAAGTCCGAGCGGCTGATCGGCGACTGCATCCGCAAGGACGGGCGGGCGGTGAAGGTGGCCAGCAAGTTCGCGCCGTTCCTCGCCCGCGTCACGCCGCGCCAGTTGATCGGCGCGCTCGACGCTTCCCTGGCCCGGCTGGGCCTCAAGAGCCTCGACCTCTACTACATCCACTTCCCGTTCCCGTTCACGCCGCTGGAGACCTTCGCCGCGGGGCTGGTCGAGGCGGTGAAGAGCGGCAAGGCGCGGCAGGTGGGCGTCAGCAACTTCGGCGCCGACCAGATGCGGCGCATCGCCGAGATCCTCGCCCGCGCCAACATCCATCTGGCGGCCAACGAGGTCAGCTACAGTCTGATGAACCGCAAGGCCGAGACCAACGGCGTGCTGGACGCCTGCAAGGAGCTGGACGTCGCACTGGTGGCCTATTTCCCGCTGGCGTCGGGCCGGCTCGCCGCGCCTGCGGCCAACGGCGACAGCGCCCCCGACCGCGCCGCGGTGCTGCGGCGCACGCTGGCCGAGGTGGGGCAAGCGCACCAGGCCAGCATCAGCCAGGTGGCGCTGAACTGGCTCTTGGCGCGCGATCCGCACGTCATCCCGATCCCCGGTGCTTCGAAGGCCGCGCACGCCAGGCAGAACGCCGAGGCGCTCGGCTGGCGGCTTACCGACGACGAGTTCGCGGCTATCGACGCTGCGTCCTCGCCGGCCCCGAGCGGGACCCCGAGCTAGCCTCGACCGGCCCGTGAACGAGCCTCGGTGGTCAAACGACTTGCAGCCGGCGCGCCGCGGGTATTGCATTCCAAGTCCGGCCCGGCCGGTCGTCCCTTGACCGGGCCGCCTAGAGGATAGGAGGTCCCATGGGAGCCCATTCACCCGGTCTCGTTCGCGCCGTCGCCCTCGTGGGGCCGACCGGGACCGGCAAGACCAACCTGATGGAGGCCCTGCTGCAGGCGGCCGGGGCCAAGACGACCCGCGGCGGGGTCGGCGACACCAGCCCGGAGGCCAAGGCCAGAGGGCACTCGGTCGAGATCAACATCGCCGGCTTCGACTATCTGGACGACGCCTACGCCATCGTCGATGCGCCCGGGGCCGTCGACTGCGCGGGCGAGGCCGACTTCGCGTTGCCGGCCGTGGACCTGGCGGTGGTGGTCGCCTCGCCGGACTCGGCCAAGGCGATCCTGCTGCAGCCGACGCTGAAGGAGCTGGAGCGGCTCGGCATTCCCCACCTGATCTTCGTCAACCGCATCGACCAGGACCGCGAGCCGCTGCCGCAGCTCCTGGAAGCGCTCGCCTCGGTCAGCGAGCGCCCGATCGTGGCGCGCCAGATCCCGATCTGGGAGGGCGAGCACGTCAGCGGCTACATCGACCTCGCGCTGGAGCGGGCCTTCGCCTACCGCGAGAACGCCCCCTCCGAACAGCTGCCGTCGCTGGGCGACAACGAGGCCGAGGAGAAGGACGCCCGCTTCCATATGCTGGAGCAGCTGGCCGACTTCGATGACGAGCTGCTCGAGCAGCTGGTCTCCGACGTCACCCCCGAACAGGAGCTGGTGTTCGCCGACCTGGTGCGCGAGCTCAACGAAGGGCTGATCTGCCCGGTGTTCTTCGGCGATTCCGCCAAGGGCTGGGGCATCCGGCGGCTGTTGAAGGCGCTGCGTCACGACGCCGGCTCGCCGCAGTCGACCGCCGAGCGGCTGGGGATCAGCGGGCCCGGCGCCTACGTGATGAAGACCGCCTACGCCGGGCAGGCCGGCAAGCTGGCCTACGCGCGGGTGTTCGGCGGCGAGCTCGCCGACGGCGCCGAGCTGGTCGGGCCGGACGGCGAGAAGAGCCGCGCCGGCGGCCTCTTCGCGGTGCAGGGCGGCGCGACCAGCAAGATCGACCGCGCCCGCGCTGGCGACGTGATCGCGATCGGCAAGCTGGAGCACGCCAAGCCCGGCCAGTTCCTCAGCGTCGGCGGCGCGCCGAAGCCGCTCGCGGTCGAGATCACCCAGCGGTCTGGGGTCTACGGGCTCGCCATTTCGGCGAAGGCGCGCAACGATGACGTGCGCCTCGCCAGCGCGCTGGCCAAGCTGGTCGAGGAGGATACCGCGCTCGCCGTCGAGCACGACGCGGACACGCATGAGATGGTGCTCACCGGCCAGAGCGACGCCCACCTGAAGCTCGCCCTGGAGCGGATGAAGCGGCGCTTCGGCGTTGAGGTGACGACCGCGCCGCGCACCACGCCCTACAAGGAGACGATCACCGCCGGCGTCACCCAGCACGCCCGCCACAAGAAGCAGACCGGCGGCCACGGCCAGTTCGGCGACGTCATCGTGGAGATCAAGCCGCTGAAGCGCGGCGAGGGCTTCACCTTCACCCAGAAGATCACCGGCGGCGTGGTGCCCAAGCAGTGGATCCCGGCGGTGGAGCAGGGCGTGCGCGACGCGATGGCCAAGGGCCCGCTCGGCTTTCCGGTGACCGACGTCGCCGTGACGCTGGTCGACGGCAGCTACCACGCGGTCGACTCGTCCGAGATGGCGTTCCGCCAGGCCGGGCGTCTGGCGATGGACGAGGGGCTGCGCAAGTGCAACCCGCAGCTGCTGGAGCCGATCGAGCGGCTGACTATCCACGTGCCCAACAACTGCACATCGGGGGTCACCTCGATGCTGTCGGGCAAGCGCGGCCAGGTGCTGGGCTTCGGCCCGCGCGACGGCTGGCGCGGGTGGGACTCCGTCGAGGCCTACCTGCCCCGGTCCGAGCGCGGCGCGCTGATCGGCGAGCTGCGCTCGCTCTCGCAAGGGCTTGGCATGTTCGAGTTCGCCTTCGATCACATGACCGAGGTGACCGGCCGCGCCGCCGACGACGTCATCCACGCCCAAGGCGCGGAGCGAGTCTAAGTCCCTCCCCTTCCCGGGAGGTCAGCCGATTCGGCAGGATCGGCGGGCGGGGGTGACTGGCGAACGCACCTAGCTGGCGTTGACGCTCGACACTTCCCCACCCGACCGCTTCGCGGTCACCCTCCCTGCGAGCGGGAGGGACGCGAATGCGCAGCCTTATCGGCTCGCGAGGCCGCGCATGGCGGCGTAGTCGGTCTCGGCCTTGGCGACCGTGCGGCGGACGCAGTCGGGGCGCGCGTAGAACGACACCAGCGAGGTCTGGTCGGCGAACTCGGCGAAGCAGGCCTGGCGGGCGGCCGCGGCGATGGCCTTGTGAACGGCCGGCGCGTCGAGCTTGGCGACGTCGATCTTCACCTGCGCGGGCGCGGCGAAGGCGGGCAGGGCGAGCGCGGCGACGGCGCCGGCCAGAGCGAGGGTGCGGAGCATGTGCGAGAATCCAGACTTGAGGTTTTGAACGAAGCCTCTCGCCTGAACGCGTCCCCTACGTGGCCCACTCAACTCGGGCTCTTGGCCGTCCGCTTATCGGGACGGGCACGCGGCGGCAACACGAATTCGGCGCCGCAGCGCGTGATATTGCGCCGCAACATGATCGTTGATCACTTATCTGGCGCCGGCGCCTCGCGGCTGGGCTGCGAGGGCGAGAGGCGGGCCTTGCGGCCGCCTGCCGTCTCGGCCAACCATCGCCGCCATGGCCGCATCCTTCACGCTCGCCGACCTGCCGTCCTGGGCCTTCGACAAGGAGGACCCTGGCGACGACCGCGACTTCTACACGGAGGCGCGGCTGGTCACCCACATCGACGACGGCGCCATCGCGGCGCTGACCGGCTTCTACCGGGCCGCGCTGCCGGCCGGCGGCGTGGTCTGCGACCTGATGAGCAGCTGGGTCAGCCACCTGCCCGACGACGTCGCCTACCGCGAGGTGGTCGGCCACGGCATGAACGCCGAGGAGCTGGCCGCCAATCCGCGGCTGACCCGCTGGTTCGTGCACGACCTCAACGCCGACCCGGTCCTGCCGCTGGCCGACGCCAGCCTCGACGCGGCGATGATCTGCGTCGGCGTGCAGTACCTGCAGAACCCGATCCCGGTGCTGGCCGACGTCGCCCGCACGCTGAAGCCTGGCGCGCCGCTTATCGTCAGCTTCTCCAACCGCTGCTTCCCGACCAAGGCGGTCGCCGTCTGGCTGCGCCTCAACGACGCCGGCCACGCCGCACTCGTACGGCTTTACCTCGAGGCCGCCGGCCTTGCGCGCATCGAGACCCACGTGCTCAGCGATGGCAGCCGCTGCGACCCGATGTACGCGGTGGTGGGGCGCGCGTAGTGATCCTGCGCGCGAAAGGGCGCCCGACCCAATGAGACCAACTGGCGATTGATCGCCCGCCGATCCACGCGCAAACTTGGCCGTTGCGTGGAGGGGCTCTTGTTTCGATTCATGTGTTGCGTCGCAGCGTTCGCGCTGGCCGCGGGTGCTGCGCGCGCCGCCGACAAGCTGAGTTTCGGCCCGCCGGAGGCCTGGATCAGACCGCTCCCGGTCCCCAGCCCGAAGGCCGGCCCCGAGGACGGCCAGCCGGTGCGCAGGCTGCTCTCGGACTTTCAGGTGAAGTACGACGCGGAAGGCGAGGTTGTTTACCACCACAGCGCGTCTCGGGTTCAGTCGCCTGAGGGGCTCCAGTCTGGGGCGGTGGCCATCAGCTGGAACCCGGCCGTCGAAACGGTCACCGTCCACAGCCTTCACATCATCCGTGGCGCGCAGGTCATCGATGTCCTCGCAAGCCAGAAGCTCACCGTCCTGCGCAGGGAGACCAACCTCGAACGGGCGATGCTCGACGGGGTGCTGACGGCGACGCTGCAGCCTGAGGGCCTGCAGGTCGGAGACGTGCTCGAACTGTCCTACTCCGTGGCGCACCACGACCCGGTGATGCATGGGCATTCCGAGCTGTTCCTCGGGCTGCTCCCCGCCAGGGTCGCCGTCGATCGCCTGCAGATCCGTGAGCTATGGCCCAGTTCGAAGGTCATGCACTGGCGCGAAGTCGCGGGACTGAGCCCCGCCTCCGTCGTGACCCGGCCGGGCGGCGAGACCGAGCTCTTGGTCAGCGAGGACGACGCCGTGCGCGCCAAGGCCCCGGACGGCGCGCCGGCGCGCTTCAGCGATCTCTCGAACGTGGAGGCCAGCGACTTCAGGGACTGGCGTGAGGTTTCCGCCCTCATGGCGCCGCTGTTCGCCAAGGCGGCGATGCTGCCCGCGAACTCACCGCTGAGGGCAGAGGCGGCGAAGATTCGCGCCGCCGCGACAGATCCGAAGCTCGAGGCCGCCGCCGCGCTGCGCCTCGTGCAGGACCAGATCCGCTACCTTTTCCTGGGGATGAACGAAGGCGGCTACGTGCCGGCGGACGCCGACGCCACCTGGTCGCGCCGGTTCGGCGACTGCAAGGGCAAGACGGTGGTCCTGCTGGCGTTGCTCCACGAGTTGGGGATCGAGGCGGAGCCCGCGATCGTCAGCACCCAGATCGGCGACGGCATGGATGCGCGCCTGCCCAACGTGGAGCTGTTCGACCACGTGCTCGTGCGCGCCGTGATCGCCGGCAAGGTCTACTGGCTCGACGGGACCCGGACTGGCGACCGCTCGCTCGATGGTGTCGGGGTTCCGACCTTCGGGTGGGCGTTGCCGCTGACCGAGCCCGGGGCGAACCTCGAAAAGCTCGTTCCCGAGCCGCTATCGACACCCCTGCTGGAAACGAGCGTACGGCTCGACGCGTCGGCCGGGCTGGATGCGGTCGCCCCAGCGCACGTCGAGATGGTCTTCCGTGGCGACATGGCGACGATGATGCAGGTTGGCCTGGCGTCCAAGCCGCCAGCCGAGGTGGACAAGACGCTCCGGGACGTCTGGAAGTCGTCCCTGCCCTGGATCGAGATCAAGTCGGTCAAGGCCGCCTACGACGACGCCGCCAACGAGGAACACTTCACGATGGACGGCGCGGCCAACATGACGTGGACCCTGAACGCCAACTTTGGCGCGCGGGAGTACGCGGTCGATGACTCGCAGCTGGCGGCCGGAGTCTCGTTCAAGCGGGAGGTCGGCGCAGCGGACGCCCCGTTTGCGATCCCGTTTCCGGTGTTCATCAAGACCAGCGAGACGATCGTGCTGCCCCAGCGGGGCAAGGGGTTCTCCGTCGTCGGCGAGGAGGTCGACAAGACCATCGGCGGCGCCGCCTACAGGCGCATCAGCCGCATCGACGCCGACGTGTTCACGATGGAGGCCAGCGCGCGGTCGCTGACATCCGAGATATCGGCTGCCGAAGCCGCTGCGGCGAAGCCGGCGCTGCGCGAGCTTTCCGACGTGGTCGTCCATGTCCGGGCGCCGGCCACCTATGCCTCCGGCGACAGCGAGCTGCAGATCCGACTGGCCCGCACGCCCCAACTCGCCAACGAGTTCGCCGATCGCGCCGACGCGCGGACGATCAAGGGCGACTACAGCGGCGCGGTTAAGGACTACGACCAGGCCATTCAGCTGAAGCCGGACGACGGCGGGCTGCTCAACGCGCGATGCTTCACCCGCGGCATTGCCAACGTCGATCTGAAGGAGGCGATCGACGATTGCAACGCCGCGCTGGCGCTCGATCCCCACAACGCCGCCTACCTGGATAGCCGGGGCTTCGTGTTCTTCCGGCTGGGCCAGCTCGACAAGGCGATGACCGACTTCAAGGCCGCCCTCGACGTCGACCCCAAGCAGTCCGAGACCCTCTACGTGAAGGGGATCGCCGAACGCCGGCTGGGCGACGCCGCCCAGGCGGAAGCCGACATCAAGGCCGCGAAGGCGTTAGATCAGGCCGTCGTGGCGACGTACGCGCGCTACGGTGTGAGCCAGTAGAAGGCCAGGAAGCCGGCGAAGGTCCAGCCGCAGGCTGGCGCCATCGAGGCGGCCGGCTCCGACGTGACGCGCGCGCTCGCCGCCCGTCATCGATGCAAGAGGCCCGACAGCGTGAAGATGGCGAGGCCCACCAGGCCGCCGACGATCGTGCCGTTGATGCGGATGTACTGGAGGTCCGCGCCGACCTGCAGTTCGAGCTTCTCGACCACGCTGCCGACCTCCCACGAGGCGACCACGCCGGCGATCATCCGCCCGATCTGCCGCCGGCGCGGCGCGACGCTGCGCTGCAGGGCCTGCCGCGCCCAGTCGTTGAAGATCTCGATCGCCTCGTCCTGCCCGTAGAGCCAGGCGCCGAGGCCGCTGAGCCAACTGGCGAGCCGCTCGGTAAGCGCATTCGCCTCGGCGTCGGTCGCCGGACGCAGCCAGGCCTCGAGCGAGGCGCCGACGTCGCCCAGGCGATCGGCCAGGATCGCGTGGGAGGTGATCTGCCGCTTGATCTCATCGGCCTTCGCGGCGAGCGCCGGGTCGGTCTCCAGCCGCACGATGAAGTCGTCGATGTAGGCGGAAATCCGCTCCCGCAGCGCGTTGCCGGGCTCGCGCATCTCCGCGATGGTCTGGGTCACGCCCGCGAGGATCGCGTCGGCGATCTTCTGGTCCACCCAGCGCGGCAGCCAGCGGTAGGTGCGCCCGGCGACCTCGGCCCGGACCAGATCGCTGTTCTGCGCCAGCGCGCGGGCGGCGAGGTCCAGGCCGGCGTCCAGCAGCGCGGCGCGGCGCTCGCCGCCCCAGACGGCGCGCAGCACGCCGGCGGCGAAAGGCGCAGCGGGGACGGCGGCGATGGCCTCCGAGGCGATGGTTCCGACGAACCGGCGGCGCGCCTCCGGCGTGGAGAAGGCCAGCAACTCGGGCGCCAGCGTCACGAACCGCTCGGCGACGAGGCGCGCGTTCCTGCGTTGCCGCAGCCACGCCGCGCCCCAGCGGCCGATCTGGAGCTGCCGCAGCCTGGCTTCGAGCACGTCGAGGGTCAGGAAGTTGTCGGCGATGAAGCCGCCGAGCGCATCGCCGATCCGGTCCTTGTTGCGCGGGATGATCGCCGTGTGGGGGATCGGCAGCCCGAGCGGGCGGCGAAACAGCGCTGTCACCGCGAACCAGTCCGCGCAGGCGCCCACCGTCGCGGCCTCGGCGAACGCCCTGACGTAGGCCAGCGGCGGCACGGCGCTCACCCAGTAGCCGGTCGCGATGTAGAGCGCCGCCATGCAGGCGAGCAGGCCCGTCGCCAGCAGCCGCATTCGGGCGAGCCGGCGGGCGCGTAGCGCATCTTGGCTGGTGTTCGATCCCGGCATGCGGCCGCCTCGTCTGTGTGCGGCCAAAGCTGCCAACAACGGGACGCAACCGCCAGGGCGTCGTCAGGGTCTCACATCAACGACCGTTCGGGGCCGCCCGCCGGCGCCGCGCTTACCAGGCCAGCTTTACCCCCATGGCGATCTGGGCGGCCCGGTAGTCGCTCTTCCAGCGCACCGCGCCGCTGACGAAGGCGCTGGCGCGGCCGTCGGGGGAGGCGAGGCTGAAGGACTCGGCCGCGTCGGCGAAGGTCCCCCCGATCGGGTCTGGCAGCACCGACCCGGCCCCGGCGTTGATCAGGTCGAGCGTGTTCGCGCCGCGCAGCTCGTCCCACATCGTCAGCGACGACTGGCTCTTCCAGCGGAGGCCGAACGCCTGGCCGCCGCCGTTGAGACGCGCGCCCAGCCCCAGCCGCGCGCTCGAGGCGTCGCCGAAGCGCAGGTCGACGCCCTGGATCGCCAACGAGCCCAGCTTGGAGCTCTGCATCGAGAGCGAGGCGACGGGGTCGAGCGTCCAGCCGCCGCCCAGCGGCCGGGTCCAGCCGGCGTCGGCCTCGGCCCCGAAGGTGTCGATCGTCGCGTTCGGCGTCGACGCCCCGCCCCCGCCCCAGCTGGTCGCGTAGTTCACCTGCAGCGCCGTCATCTTCACGTCGCCGGCCACGTGGAAGCCGGCGGTGTTGACGTAGGCGCCGTGCACCGCGGCCAGCGCGCCCTGGAACTGGGTCAGCGAGGACCCGGCGGTGAAGCTCTGCTGGCTTTCCAGGTAGCCGGTCGAGACGCCCCACGACCACGCGTCGCGGTCGCCGACGTGGCGGCCGAGGTCGACGCCGGTGATCAGCGCCGAGACTGCCTGCGCGTAGCCGGTGTCGAAGCCGTAAGTCATCCCGTAAGCGGAGAAGCTGACGGTCTGCTGCGCGAGGCCGGCCAGTCCCTGCGGCGCGCCAGCCTGCGCAGCGGGATCGCTCGCGAAGTTCGCCCGTCCCATCAACGTCCGGCCGCCGTTCAGCCGGCTAGGGCCGCCGTTCAGCGCCTGCGCCCAGAAGTGCGGGCCCGATGTGATGTCGCCGCCGCCGTTGGCGAGGCTGAACGCCAGATGCTGCTCCGACTGATCGCCTGGATCGGTGGACGACCAGATGTCCTCGGCCGCCGCGCCCCAGGTCGCCATCTGATGGGCGGTGAGGCCCGGCTCGCCGACCAGCACCTCGTTGCCGCTGGTGTAGACCAACGGGTAGGTGAAGAGGCCTTTGTCGATGCCCTTGGTGATCGGATCGTAGCCGGGCTGGTGCGGGTCGAGCGCGAAGTCGCCGGCGGCGCTGGAGCCCTGCACCAGCACGATGCCGCCCGGGTTCAGCGCGCCGGGTCCGTGCAGCACGTCGTTGACCCAGATCAGCGTCTGGCCGGCGCTGCCGCCCTGCAGGATCAGCTGGTCCGCCGACGAGCCGGGACCGCCGAGCTGCACGTCGAGCCCCAGCAGGCTATGCCCCGGCGCGCCGGTGAAGAGCCCGCTCACGGTCAGGCTGTCGCCGACATGACTGTTGATCATGCCGACCACGCCGGTGGCGCTCGCCGAGCCGTTGTTGAAGCCCGCGAGGCCGAGGATGCTTGCGGCGGTGGGCGCACCGCCGGCGCCGTCCTCGCCGACCTGGATGAGCCCGGCGTTGTTCACGACGCTGGTCGGGGCGCCCCCGTTGATGCCGACGTTGCTGAACCCCGCGGTCAGCCAGACGCCGGCGTTGTTGAAGGTGAGGTTGTTGCTCGCGAACAGCACGCCATCGATGAGGCCGCCGCGCTCGTTCGTGAGCGCTAGCCCGCTGGTTCCGGCTTCGAGGATCGCCATGCCCGCGTGGCTGCCGAACCCGGTCCCGATGAAGCCGGAGTTGTCGATCACGGCGCTGCCGCCGCTTCCGCTGAGCTCGATCGCCGCGAAACCGGTCCCCACGATCTGCCCGGCGTTGTCGAGCGTCATGGCGCCGCCGGCGAAGCTGGTCAGCCTGACGCCGGTGTTGCCGGCGAGCCGAGCCTCGGAAGCCACGTCGACGGTGATCGGGCCCCCGAAGGTATTCGCTGCGACCGCCGCGTCTGTGGCAGTGATGGCGCCGTCCTCGATCTGGATCAGGTTCGCGCCGTTCTGGGTGCCGGCGAAGACCCCGTCGCCGACCGTGCCGCCGACCGCGATGTCGCCCCGGGTGACGATGGTGCTCGACCCCGCCCCAGTCGTCTGGGTCTCCAGCCCCGTGGCGCTGTCGTGGCCGCCGATGACGGTGACGTCCGCCGCGTTCGTGATGCTGACCTTGCCGCCGGCGCTGAAGGCAGCCTCGCCCTCGTTGCTCGCTCCGGCGAGTACGACGCCAACCGCACCGTTCTCGTTGACGTTGATCGTCCCTGTTCCGACGGTGAGGCTGACGTCGCCCGAGCCGGCGTAGCGGTGAAACACCGTGGAGTCTTCGACGGAGCCGAACACCCCGGCGACATTGAAGCCGGAGACGTTGATATCGACGCCGTCGCCGACCGCGATCGAGGCGCTCGCGGCGCCGTTCGGGCCGATGATGGCCAAACGGCCGACGTCGGCGACGACGGCGGCGCTGGTGTTGCCGTTCACCGTGATCGTGGCGTTGTCCCCGACGGTGGTGACGGCGCTGGGCCCGTTGGTGTCGCTTGGCTTCAGCACGCTGAGCGCCAGGACGCCGGCGACGCCCGATTCGCCAGGCGCGCCGACGCCGACGGTGACGTTGTCGCCGACCTGGGTGCGCGCGTCGCCGAAGACGCTGACCGCGCCCGCGCCGATCGTCCCGGCGGCGGAAATCGTCAGCGGGCGCCGAGCGTTCTGGCCGTCGCCGACGGTCACGTTCGCCGCGCCGCTCGCGTTATCGAGCGCCTCGACCCCGTTGCCGGTCCCGCCGGCGACGTCGTCCATGGCAGTGACAGAGACGTTCGGTCCCGAAGTCTGCGCAAGGATGCCGCCCGTCGCCCCGGCGACGAGGCCGTTGTCGGTGATGGTCACGTCGCCTTGCTGAGCTGCGGCGCTGACGCCAAGACCGCGCGCGACCACCGCGCCGGACCTGTCGATGCTGACGTCAATGGCTCCGCCCCCCGTGCTCGCGAAGACACCACCGCCGCCGGCGGTAATGTCGCCTCCCACTTGCAGCGCGACAGCGCCCGCGCCCCCGGCGACGTCGATCCCGTCGCCGAAAGCGGTGACGATAGAACCGCTGCTGGTGACGGTGATCGGGCCCCCGACATCGTTGACCCTGACACCCTCGGTGCGGGCTGCGACGCTGACGGACTTGTCGATGCTGATGTCGATGGGCCCGCCGCCCGAGCTTGCGAAGACGCCGCCGATGGCGGTGATATCGCCTTCCACGTGGACAAAGACGGCGCCGCCGGCGGCGTCGATGCCGTCGTCGAAATTCGAGACGATCGGGCCGCCGCTGGTGACGGTGACCGACCCGCCGCCACTGTCCGCCACGATACCCGAGGAGCCGGCGGTGATGGCGACCGACCTGGCGGTGCTCACGTCGATGCCGCCGCTGAACGAGGTCGCGTCGATGCCAGCGCCCGCGGCCGCGAGGTCGCCACCCGTGACCTTCACGGAAACCGGCCCGGAGAACGCCGTTGCGTCGATGGCGTCGCCATTGGTCGATGCGACGGAGCCGCTGTCGGTCACGCTGGCCGAGCCCGCCTCGCTGGTCGCCGCACGGATCCCGACCGACGAGTCGAGGCCGCCGCTGACCGTGACGTCGGCGGCGTTGCTGACGCTGACGTTGCCGCCGGCGCTGAACGCGCCGACACCGAGGTTGGTGAAGAAACCGCTCGGGCTTCCCGCCGCGCCGTTCTCGTTGACGTTGATGGTCCCGGCGCCGACGGTCACCGTCACATCGCCAGCGCCGGTGTAAAGGCCGAACGGCGAGACGTCTCGCACGAACCCGATCACGCCGGCGTTGTTGAAGCCGGAGACGTTGATGTCGACGCCGTCGCCGACGCTGACTGACGCGCTCGCCGTACCGTTCGGGCCCACCTGGCCGGACAGTCCGATCTGGGCGGAGACGGCGGCGCCGTTGTTTCCCTGCACCGTGAGCGTGGCGTTCCTGCCGACCGTCGCGATCGCGCTAGGACCGCCGGTGTCCGCCGGCGTCAGCACGCCGAGCGCCAGCACGTCGACGGGGCCCGACAACCCCGGCGCGCCGGCGCTGATGCTGACGTTGTCGCCGACCCGGATGGTGGCGTTCCCGAAGGTGCTGATCGCGCCCGCGCCCACCTTGCCGGTGGTGGTGATGGCCAGGGGATGGTTCGCGTTCTGGCCGTCGCCGACCGTTACGCTGGCCGCGCCGGCTGCCTGGTCCAGCGCCTCGACCGCGTTGCCGGTTCCGCCGGCGACGCCATGCGTCACGGTGACGGAGACATTCGGGCCGGCCGTCTGGCCGAGGATGCCGGCGGCCGCGCCGGTCACGAGGCCGTTGTCGGTGACGGTTACGTTGCCCTGCTGCGCCGTCGCGGTGACGGCGGCGCCGGTCGGGTTGTCGACGTCGCCCGTCTTGGTGATGGTGACCGTGACGTTCTGGCTCCCGGTCCCCGCGGCGACGACGCCGCTCGAAGGTCCGTTCACCGTCTCGTTGATGTCCTGCGCCAGCGCCGGACTCGCCGTGGCCACTACGATGGCGCCGCCGGCCACGCCGACGAACCAAAGACGCTTGCTGACGCGCATGATCTGCCCCTTGCCGAACTCGTTCAGCTCCCGGGGATGGGCGTGCGCCGCGCGGATCGCACGATGCATCGAGGTTGTTGGACGCCATCCCTTACGGCAAAGTTGGCGATGCGAACTATGCGCGTGTCAACCGACTTCGCGCGCATGGCGATAGCTAACCGCCGATCACCCGAAGCTGCGAGGCGCTAGGACAGCGCCTGGTCGGTGGCGCGGATCAGCGCGTCGATGATGCCGGGCTCGGTGGAGGCGTGGCCGGCGTCCCAGATGATCTCGAAACGGGCGGCCGCCCAGGCCTTCTTCAGCGCCCAGGCGCTTTCCAGCGGGGTCACCACGTCGAAGCGGCCCTGCACGATCCAGCCGGGGATGTTCGCCATCCGGTGGATGTTCTTCAGCAGCCAGCCGTCCTCGTCGAAGAAGCCGCGGTTGGCGAAGAAGTGGCACTCGATCCGCGCGAACGCGATGGCGAAATCCACCTCGTTGAACTTGGCGGGCCGCGCCTCCGGGCCGCGCAAGGAGATGGTGTCGCCCTCCCATTGGCTCCAGGCGGCGGCCGCCTCGGCCTGCACGCGGCGGTCGGTGTGGACGAGGCGCTTGTGGTAGGCGCTGATCATGTCGCTGCGCTCGGCCGGCGGGATCGGCGCGCAGAATCGCTCCCAGGCGTCCGGGAAGATCATCGAGGCGCCGTCCTGGTAGAACCAGTTGAGCTCGCGGTCGGTGAGCAGGAAGACGCCGCGCAGGACGAGGTTCTCGACCCGGTCCGGATGCTTGATCGCGTAGGCGAGGGCGAGCGTGGAGCCCCAGGAGCCGCCGAACACCGTCCACTTCTGCACGCCGAGGCGCTTCCTCAGCCGCTCGATGTCCTCGACCAGCGTCCAGGTGGTGTTGTCCTGCAGGCTCGCGTTCGGGCGGCTCTTGCCGCAGCCGCGCTGGTCGAACAGCACCACGCGCCAGCGTGATGGGTCGAAGAAGCGGCGCATCGTGGTGTTGATCGCGCCGCCCGGACCGCCGTGCAGCACCACGCACGGCTTGCCGGTCGGGCTGCCGCATTCCTCGTAGTAGATCTCGTGCAGGCCGCCGGTCGGCATCCAGCCGCTGGAGAACGGCTCGACCTCCGGATAGAGGCCGCGCCGGCCGGCGGCGGACATGGCGGCGGGCGCGGGGGTCGAGCGTTCCATCGCCATCGCTTCTAGCCCGGAAAACGCCTCGCCAGCCAGTCCAGGATGACGCGGCTGGTCTCCTCGGGCTTTTCCTGCTGCGTCCAGTGGCCCGACCCCTTGATCAGCACCTTCTCGAGGTCAGTGACGTAGGCCTCCATGCCGTCGGCGGCCGAGGGCGGCAGCACGGCGTCGAGCTCGGCCATCACCATCAGCGACGGCTGGGTCACCTTGTCCGCGATCCCCTCGGCGAGGCGCCAGTTGCGGGTGAAGTTGCGGTACCAGTTGATGCCGCCGGTGAAGCCGGTGCGCTCGAAGGTCGCGACGAACACGGCCATTTCCTCGGGCGTCAGGAACTGTGGCCGGGGATCGAACTTCGGGTCGTAGGCCTTCAGCAGGCTGACCAGCGGGAAAACCGACGGATCGCCTTCCTTGCGCTCGGTGGCCATGCCGGCGCCCGCGGCGGCGGTTCCCGGCAGCGGCGCGCGCAGGAAGAAGCCCATGGACTTGGCGACGTCGGCCGCCAGCGCCGCGTCGGCCTCGCCGGGCTTCTGGAAGTGCACGATGTACATCTCCTCGCCGAGGCGACGGCGCATCACCGCGATCGGATCCTCGTGGGCGCGCGGGATGAAGGGCGTGTTGACCCCGATCACGCCGGCGGTGCGGTCCGGATGGCGCAGCGCCATCTGCCAGACCACGATGCCGCCCCAGTCGTGGCCGCAGAACACCGCCTTCTCGGCCTTCAGGTGATCGAGCAGGCGCTGCAGGTCGTCTGTCAGGTGGACGATGTCGTAGGCCTCGACCGGCTCGGGCCGCGAGGTGAGGCCATAGCCGCGCTGATCCGGCGCGATCGCCCAGCGATGCGCCTCGCCGGCCGCCTTCAGCTGGTGCCGCCACGAGAACGCCAGCTCCGGAAACCCGTGGCAGAACACCACCGGCACGCCGCGCTGCGGCCCTGCCTCGTAGTAGGCCATCCGGATGTCGCCCAGATCGGCGTACTTCACCGCCGGCATCATCGTCTCGAGCGCGGACATTCGGCTGGGCTCCCTCGTTGCCCGGCCAGCTTGGACACGGCCCACGAGGCTGAGCAAGGCTGACCCGGCGTCGTTTCGGCCGCGGAAAGACACGGACCGCCGCTCACCGACGCGGTCATCGCCTCCACTAGGTTCTCTCTTTGTTCATTTTCGCGGCGATTCAAAATTACTTGTGGTAATTGACGTCATCGCTACCGCACGAAAGACCGCAGATGACCCCAGAACAATTGGCCATCGAATGGCGGGCCCTCCGGAGATTCACGCCGGATAAGGATGTCGCTGCAGTCCGCGACTATATCGACCGAGCCTTCGAATACGCGAAGCGGCTGCCGTCGAGCATAGACAGCCTCGCCGCGGCGATTCAGGCGAACAAGATCGGAGATCACGAGGTTTGGTTCTACCTCGGACATTCGGTCAAGGTGCGTCGCTTCGTTCAATGGATGCGTTTGGGCCACAAAGGCACGGAAAGGGAGGAGGAGCCGGAATATTCCGTGTTTTCCGAGGCTTCCGTGGTTAATCAAACCTTAGCCGAGGTCGCCGCGGCCCACGCCAGCACGGCCCAGCCGACCAGGAATGCGAGGCCGCCGAACGGGGTGATGACGCCCAGGAGGCGCGGCGCGCCGAGGGCCAGGGCGTAGAGCGAGCCGGAGAACAGCAGCGACCCCGCCAGGAACCACGCGGGCGCGAACCGCGCGCGCGGCACGCCGGCGCCGGCGAGCGCGGCGCAGGCCAGCACCGCCAGCGCGTGCGTCAGCTCGTAGGTCGAGCCGGTGCGCAGCAGCTCCTTGGCCACGGGGTCGGCCATGCCGTGCGCGGCGAACGCGCCGGCGGCCACGGCGATGAAGCCGCTGATTGCCGCCAGCGAAGTCCATAGCGGGCGCGTCCAGCGCATTGACTGCCCTTCCGTTATCGGCCCAAGAGCGGCCCGACCTTAGGAGCTCGGCCGCCGGGATAGAACCCTGGGCAGACGCCGAGCCGGCGAGCGCGATCGGGAGACGCGGACATGGTGCTGACCAAGGGCGACGACTTTCCGATCCACCAGACCAGCGAGCCGATCGCCTACGCCGGCACCGACCGCAACTACTACGATCGCTACTTCTTCAACGGCTACCCCTACGAGGGCGACCTGTTCTTCGCCGCCGCGATGGGCGTCTATCCGCACCTGAACATCGCCGACGCCGCCTTCGTGGTGGTGCGGGGGGGCGTCGAGACCGCGCTGCACGCCTCGAAGTGGCTGGGCATGGAGCGGATGGACATGGCGGTCGGCCCGATCAGCATCGAGGTGCTGGAGCCGCTGCAAAAGCTGAAGCTGAAGGTCGACGCGCCGGACAAGGGCATCCGCGCCGAGATCGTCTTCGAGGGCCGGGCCTTCCCGATCGAGGAGCCGCGCTTATCCGCCGCAACGGCCCGCGCACCTTCATGGACTACACGCGCCTCACCCAGAACGGGCGCTACAGCGGCTGGCTGGAGATCGACGGCAAGCGGGAGAGCGTCGACGGCTTCGTCGGCACCCGCGACCGCTCGTGGGGCATCCGTCCGATCGGCGCGCGGGATGCGCAGGAGCTGGCGCCGCCGCAGCCGGGCCAGTTCTTCTGGATCTGGTCGCCGACCAACTTCCCGGCCGGCTCGTTCTTCTTCCACACCAACGACGAGGCGTCCGGCGAACCCTGGAACCGCCGCGCGGTCTGGGCGCGCGACGGCGCCAACGAGGCCCAGCACGCCGAAACCAAGGACTCCGACATCCAGATCGAATGGAAGAGCGGCACGCGCCACGCCAGGAAGGCCGTCGTGACGCTGCGCGGCCCCGACGGCGAGCGGAAGATCACGTACGAGCCGCAGTACGAGTTCTACATGCTGGGCCTCGGCTACGGGCACCCGAAGTGGGGCCACGGCCAGAACCACGGCGAGCTGGCGGTCGAGCGCGAAGACTTCAAGCTCGCTGATGTCGATCCGCGCATGCCGCATCACCTGCACGTGCAGGCGCTCTGCAAGGTGACCTACGAAGGCGGCAATGCCGGCCGCCAGGAGGGCAGGGGCGTGCTCGAGCAGTTGGCGATCGGCCCGCACGCGCCCTCCGGCTTCAACCAGATGCTGGACTACGCGCCTTGAGCGGGCCGCTCTCCGAGGCGCTTGCGACATATCTCGGCCGTGCGTGGGGCGAGCCGGTCGCCATCGAGGACCTGGCGCGCATCTCCGGCGGAGCGAGCCGCGAGACCTACAGGTTCGACGCGGTGGTGGCGGGTGAGCGGCGCCCGCTGATCGTCCGGCGCGATCCGCCTGGCAGCCTGATCGAGACCGACCGGCGCTCGGAGTTCCTGGCGCTCAAGTCGTTCCACGGCCAGGGCGTCGCCGCGCCCGAGCCGCTGATCCTGGAGCTCGAGGGCGCGGAGCTGGAGCGGCCGTTCTTCGTGATGGCGCGCATCGACGGCGGCGCCACCGCCAGCCCGTTCGCGCCCGACCCCTACGCGCCGCACGCTGCCAGGCTCGGCGAGGACTTCTTCGGGACGCTGGGCCGCATCGCCAAGGCCGATCCCTCCAGTCTGCCGATCGCGGAGGTCTGCGAGGCGCCGGCGCTGGATCAGTGCTGGAAGCGCGAGCTCGACTACTGGTCGAACGTCATCGAGACCGACGAGCAGCATCCGCAGCCGATCGTGCGCGCCGCGATCCGCTGGCTCTACAGCCATCCACCGCCGCCGGCGCAGAAACTCAGCGTGGTGCACGGCGACTACCGCTCGGGCAACTTCCTGCACGACGGCGAGGGCAGGATCATCGCGGTGCTCGACTGGGAGATGGCCCACCTGGGCGATCCACTGGAGGACCTCGGCTGGGCGCTGGATCCGCTGTGGCGTCATACCGAGGACGGCCGCGTCGCCGGCATGGTCATGAGGGACGAAGCCTTTCGCATCTGGGAGCAGGCGAGCGGGCTGAAGGTCGATCCCGCCGGCTTCGTCTGGTGGGAGCTGTTCGCCTCGGTGAAAGGCCAGGCGATCTGGATCTCGTCGGCCAAGGAATACAAGGACGGCGGCTACCGCGAGCCGATCCTCTGCTTCTCCGGCTGGTACACGGCCCGGCGCCAGGACGAGATCCTGGCCGAGCATCTGGCGAGGCTGGCGGCATGACCCCGAACGTGCGCGACGTGCTGCAAGGGGTCACGGTGGCGCTCGCGACGCCGCCCTCGGCCGACCATGGCATGGCCTACACGATGAGCCGCGTGGGCATGGTGACGATGCTGGCGACGCTGGCGGCGGCCGAGTCCGACCGTGCGGCGCGCGATGCGATCGCCGAGAACGCCGCGATCCGCGCGCTGTTCGCCGGGGCCGGCGCGTTCGACGCCGACGGCGCGCTCGCGGCCGCCGCTAAGGAAGTCGACGCGGACCTGTCGGTGCCGGCGCTCGACGCGGCGAACGCCCGCCTGCGCCGCCAGCTGATCGGCCTGCACGAGAAGGTCGAGGCGGCGGACAATGCAGCTATGAATCGCCAGATCGTGGCGCTTTACGGCAAGATGGCGTCGATTCGGCGGATGGCGCTCGGCGGGGGCTGACGATGAGGACACTGCTGCTCGCGGCCACAGCCGCGCTAACCCTGGGCGTGCTTGGGGCTGGCGCGGCGAATGCGGCCGGGACGAAGACCGTCAAGGACTGGACCGCGGTCTGCAGCAACCTCGGCGACTGCGCCGCTTTCGGCTTCTCCGAGGAGGCGGCCGACACCAACGCCTACCTGAAGATCGACCGCCAGGCCGGGCCGGCCGCGCAAGCCCAGGTGGCCATCGTGTTCGACGCTGGCGACACCCAGCCTGCGCAGACCTGGACCCTCACCCTCGACGGCAAGCCGATCGCCGGGCTCGGGCCGTTGCGTGCGGCGGGCAGCGAGAGCGGCGCGCGCGCCACCCTCACGGGCGCGGCGGCCCAGCACTTGATCGACGCGCTGCGCAACGGCCAGAGCCTGGAACTGAACGCCGCCGGCAAGGCAGTGAGCTCGGTCTCGCTCGCCGGCAGCGCCGCCATCCTGCTCTGGGTCGACGACCAGCAGGGCCGCGTCGGCACGGTCACCGCGCTCGTCAAGAAAGGCGCGGCGCCGGCGACGTCGGTCCACGCCCGCGGCGTCCCGCCGCTGATCCGGCCGGCGCCGCCGGCGAGCCAGGCCGGCTTGCCCGGGCGCGTGCCGAAGGTGGTCCTTGCTCACGATTCCGAGTGCGACCGCGGCTCGTCGCCCACCGACGTCATCGCGCGCCTGGCGCCGGGGGTCGTGCTTTGGGGACCGGAGTGCAACAGCGGGGCCTATAACCAGGTCAACGACTTCTTCCTCGGCGACGAGCACGCCGGCCAGCTGCGGCCGGTCAAGTTCCCCGAAGCGGCGGGCGCCTCCGAAGGGACCGGCTCCAGCGACGCCCTGATGAACGTGGGCTACGATCCGAAGACCCAGACGCTGTCGAGCTTCTCGAAGGGCCGCGGCATCGCCGATTGCGGCGCGACCGAAACCTGGGTCTGGGACGGCAAGGCGTTCCAGATGGCCAGCTCCGCGACCATGCCCGCCTGCCGCGGCGTGCCGCCCGACGACTGGCCCACCCTGTTCGTTTCGCGCCAGAAGTAACGCTGCGTCGCCGCGCGGGCTTGACGGCGGCGCGCCGAAGCGCGACTCCGATCACGAACGCGTGTTCGCGCCGAAGCGCGTCTCAAGGGACGAGTCTCGACAGATGAGCTGGGCCAAGGCCTGGGGCTGGCTGCGGGTCGTGGTGCTGGCGGCGGGCGTGCTCTATCTCGCCGCCCAGGCCTGGGACCACGTGAACGCGATCCTCGCCTACCAGCCGCTCGGCATCGACTTCATGCCGATGTGGGCGGCGGCGCGGGAGGTCTTCCCGCACCCCGGCCGCATCTACGACTTCACCGCGCTCACCCGCTTCGAGCACCCGCTGATGGAGCATTTCCGGGGCTTGAGGCCCTTCGTCTACCCGCCCTCGGCGCTGCTCGCCTTCCTGCCGTTCAGCGCCCTGCGCTTCGAGGTCGCCAACCTCGCCTGGACCGCGCTCGGCCTCGTCGCGATCCTCTGGACGATGTTCGGGCGGCTGGGCTCGCCGCGCGTCCTGGCCTTGCTCGCCATGGCGCTGACGCCGCCGTCGGTGCTGGTGCTGGTGACCGGCCAGGTGACCTTCATCGTCGCCGCGCTGACGGTCGCCGGGCTCTATTGCCTGAGGACGCGGCCGGTGTCGGCCGGGGTGCTGTTCGGCCTCGCCGGCGCGCTGAAGCCGCAGGCGCTGGTGCTGCTGCCGCTGGCCCTCTTGGCGACGCGCGAGTGGCGGGCGCTCGCCGCCGCGGCGGCGACGCTGGGCGTCGCGGTGGCGGTCTCGGCGCTGGTGTTCGGCGTCGGCGCCTGGTTCGAATGGGTCGCCGCGGTGCCGCGCTTCCAGCGCATGGTGATGGACGCGCGGGCGCTCGAGCGCGGCATGATCACGCCGACCGCGCTCGGCCACACGTTGAAGCTCGACCCGGGCGCGCTCGACACCTGGCGCCTGGTGTTCGGCGTCGGCGCGGCGGTGATGGCCTGGATGGTGTTCCGGAGCACCTCGGATCCCGCCAGGCGGATCGCGGCGCTGCTTGGCGGCGGCCTCTTCGTGACGCCCTACGCCATGCACTACGACGCTGCGCTGCTGGCGCCGGCGGCGGCGCTGATCCTCACCCACCGCACGCGCCCAGGCGCCTGGATACTGGCGGTGGCGGCCGGCGCGGTGCTCTGTTGCGCGGCGATCCCGCACTGGGGCGCGGCGGCGGTGATCGCCTTCACGCTCTGGACCGCGCTGACGCCGGAGACCCTGCTGATGGGCAAGACGGCGCGCGGCGACGGCGATCCGCGGCCGCATTCCATCGCCGACTTGCGCACCAAGCCCCGTCCTGGCGATCCCGGCGGTCTGGCTGATCGGGAACTGGGCCCGGCGTGATAAGCTTCCCCCTCGAGCCCCCACCCGGGCGTGTTCCGGAGGCGACGACAGCGTGACGGCCCTGGCCCCAGCAAGGCGGACCTTCGGCGAGGTCCGGCAGCCCCGGATCGCGGTGCTGATCCCCTGCCACAACGAGGCGGCCACCGTGGCGCAGGTGGTGGCCGACTTCGCCCGCGCGCTGCCGGGCGCGGCGATCTGGGTGTTCGACAACCGCTCCACCGACGACACTGCCGCGCGCGCCGCCGCCGCCGGCGCGCTGGTCCGCCACGCCGCCCTGAAGGGCAAGGGCAACGTCGTGCGCCGGATGTTCGCGGACGTCGAGGCCGACGTCTACCTGCTGGTCGACGGCGACGGCACCTACGACGCGGCCGCCGCGCCGATGCTGGTGCGCCGGCTGATCGACGACGGGCTCGACATGGTCAGCGCCGCGCGGGTGTCCACCGAGTCCGAGGCGTTCCGCACGGGCCACCGGTTCGGCAACCAGGCGCTCAGCGGCGCGGTGCGCATGGTGTTCGGCCGCCAGTTCGAGGACATGCTCTCCGGCTACCGCGCGTTCAGCCGCCGCTTTGTGAAGAGCTTCCCGGCCCACTCGCGTGGCTTCGAGATCGAGACCGAGCTGACCGTGCATACGCTGCAGATGCGGCTGCCGGCGGCCGAGGTCGAGGCGCCCTATGGCGCGCGGCCGGAGGGCTCGGAGAGCAAGCTCTCCACCTTCCGCGACGGCTGGCGGATCCTGCGCATGATCAGCCTGATGGTGCGCGAGGAGCGGCCGATGCAGTTCTTCGGCGTCGCCGGCGTGTTGGCGCTCATCCTCGCCGCGTTGCTCGCCGCGCCGGTGCTGGAGGGCTATTTCCGCACGGGGCTGGTGCCGCGGCTGCCGACCCTGGTGGTCGCGGTGGGGCTGGCGGTCGTCGCGCTGCTCTCGTTCTTCTGCGGCCTCATCCTCGACACCGTGGCGCGGGACCGGCTCGAGCAGCGCTGGCTCGCCTACCTTGCGCTCGAGGGACCCGAGACGCTGGCCCGTCCGGAAGGGGTCGCCGCGGCGCTGAGGTCGGTGGAGCGGTGAGCACCCGCTTGCGACTGCTGACCGTCTCCAACTTCTTCGACAGCCATCGCGGCGGGCTGGAGATCGTCGCCGGCCGGCTGGCGCGCGAGCTGGCCGGGCGCGGCTTCGAGGTGACCTGGCTCGCCAGCGATACGACGCCGGCGTCGGCCGATCCGGGGCTGCGCTGCGTGCCGGCGCGGGTCTGGAACGTCGCCGAAGAGCGGCTCGGCGTGCCGTGGCCGGTGCTGTCCCCCGGCTCGATCGCGCGGTTGTGGCGCGAGGTGAAGGACGCCGACGCCGTGCTGCTGCACGATGCGCTCTACATGGCCAGCGTCGTCACCTTCCTGGCCGCAAAGGCGCACGGCCGCCCGCTGGTGATCATCCAGCACATCGGCCAGATCCCGTATCGTCATCCCTTGCTGCGCGGCCTGATGGCGCTCGCCAACCGCATCGTCGCCGCGCCGGTGCTGAGCGGGGCGGGCCAGGTGGTGTTCATCAGCGAGTTCGTGCGGGCGTTCTTCGGGCGGCTGCGGTTCCGCAGCACCCCGCAGCTGGTGTTCAACGGGGTCGACACCGAGGTCTTCCGACCGGCCCTCGGCGAGAGCCGCGCCGTGGCCCGCGCCCGCTTCGGGCTGACGGGACCGACCGCGCTCTTCGTCGGCCGCTTCGTCGAGAAGAAGGGCGTCGAGATCCTACGGCGCGCGGCGGCGCAGCGGCCGGAGCTGACCTTCGCCTTCGCCGGCTGGGGCGTGATCGACCCCGCCGCCTGGGGCCTGCCCAACGTGCGCGTGTTCTCCGATCTGGCGGGCGCCGCGCTCGCCGACCTCTACCGCGCCAGCGACGTCTTCGTGCTGCCGAGCCAGGGCGAGGGGTTCCCGCTGGTGGTGCAAGAGGCGCTGGCCTGCGGCCTGCCGGTGATCTGCGGGGCAGAGAGCACCGGCGCGGACGCCGAGGCGGCGGCCTTCCTGCGCGGGGTGCCGGTCGAGGACGTCGACGACCAGGACAAGGCCGCGCGCGAGGTGCTGGCGGCCATGGACGCGGCGCTGGCCGCCGAGGCGCCGGGCGACGCCCAGCGCCGCTACGAGTTCGTGCGGCGCCGCTATGCGTGGTCGGCCGCCGCCGACCGCTACGCCGAGATCATCCGCGGACTGACGCGGGCTGCGCCGGCCGCGGCGGCGCTGGAGCGCGCATGAGCGGCGAGCGGATCACCTCGGACACCAACGATCCGGCCCGCCGGCTGAAGCCGCGGATGA
>DATNEH010000072.1:0-9938 GCA_035553015.1 Caulobacteraceae bacterium | reverse complement strand
CCGGCGACCGCATCGAGCTGCAGCCACGCGAATTCCAGCTGCTCGAATACCTGATGCGGCACGCCGGCCGGGTGGTCACCCGCACGATGCTGCTGGAGAGCGTCTGGGACTATCACTTCGACCCCAAGACCAACATCGTCGAGACCCACATGAGCCGGCTGCGCGCCAAGATCGACCGCGGCCGCGCCCAGGAGCTGATCCACACCGTGCGCGGCGCGGGCTACTGTCTGCGCGAGGGCGCCTGAACGCCGATGTTCCGCTCCACCTCCCTGCGGCTCGCGGCCTTCTACACCGCCGCCTTCGCGCTCTCGGTGGTGGTGCTGGGCGCCATCACCCTGCTGACCACCCGCGCGACGCTGAAACAGCAGTTCGACGCGCGCATCGACTCCGAGGCCGCGGCGCTGGCGCAGGAGTTTCGCACCGAAGGGCTGTCCGGCGTCGTGCAGGCGGTGGGCGAGCGCGACCGCACGCCGGGCGCGCTCGACTACGGCTTGGATGGCCCCGACGGCGCGCCGATCGCCGGGCGGCTCGCCGGCTCGCGCGCGGCGCCCGGCTGGTCGACCCTGCGCCTCTCCACCGCACATGGACCGGAGGCGATCCGTGTACTGACAACCACGCTGCCAGGCGGTTATGCGCTGCGGATCGGCGACGACGATGCGCGCAACGACGCGCTGGAGCAGACCGTGGTGGCCGGCTTCGGGTGGGCGTTCGCCGGCGTCGTGGTGCTGGGCATCCTGGGCGGTCTCGGGCTCAGCTACGGCGTGCACCGGCGGCTCAATGCGATGAGCGCCGCCGCCGAGGCGATCATCAACGGCGACTTCTCGCGCCGCATCCCGGTGCGCGGCCCAACGAGCGGGTCTGGGCGCGGCGGAGGCGACGACCTCGACCGGCTGGCCGCCACCTTCAACCGCATGCTCGACCGCATCACGCTGCTGATGGAGAGCCTCCGGCAGGTCTCCAACGACGTGGCGCATGACCTGCGGACCCCCCTGACCCGCCTGCGCCAGCGGCTGGAGGCGAGCCGCACGGCGCGGACCGCGCCCGAGCGCATGGCGGCGATCTCCGGCGCGCTGGAGGACGTCGACGCCATCCTCGACACCTTCGCCGCGCTGCTCAGGATCTCGCAGATCGAGGGCGGCGCACGGCGCACCGCGTTCCGGCCGGTCGACCTGACCGCGCTGGCCCGCGCCGTGGTCGGCGACTTCGCCCCGTCCGCCGAGGACGCCGGACAACGGCTGACGCTGGAGGCCGGCGAGCCGCTCGCCGTCGACGGCGATCCCGAGTTGCTGACCCAGATGCTGGTCAATCTCGTCGAGAACGCCCTGCGCCATGCGGGCGACCGGGCGCGGGTGACGGTGCGCGTGGCCGCGGAAGGCAGTGGCGCGGTGGTCGCCGTCGCCGACGACGGACCCGGCGTGCCGCCTGCCGAGCGCGAGCGGGTGTTCGACCGCTTCTATCGGCTGGAGCGCAGCCGTTCGACGCCCGGCAGCGGCCTCGGGCTGGCGCTGGTGGCGGCCGTGGCCCGCCTGCATGGCGCGACCGTCACCCTGGCCGACGCCGCGCCCGGCCTCGACGTGCGGGTGGCGTTCGCCAGCCTCGTGCGCGGCGCAACATTGGGATTTCTCAATGTAGCGGACAGCGCCTCGTCAGCTCGAATGGCCTAACAAGCGCCAGTTCGCCGATCGGCGGGCGCAAGGGTCGAGAGGCGCGTTGGCGGGACGGGGACGCATTGCGAGGGGCCGTCGCGTCGCAGGCGCGCTGGCGCTGGCGTCGCTCGTGGCGCTCGCGGCGTGCAAGACCGACCACCCCGATCCGCTGCCGAGCGGGCCCTACATCGGCGGCGACATCGGCTTCCTGAAGACCGACGTCGAGCGGCTGCGCCTGGCGCCGCTGCAATCCATCGCCATCGATCCCAGGAAGGGCTTCACGCCGCTGCAGGTCGCGGTGCTGGCGGTGCTCAACAATCCGGATCTGAAGGCCAAGCGCACCGCGCTCGGCGTCCGGTCGGCCGAGGTGTTCGCCGCCGGCCTCCTGCCCGACCCGCAGGTCGCCGTCGGCTTCGACCAGCCGATCGCCGGACCGGACACCCACACCGCCTTCAACGTCTCGCCGAGCTACGACCTCGCCGGGCTATTGCAGGCCGCCACCAACAAGCGCGCCGCCGAGTTCACCGCCAGGCAAGCCCGGCTCGACGTGCTGTGGGCCGAGTGGACGACCGCTCAGCAGGCCCGGCAGCTGGCCGAGACGGCGCTGACCGACGAGGCGCGCGCCGGCTTCCTGCGTGACATCCTCAGCGCCGCCGCGGATCGCGCGGATCGATCGGCCGAGGCCGAGCGGCGCGGCGACGTCACCGCGCAGACCGCCGTTACCGACCTCGCCGCCAGGCTCGACGTGCAGACCCAGCTCGCCACCGCCGAGCACGATGCGGCCAAGGCGCGGCGAGACCTCAACGCGCTCCTGGGCCTGCGCGCCGACGTGCAGCTGCCGCTCGTCGAACCCGCGTCGCCGTCCGCCGTCGATCCCGAGACCGTCCAACGCGACCTCGCCAGCCTGCCCGAGCGCCGGCCCGACCTGCTGGCCCTGCAGGCCGGCTACTCGGCGCAGGACCAGAACCTGCGCAAGGCGATCCTCTCGCAGTTCCCGCTGGCGCAGATCGCCTTCGCCTACGCCCGCGACCCCACCCCCACCACGACGCTGGGGCTCTCGGCGGTGCTGGCGGCGCCGATCTTCAACGGCCATCGCGGCGACGTGAAAGTGGCCGAGGCGACCCGGGCGCAGCTGAAGGCCGAATACCAGGCGCGGCTCGACCAGACCGCCGCCGACGTCCGCAACGCCGAGGCCGAGCTCGCCAGCGCGAGCGCCGAGGCCGCCGTGCTGCGCGCCGACCTGCCGCGGCTGGAGGCGATGCTGAAGCCGGCGCCGGCCGCCCTGCGGCGCGGCGACATCGACAGCGCCGCCTACCTGGCGCTGGTGCAGACGGTGGTCTCCAAGCGCGCCGACCTGGAGGACCGCGAGCTTGCCGCCCGCATGGCCGAGATCCAGCTCGAGACCGCCCTCTTCGCGCCGCCCGCGCCGGGCGCCACATGAGCCGCAACCAGCTGATCGCGGCGGCCGCGATCCTCATCGTCATCGTCGGCGCAGGCGCGCTCGTCCTCACGCACCGCGGCGGCGGGGACGACAGCGACCAGGGCGAGCCCACGGCCACCGCGACCATCACCACCGCGCCGATCCGCAGCGGCGTTCTGGAGGACGTCACCACGGTGTTCGGCGTCGTGCAGGCCGACCCCGGCGCGAGCCGCACGCTGGCCGCGCCGCGCGCGGTGATCGTCGAGCAGGTGCTGGCGCGGCCGGGCCAGGTGGTGAGCGCCGGCGAGCCGCTGGCGGTCATCGAAAGCCAGCCGGCCGCCGACCTCGCCTACAAGCAGGCCGCCGACGCGGCGACGTCCGCCAGGAATGACCTGGCGCGCGTGCAGCGGCTGTTCGATTCGCACCTGGCCGCCTCCGACCAGCTGATCCAGGCGAAGAAGACCGCGGCTGACGCCGACTCGGCGCTGGCCGCCCAGCAGCGGCAGGGCGCCGGGCGCCAGACGCTCACCGCCGACGCGCCCGCCGTGGTGGTCAGCGTCAGCGCGGCGCCCGGCGACCACATCGCCCAGGACGCGGCGATCATGGTGCTCGCCAGGCAGGGCGCGCTCAGCGTGAAGCTGGGGATCGAGCCGTCGGTCGGGGCCGTGGTGGCGGCCGGCAATGCGGTGACGATCCGGCCGACCGTCGGCGGCGCGCCGATCGCCTCGCGCCTGACCATGGTCGGCCGCGCCATCGACCCAACCACGCATCTCGCGCCCGCGATCGCCCCGCTGTCCGGCGCGGCGCTGCCGGTCGGCGCGGCGGTGCAGGCCGACGTGGCGACCGGCGCGCACCAGGGCCTCGCGGTCCCGCGCGGCGCCGTGGTGTTCGACGAGACCGGCGCGCACGTCTTCGTCGTCGCCGGCGGCAAGGCGCAGCGCGTGTTCGTCACCGCCGGGCGCGACCACGGCGACGAGATCGAGATCTCCGGGCCGATCAAAGCCGGCCAGCTCGTCGCCGTGGAAGGGGCCTACGAACTGCAGGACGGGATGGCGGTGAAGGTCGCCGGCCCGCGAGGCTCCGGCCCCCAAGGCTCCGCCCCCCGGGGCGACGACCGATGAACCTCGCGGAGTTCGCTTCGCGACGCCGGCGCTCGCTGCTCACCCTGCTGACCCTGCTGATCGCCGGCGGCATCGTGGCGGCGACAGTGATGCCGGTGGCCCTGTTCCCCAACGTGCGCTTCCCGCGCATCGCGGTGACGATAGACGCCGGCGACCGGCCAGCGGACCAGACCGAGGCGGTGATCACCCGCCCGGTCGAACAGGCGCTGCGCGCGATCCCCGGCGTGCAGAACCTGCGCTCCACGACCAGCCGCGGCTCCGCGGAAGTCTCGATCAACTTCGGCTGGGGCCAGGACATGGACCTCGCCCTGCAGCGGGTGCAGTCGGCGCTGAGCGCGGCGCAGCCGAACCTGCCGGCCGGCGTCACCTTCCAGACGCGGCGCATGGACCCGACCACCTTCCCGGTAGCGGCCTACAGCCTGACCTCGGCGCGGGCGACGCCGGTGGAGCTGCGCCGGTTCGCCGACCTGACGCTGGCGCCGGTGCTCTCGACCATCGACGGCGTCGCGCGCGTGCAGAACCAGGGCGGCGCCCCGGGTGAGTACCGGATCGAGGCCGATCCGGCGAAACTCTGGGCGCACGGCCTGTCGCTGGCCGACGTCTCGCAGGCGATCGCCGGCGCCAATGCACTCTCTGCGGCCGGCCGCATCGAGGACCAGGGCAAGCTGCTGCTGGTGCTGACCGACTCGCGCCTCGCCGATCCGCGCCAGATCGCCGACGTGGTGGTCAAGGCCGCTGGCGGCGGGGTGGTGCGGGTCGGCGACGTGGCGACGGTGACCGCCCAGCCGCAGCCGCAGTGGATCCGCGTCACCGCCGATGGCCGCGACGCCGTCGAGGTGAACGTCTACCAGCAGCCGGGCGGCAACACCGTCGAGATCGCCAAGGCGGTGCGCGCCGCCTTCGCCCGCCTGCGTGGCCAGGGCCCGGCCGACATGCGGAGCAAGGCCTGGTACGACCAGAGCGACCTGATCCTCGAGTCGGCGGCGGCGCTGCGCAACGCCATCGTCATCGGGGTGATCCTGGCGGCGCTGGTGCTGCTGGTCTTCCTGCGCAACTGGCGCGTGACGCTGGCCGCCGTCGTCGCTGTGCCGGCCGTGCTGGCGGCCGCGACGCTGGTGCTCTGGGCGCTGGGCCAGAGCTTCAACATCATGACGCTGGGCGGCATGGCGGCCGCCATCGGCCTGATCATCGACGACGCCATCGTGATGATCGAGCACATCGAGCGGCGCCTGGCCGAGACCGCCTCGCACGGCCGCCAGGCGATCGGCCGCGCCGTGGCCGAGTTCATGCGCCCGCTGATCGGCTCGTCGGCCGCCACCACCGTGATCTTCATCCCCCTCGCCTTCCTCTCCGGCGTGACCGGCGCCTTCTTCAGGGCGCTGTCGATCACCATGGCGATCTCGCTGACGCTCTCGTTCCTGGTCGCCTGGTGGCTGACGCCGGCGCTGTTCGAGCAGTTGGCGAAGGGCCGCGGCGCCGTCGCCCAGCTCGACGAGAACGGCCGCATCCTGGCGCGCTACCGCCGCGTGCTGGAGGCCAGCGTCGGCCGGCCGGTGCTGGCGCTGGCCGCGGTCGCCGGGCTGGCGGCGGTCGGCGCGCTCTGCTTCGCCACGGTCGGCTCCGGCTTCTTCCCGAAGATCGACGAAGGCGGCTTCGTGCTCGACTACGTCGCGCCGCCCGGCATGTCGCTGACCGAGACCGACCGGCTGATGCGCCAGATCGAGGCGATCATCCAGGCGACGCCCGATGTCGACACCTACTCGCGGCGCACCGGGACGCAGCTCGGCGGCGGCCTCACCGAGCCCAACACCGGAGACTTCTTCATCCGCCTGAAGACCCAGGGCCGGCGGCCGATCGAGGCGGTGATGGATGACGTCGCCGACAAGGTGCAGTCGTCCGTGCCGGGCGTCGAGATCGAGACCGCGCAGCTGATGGAGGACCTGATAGGCGACCTCACGGCGGTGCCACAGCCGATCGAGGTGAAGCTCTACAGCAACAACGCAGCGCTGCTGCTGACCACCGGCCCGGCCGTGCAGGACGCCATCGAGAAGGTGCGCGGGGTCACCGAGGCCAAGAGCGGCGTGGTGCTGGCCGGCGACGGCCTCGACATCCGGGTCGACGCCGCCCGGGCCGAGCTGGAGGGCGTCAGCGCCGCCGAGGTCGCCAAGCAGCTGGAGGACCAGCTGACCGGCGCGGTGGCGACCCAGGTGCAGTCGGGCGTCAACCTGGTGAACGTCCGGGTCTGGACGCCGCCGCAGACGCGTTCGCGGGTCGACCAGGTCGGCGCGCTGATGCTGAAGTCACCCGGCGACGGCCACCTCTTCGCGCTGTCGCGCATCGCCGACATCCGGCTGGTGACCGGCCAGGCCGAGATCAGCCACGAGAACCTGCGCCGCATGGACGCCGTCACCGCCCGCGTGGTCGGCCGCGACGTCGGCTCGACCGCCAGGGAGGTGGAGCGCATCGTCGGGCGGCCGGGCTTCCTGCCGCCTGGCGTCACCTTCGAGATGGGCGGGCTCTTCGCCGAGCAGCGGCAGGCGTTCCGCGACCTGGCGCTGGTGTTCGCCGCCGCGGTGGCCGCGGTCTTCGTGCTGCTGCTGGTGATCTACGAGAGCTTCCGCATCGCCGGGGTGATCCTGGCGATGCCGCTGGCCGCCGCCTCGGCGGTCGCCATCGGACTTTGGCTGACCGGGACCGAGCTCAACATCATGGCGCTGATGGGCGCCACGATGATCGTCGGCATCACCACCGAGGTGGCGATCTTCTACTTCACCGAATACGAGGCGCTGATCGCCGCCGGCGGCGCGCCGAGCACGGCGCTGATCCAGGCCGGCGTCAATCGCCTCAGGCCCATCGCGATGACCACGCTCGCCGCCATCCTGGCGCTCGCCCCGCTGGCGCTGGCGCTGGGCGGCGGCGCCTCGATGGAGCGGCCGCTCGCCATCGCCATCATCGCCGGCCTGATCGCCCAGGGCCCGCTGGTGCTGATCGCGATGCCGGCGATCTACCGGCTCGCTGGCGGCGTCGCCGCCGACGAGCGCCGCATCGCCCCCACCCCGCAAGTGACCCAGACCTGATGAAGGAGAAACCACCATGAAGCGTCAGTTGCTCGTCCTCTGCGCCGCCGCGTCAGCCCTGTTGGCCGCCGCTCCGATTGCCGCCCAGGCCGCCCCAGGCGGGCAGTTGCAGGTGGTGAAGCGGATCAACGGGCCCGACGGCGGCTGGGACTACGCCAGCTTCGACGCCGCGCGCCGGCGCCTCTACGTCGCGCACGGCACGGTGGTGCTGGCGCTCGACCTGACCACCGGCAAGCTCAACGAGGCCTTCGCCCCCGGCAACCGGCTGCACGCGGTCGTGGTCGTGCCCGGCCACGACGTGCTGGTGACCACCAACAGCGGCGATTCCACGGCCAAGATCCTGAAGGCTTCGGACGGCGCGCTGCTGAAGTCGCTGAGCGTCGCCGCCGACCCGGACGGAGCCGCCTACGACCCGGCCACCGGGCTCGTGGTGGTGATCAACGGCGATTCCGGCGTGCTGACGCTGATCGATCCGGTCAAGCAGGTGGTCGCTGGGACCATCCAGGTGGGCGACAAGCTCGAGTTCGGGGCGCCCGACGGCAAGGGGCTCTTCTATGTCAACGTCGAGGACAAGGGCCAGGTCGCGGTCGTCGATCTGAAGGCCCGCAAGGTGCTTCGCCGCTACGACATGGCCGGCTGCCAGCGCCCGACCGGCCTCGCCTACGTGGAAGGCGGCCGCGTGATCTCGTCCTGCAACACGCTCGCCAAGGTCCTCGATGCGGCCAGCGGCAAGGAGCTGGCCAGCCTGAAGATCGGCGGCTTCCCCGACGCCGTGCTCTACGATCCGGGCCGCCACCTCGCCTACGTGCCGACCGCGCTCGACGGCAAGCTTTGGGTGATCGGCCTCACCGGCAAGCAGAGCAACGCCATCGTCGAGAGCGTACCGACCCAGCCGGGCGCGCGCACCGGCGCGGTGGACCTGAAGACCGGCCGCATCTACCTGCCGACCGCCGAGTACGGCCCGCTAGAGCCCGGCAAGCGCCCGCAGCCCAAGCCCGGCACCTTCCAGATCCTGGTGCTCGACCGGAAGTGAGGGCGGCGCCGCGGCCGGCGCCCGACGGCGTCGGCCGCCGTCTGCCGGTCAGGCCTTGTCCAATCCGTAGGCGGAGTGCAGCGCACGCACCGCCAGCTCGGTGTAGGCCGCGTCGATCAGCACGCTGATCTTGATCTCCGAGGTCGAGATCACCTGGATGTTGACGCCCTTCTCGGCCAGCGCCTTGAACATGGTCTGGGCGACGCCGGTGTTGGAGCGCATGCCGACGCCGATCACCGAGATCTTGGCGACGTTGTCGTCGAGCACCGCGTCCTCGAGGCCGATCTCGCCTTTCGCGCCCAGCACGATATCGAGCGCCCGCGCCGCGTCGCGCTTGCCGACGGTGAACTCCATGTTGGCCGAGCCCGGCGTGCGCGCGTGGCTCTGCACGATCATGTCGACGTTGACGTTCGCATCGCCGAGGCGGCCGAAGATGTCGGAGGCGACGCCCGGATGGTCGGGCAGGCCGAAGAGGCTGATCTTGGCCTCGTCGCGGCTGTAGGCGACGCCGCTCACGATCCGCTTTTCCACGATCTCCTCCTCGTCGCAGACGATGGTGCCTTGATTGTCGGACGCGCCCGGCTCGGCGAAGCTGGAGAGCACCCGCAGCGGGACGCGCTGGGCCATCGCCAGCTCGACCGAGCGGCTCTGCAGCACCCGCGCGCCCAGCGAGGCCATCTCCAGCATCTCCTCGTAAGAGATGCGCGGCAGGCGTTTGGCCCGTTCCTCGATGCGCGGGTCGGTCGTGTAGACGCCGTCCACGTCGGTGTAGATGTCGCAGCGGTCGGCCTTCAGCGCCGCCGCCACCGCCACCGCCGAGAGGTCGCCGGCGCCGCGGCCGAGCGTGGCCAGACGCCCTTGCCGGTCGATGCCCTGGAAGCCGGCCACCACCGGGATCTCGCCGGCCGCCAGCGCCGCCTCCAGCTTGTCGGGCGAGACCTCGTCGATGCGCGCCTTGCCGTGCGCGTTGTCGGTGACGATCGGGACCTGCCAGCCCAGCCACGAGCGCGCGTGCAGGCCGAGATTGCGCAACGTCATCGACAGCAGGCCGGCCGAGACCTGCTCGCCGGAAGCCACCACCACGTCGTACTCGTCGTCGGACGCCGGCAGGCCGGGCGCGGCGGGTCCGGCGCCGTCGGTCCAGGCGACCAGCTCGTTGGTGCGCCCGGCCATCGCCGAGACCACCACCGCCACTTGGTGACCGGCCCTGGCTTCCGACGCCACGATCCGCGCGACGCGGCGAATGCGTTCGAGGTCGGCCACCGAGGTGCCGCCGAATTTCATCACGATGCGGGACAAGGAACGGGCGCCGGGTCTCGAACTGCAGGGGCGCGCCCTTCTAGCGACGGCGCCGGCAACGGACAAGCTCTTGACGGTCGCAGCGTATGTAGGTAGTGACTGTCTGACTACCTACATACGGAGCGCGGCATGCCCGAGGACCCGGATCGAATGCGCAGTATTTCCGCGCCCCACGCGACCGTCGCCGACAAGATCCGGGCGCTCGCGGCGGCCGGCTATCCGCGCGCCGACATCGCCCGCTTCCTCGGCAAGCGCTACCAGCACGTCCGCAACGTGCTGCAGGACGACGCCCAGACCGGGGCCCAGACTGGGGCCCAGACGGGTGGCCAGATCGGCGCGCCG
>DATNEH010000071.1:0-8100 GCA_035553015.1 Caulobacteraceae bacterium | reverse complement strand
GATGGTCCCGGGCCTTCATCGGCAAGGCCATCGCGCTTCGACCTACCGACACCGATGGCGTCTTCGACGTCTGCTACCGACGCCATCGCCTCTCGCAAGTCGACTTGCGAGAGGCGATGAGCCAACCTTAGGCCGTGTCCGCGATGTCTCCGAACACCTGTCCGCCATGTCTCCCGTCCGTACACTCTGCGGTGCGGTGGAGGATCGAAGCTGCAGGATGTCGCTCCTCCACCGTCGCGAAGACGACGGGGGATGTGGCAGACCGCGAAGCGGGCTGACGGAGGGGGCGCAAGGCGGCGTTGCGCGATTCCAAACGATCCCAACCTGCTCTAGTGGGAGCCATCATGGCTTGGTCGGTGGAATGAGCGGGCGGCTTGCGGGCAAGGCCTGCCTGGTGACGGCGGCGGGGCAGGGGATCGGGCGCGCGACCGCCGAGCGGTTCGCCGCCGAAGGCGCGCGCGTGATCGCCACCGACATCAACGAGGCGGCGCTGGCGAGACTGCCCGGCGTCGAGACGCGGCGGCTCGACGTCACCGATCCTGCCGCCATCAACGCGCTTGTCGCCGAGCTCGGACCGCTCGACGTGGTGTTCAACTGCGCCGGCTACGTTCACCAGGGGACCATCCTCGACTGCGCCGACGACGACTGGCGCTTCGCCTGGGATCTCAACGTCACCGCCATGTTCCACGTCTGCAAGGCGGCGCTGCCGGGCATGCTGGCGCGCAAGGCCGGCTCGATCATCAACATGTCGTCGGTCGCCTCCAGCATAAAGGGCGTGCCGAACCGCTTCGCCTACGGGACCACCAAGGCGGCGGTGATCGGCCTCACCCGCTCGATCGCCGCGGACTTCGTCGGCCAGGGGGTGCGCTGCAACGCCATCTGCCCGGGCACCGTCTCGACGCCGTCGCTCAGCGAGCGCATGGCGGCGCTGCCCGGCGATCCCGCCGCGGTGATGCGAAGCTTCGTGGACCGCCAGCCGATGGGCCGGCTCGGCGCGCCGCGCGAGATCGCCGACCTCGCCGTCTACCTCGCCTCCGATGAAAGCAGCTTCACCACCGGCCAGATCCATGTGATCGACGGCGGATGGAGCGGGTGATGGGCAAGCTTAGGCAAAAGGTTCTGGTGCTCTACCTGAAGAACTCGGCGCTGGATTCGCCGGTCGCGGCCTGGGCGGTGTACGACGGCACGGGCGAGACGCTGCACATGGCGGGCGATGCCGACACGCCGCCCTATGCGACGGGCCTGGCGGCGCTGAAGGATGGCTGGCGGCTCTTCCAGGCCTCGCAGCTGCTGCCGCACCCGCGCGGCGAGGAGCTGGACCTCGCCTATCTGAAGTACGAGTTCTTCTTCGAGCAGCTCGTGGAGGTGACCGCATGAGTGTTCAACAAAGCGCCGCGCCCATCCTGCTGACCTCGCCCCAGGTCGCCAGCTTCGTCGCGCGCGGGTTCCTGCGCTTCGACGCGGCCGTCCCGGCCGACATCAACGCCCAGTTCATGGCCGAGGCCGGCGCCGTCGCCGAGCCCGAGGCGGGGACCAAGCTCGGCGAGGTCTACGAGGACACGCTGGCCTCCAGCCAGATCCCCGAAGTCCCGGCCGGCACGCCGCTCGCCGACGCCTACCGGCCCGGCAGCGCCGTCGCCCGCCTGCTGGACCTGCCGCTGGTGAAGGGGGTGCTGCGCAGCCTCCTGGGCGAGGCGCCGGTGTTCGACCACCACTTCCTGCACGTGACGTTTCCGCCCAGATTCCACGAGGCGTCGGCGCGCGAGAACGTCTCCCAGCACACCCACCAGGATTCGACGATCGATCCGCGCCCGCAGGCGTTCGACGTGCAGATGATGTACTACCCGCACGCGGTCACCCGGCCGATGGGCGGCACCCGTTTCGTGCCGGGCACGCACCTCAGGAAGGTCAGCGAGGTGGCGCTCGGCCGCTACCAGAACATCGTCGGCCAGCAGCACATGGTCTGCGAGGCGGGCACGCTGCTCTTCCTTCATCACGGCATCTGGCACGGCGGCGGCGTCAATCTCGCGGACGACGTGCGCTACATGTTCAAGATCCGCATGCACGCCTCGGGCCCGCAGACGCGCGGCTGGGACCTCTCGGACCTGTCGCAACACAATGCCCAGCGCGCCATCTTCTTCCGCAAGGCGCCGCCCGAGAAGGGGACGGTGGAGACCATCCTCACCACCTCCGAGCCCTGGTTCGAGCAGGACACCGGGCGGCTCGAATACGTCAACCGCATCAAGCTCTGGCGCTATCTGACCGACGATGCGACCTACGACGCCGACTACTGGCTGACGCGCCTGGAGACGTCCGGCCGCGCCGCCGCCGAAGCTTAAGTTGCAAGGACCTTAGATGCGCATACCCGACGCCAAGCTGGCCGAGATCTGGGACCAGGGCTTCACCATCGTCGAGGGCTTCCTCGACAAGGAGACGCTGGCCGATGCGCGCGCCGCGCTCTGGGAGAACTTCCCGACGCCGGAGGCCTACTTCGCCGATCCCGAGGCCCACCAGAACCTCACCAAGACCCAGTTCACCGGAATCAAGCTCTTCCCCTACGCGCAGTGGGCGCTCTCGCGCCTGCCGGTCTATCCCGACCTGATCGATGCGGCCGAGCGCTTCCTCAGGACCGAGCAGGTCGACGTCTACAAGATCGAGCTCTGGGCGAAGTACGCCGGATCGGTGAACTACGACCAGATGCACCACCGCGACTACGCCAACCACACCATCGTGGTGCCGCGCGCCGACGGGGTGATGCCGCAGATGACGACGTTCCTCTTGCTCTCCGACGTCACCGAGCTCGATGGGCCGACCAAGCTGGCGCCACGCGCCAAGACCCAGCACATCCCGATCGGCGTCAACCAGCTGCCGATGGGCGAGCTCTTCGACGACGAGGTCCCGGTCACCGGCCCGGCCGGCACGCTGATGATCTACAAGACCGACACCTTCCATCGCGCGTCCGACTTCAAGGCGCCCGGCCGCTCGCGCTTCGCCATGCTGATGGACTTCAAGGCCCGCGGCGCGCCCTGGCAGGGCAAGCTCGCCTGGCCCAACCTCGCCACCACCCAGGCCTGGAAAGACGCCATGGCCAAGATGACCCCCCGCCAACGCGACCTCTTCGGCTGGCCCCCGATCGGCGACGATTACTGGAACGCCCAGACGCTGGCGGACGTGCAGCTGCGCTATCCCGACCTGGACCTGACGCCCTACGCCAAGGCCGCTGGCGTCGAGATGAAAGCGCCCGAACTCGCGCACGAAGGCTGACGCGGCATCGCGCTGCGCCCCCTCCACCCCCGCGCTGCGCGCGGCGGTCCCCCTCCCCCGCTTCGCGGGGCAGGAAAAGCCGAGACGGCGCCGCCGCATTCTTTCCTGCCCCGTGTAGCGAAGCGGAACGGGGGAGGGGGACCGCCCGGCGCAGCCGGGGGGTGGAGGGGGCGCGCGGCCGCGTCTACCTCGCAGCGGAAGCGCGTGCGAGCGCCGCCTCCACGACGCCCTGAGCGACCTCGTCGACGTTCCGCATGATGTCGCTCGCAGGGATGCGCAGCACCCGATAGCCGCGCTCTTGGAGATAAAGCGATTGCGCCTCGTCTTTGAGTATCTGTGCGTCCTCCGAGTGGTGCGACCCGTCCACCTCGATCACCAGCTTCGCGGTCGAGCAGCAGAAGTCCGCGATGAACGGTCCGATCGGATGCTGACGCCGAAACGTCGCTCCGAAGCCCCGCATCCGCCGCAGCCGGCTCCAGAGCAACCCCTCAGGCGGGCTCATCTGCTTGCGAAGCGACTTCGCGCGCTGGTGGGTCTTCTGTTCCGATCTCACAAGCGTGAGTGTAGCGGCCCCGCGCCCCCTCCACCACCGCGCTGCGCGCGGCGGTCCCCCTCCCCCGTTCCGCTTCGCTACACGGGGCAGGAAAATATGTAGCGGCGCCGCTTCGCCCTTTCCTGCCCCGCGCAGCGGGGGAGGGGGACCGCCCGGCGCAGCCGGGGGGTGGAGGGGGCGACTAAGCCGCCCGCGCCAACGCCCGTCCCGGCACCCGCGTCGCCCGCGCGATGTGCGCGAGCAGCGGCGGGAACGCGGCGAACGCGGCCACCGTGGCCGCCCTTCCGGGCCACCGCTCGGCGCGGCGTTGCAGCCAGCAGGCGAGGCCGACCGGGCGGGCGAGGTCGGCGCTGAGGCGCGCGAGGTAGCGGTCCGCGCCGGCCCCGTCCGCAGCCGCCTGCGCGGCGAGCCGCGCGCTGTGCAGCGCGATCGCCATGCCGTCGCCGGTGAACGATGGGATCACCGCGGCCTGGTCGCCGACCGGATAGACCCGCTCCCCCACCGACTGCCGCCGCAGGAACCCGAACGGCAGCCGCGCGATCGCCAGCGGCCGCGGCTCGCTCGCCTGCGCGCCCCCGAACCGCCGCGCCAGATGCGGCTCGCTCATCAGCCGCGCGGAGAGCTCGTCCCAAGTCCGGCCCACCGATGCGAAGTGCGCCTCGCGCACCAGCAGGCAGAGGTTGGCGCGCCCGTCCTCGACCAGTTGCAGCCCCGCATAGCCGCCGTCGAACATCACGATCTCGACCGCGCCCTCCAGCGCGCGCCGCTGGGCGGGCTCGAGCGTGAAGTAGAGCTTGAACCCCACCATCCCCCAGTCCGCGTTGTCCGACTCGCGCCCGGCGCCGCGCACGTCGTGCTTGCCGCTGGCGAGGATGGTCCGATCGGCCGCCAGCGCCCCGTCGCTGGTCTCCAGCCCCTCGGCGCCCACATGCTTGACGGAAACGCCGCGGCGCACCTCCGCGCCCAGCCGCTCGGCGTGCTGCAAGAGCGCCTCGTCGAGCCGTCGGCGCGAGAGCCCCAGCGCCGTGAACGGCAGCCGCGCCTCGGCGAGCCGCTTGCCGTTCGCCACCCGCACCCGGTCGATCGGCGGCGCGCCCAGCGCGTCGAGGTCCAGCCCGGCCGCGCGCAGGTAGCCCTGCGCCTCGTGTGACAGGAACTCGCCGCACACCTTGTCGGCCGGCCCGGTGGACCGCTCCAGCACGGTCACCTGGGCGCCCGCGCGCGCCAGCAGCGCCGCCGCGTAGCCGCCCGCAAGCCCCCCGCCGACGATCACTGTACGCGTCATTTGATCCGGCCGACGCAGATCCGGAACGGGAAGCGCCAGGCGACCTCGATCGCCTCGCGCGGGGCATGGCTTTTCGCGAGCAGCTGCTCCCAGTCGGCGTTGGTGAAAGCACGGGTCACCGACACACAACCATCGTGCTGCACCATCGGATGCAGCAGCGCCGCGCGCGACAGCGTCCAGAAGCCGTAATAGGCCAGCGGATGGCGGTGCAGGTCGTTGATGAACCAGCCGCGCCGCGCGTTCGCCTCCATCCAGCCGATGAAGCGCGTCAGCACGTCGTCGGGCATGTGGTGCGCCACCAGCGAGCTCACCACGAAGTCCACCCCTTCCGGTGGCGCATAGTCGAAGACGTCGCCGGTCACGTAGCGGATGCCCCAGGCCGGATCGGTCGCGGCCTCGGCGGCCGAGGCGCTCCACGGGCTGAGGTCCACGCCGGTCAGCCGCGGCTCCAGCCCGCGCCGCTTCGCCCACCGCCAGATCGCCCGCAGCATGTCGCCCTGGCCGTAGCCGACGTCGAGCAGCGTGAACGATGCGCCGCGCGGCATCGTCTTCGTCGCCCGCGCCAGCCACGCCAGCGTCGGCGGCCGCGCGAAGGTCAGCGAATTGGCGCGCGACAGGTCGCCCAGCACGTCGACGAGCGTCGTCTCGGCGATGCCCGGCGCCTCCATCTGCTCCAGCTCGTTCGAGCGCACTGCGAAGCTGGGCATCGGAGACGCGCCTAGGTGAGCACCTGGAAGCGGAAGCTCTCCGCGGCGAGGCCCGGGCCGAACGCCACCGCAAAGCCGTCGCCAGTCTGCCCGGACGCCGGCCGGAAGCCGTCCAGGATGCGGCGCAGGATGAACATCAGCGTCGCCGACGACATGTTGCCGAAGTCGCGCAGCACCCCGCGCGACCAGCCCAGCGTGGTGTCCGGCAGCTCGAAGCCGGCCTCCACCGCATCGAGGATCGTCCGCCCGCCCGCGTGCACCGCCATCACGTCGTAGTCGTGGGATGTGCGCCCGCGCAGCAGCCCGTCGGGATCGTTGCGCGACTGCTCGGCGGCCAGCGCCTGGGCGATGCGGTGCGGCACCTCGCCGGAGAGGTGCATGTCGAAGCCGTCGTCGCCGATCTTCCAGGTGATCGCGCCGGCGCTATCGGCGATCGTTGCGGCGCGGAAGTCGACCAGCGCCAGCCCGCGTTCCTCGGCGGTCACCAGCGCCGCCGAGCAGCCGTCGCCGAAGAGCAGCATCGAGAGGATCTTCTGCAGCTCGCTGACCCTCTGGAAGTGCAGCGTGCAGAGCTCGAGATTGATCACCAGCACCCGCGCCGCCGGCTCGGAGCGCACGAAGTGGTGCGCCAGCCGCAGCGCGCTCACCGCCGCGTAGCAGCCCATGAAGCCCACCACCGTGCGCTCGACGCTGGGATTCAGCCCCAGCGCGCTGACGATGATCTGGTCGAGGCCCGGCGCCACGAAGCCGGTGCAGGAGGCGACCACCAGGTGGGTGATCCGCTCGCGCTCCACCTCCATGTCGAGGTCGCCCAGCGCCTTCATGGCGAGCTGCGGCGCATGCGCCTCGAACTTGCGCATCCGCTCGGCGGTCGAGGGGAAGGCGTCCAGCGCATAGAAGCCGTCAGTGTCGCCCAAGACTCTGCCATCCGCTATCACCGGCTCGCAATAGGAGAAGCGGTGCTCGATGCCGGCCCGGTCGGCCATGCGGGAAAACAGCGCCTTGTCGCGCCGCTCCTCCAGCGACTGCTCGATGAACATCCGGAATGCGAAGTGGACGTCGTGAGGCGGGGTCGCGACACCAATCGCGTTCACATGCGCCCGCGGATACGCCTTGCCCATTCGAACTCCTTGCCCACGCCTAAGCTGTACTCGAGACCCTAAACTCAAAAAGCTGCACTTTGGATGCCGCCACCAAAGCCTGTTGCAGCGCGTCGCTCAATCCTTGGATGACATGAGGCGCCGCGAAGGTTCTAGCCGAGGCGACCTTTCCCGGCGTCGCGGGGCAGTTTGCTGCGCGCCGGCGGCGGGGCTGTATGCGATGGGTCCTCACGATCACCTTGCTTAAGCGCGCCGAGGCGGCGGAAGGTTACAGGTGACCCTGCACATTGCAGCTTTGCAAAGAGCGCCGGCCGCCGCCCCCCTGCGGGACGGCCCGCACATTTCGTTGCTGAAAAACAAGCCTCGGCGTAGCGTCGGCCGTCTGCGAATGACGTCTGCCCAAGACGTCTGCCCGAGACGTCTGCCAGGGAGTGCAAGCCATGAAAGCCGTGATTGTCGGGGTCATCGCCAGCTTCGCCGCCGCCTCCGCCGCTTTCGCCGGGGCGACGCCGGTCGGCACGGTGCACGACTTCATCGACGCGTTCGACAAGGGCGACGCGGCCGGCGCCGCCGCGACACAGAGCCCGGACGTCAGCATCATCGACGAGATGGCGCCGCACGCCTGGACCGCGCCGGGCGCCTTCCAGGCCTGGGCCGGCGCGCTGATGGCCGACGCCAAGGCCAACGGCCAGAGCGGCAACAAGGTCACGCTCGGCGACGTGATCCGCTCGCAGGAAGACGGCGACACCGCCTACGTGACCATGGCCGCCACCTACAGCTACGACCAGAAGGGCGCCGCGATGAGCGAGCCGGCCCGCATGGTGTTCGCCCTGAAGCGCACCGGCGGCGACTGGAAGATCACCGCCTGGGCCTGGGCGGGAGACCCGCCGAAGAAGAAGTGAGGCCTCGCCAGCGCGCTAGGGAGCGTCGGCTGCGAGTTGGGCGGGCGAAGCGCTCGCCGGCGCCGGCGGCGCTGCTTCCACGCCGCGAACCGCGGGCGAGGCGTAGACGCAGATCGTCAGGCCAGCGAGCCAGGCGCCGGCGAACACGTAGAGCAGGCCGATGCCGGCCCCTGGCGCCCCGCCTACCGCCCAGGCGACGGCGCGCCAGGCGGGCTGGCGGACGGCGGGCTCGAACAGGCGATCGGCGAGCGGGCCGGCGGCCAGGCTGGCGAGCGGCGCCAGCAGGGCG
>DATNEH010000070.1:0-10849 GCA_035553015.1 Caulobacteraceae bacterium | reverse complement strand
GCCGTTCCCGACCCGGGTGCGGCTCGTGCTCTACGTGAAGGGGCTCACGCCCGAGGTCATCGAGCCGCCCGGCTTCCACGCGACCACCGAGTCGAAGGGCGACTATTTCGAGATCAATCCGATCGGCCGGGTGCCGGCGCTGGTCACCGACGACGGCCGCGCGCTGCCGGAATCGGAGGTGATCTGCGAGTACCTGGAGGACGCCTACCCGGACCCGCCGACGCTGCCGGCCGATCCCTGGGGCCGTGCGCAGGTGCGGCTGATCTCGCGGCTCTGCGACTTCTACCTGGTGATGGCGATGCGGCCCCTCTTCACCGCATCCGGCATGTCGCGTCGCCGCTGGGACCGAGCGGCGATCGACCGGGGGCTGGCCGAGGTGGAGGCGGCGCTCGGCTACATCGAGCACTACCTCGGGGGCGGCGGCTACGCGGTCGGCGATCGGCTCACCTGGGCCGACGGCGCGCTGATCCCGCAGCTGATGCTGGCCTACGATTGGGCGCCGGCGTTGTTCGACGCGCCCAGCCCGCTCGGCAAGCACCCGAAGCTGGCGGCCTACTGGCGCGGCATCGGGCGCGATCCGATTGCCGCGCGCCTGCTGAAAGAGACCCGCGACGCCGTCGCCCACGAACAGGAGCGGGCGCGCGAGGTCGCCCGGCAAAGGAGCGCCTGATGCCCTCACCCAAACCGTCGCTCTGGGAACGCTACGTCGTGCCGCCGCTGATCAACTGCGCCTGCGGGGTGAAGCCGATCCAGAAGCAGCGGGCCAAGGTGGTCCCGGGCGCCAGTGGTCGCGTGCTCGAGCTCGGCATGGGCAGCGGCCTCAACCTGCCGTTCTACGACGCCGCGAAAGTGACCTCGCTGGAGGCGGTCGAGCCCTCCGAGGGGCTGCGCAAGAAGGGCGAGGCGGCCGGCGCGGCGGCGGCCATCCCCACCCACATCGTCGACGGCCGCGGCGAGGCGCTGCCCTACGAGCCGGGCGCGTTCGACTGCGTCGTCTGCACCTTCACGCTCTGCTCGGTGCAGGACCCGGCGGCGGTGCTGGCCGAGGCCAAGCGCGTGTTGAAGCCTGGCGGCCGCTTCATCTTCTGCGAGCACGGCCTCGCGCCCGATCCGGACGTGGTGAAGTGGCAGCGGCGGATCGAGCCGTTCTGGACGCCGTTCGCCGGCGGCTGCCACCTGACCCGGCCAGTCGCCAAGTCGATCCAGGCCGCCGGCTTCCACCTGACCCGCCTGGAGACGATGTACCTGCCCGGCGCACCGCGCTGGGCCGGCTGGAACGAATGGGGCGAAGCGACGCCGGCCTGATCGCCGTGCATTGCGGCGGCCGCGATGTCCTCAAGGGTCACCACGAAGTACACCAAGAGCACGAAGGCGCGTTTCGCGCGCGGCCAACCGTCAAACAGCGTGACAGGGGTTAACCGGCGTGCTCGGCGCGCCCTTCGTGTGCTTCGTGTCCTTTGTGGTGACTCTTGAAAGCGCGGCGACGCGCCGCCTGACCCTTGATTGCGCACGCTCCGCCGCCGCATGTTTGGCGAAACGAACGGGAGGCGAGGATGGCCGATGATCGGGGCCCGGTAACAGTCGAGCTGGCGTCGCGGCGCGTGCCGCTGCCGGCGGCGCTGTCGGAGGCGGCCAGGGCGATGCTGGCCATGCCGCGGCCGGCGGCAGGCGCCTATCCGGCGCTGGGCGACAACGACGGCTGGCGACGGCTGATCGCGGCGCGCGACCAAGCGTCCGCACAGATGTCGGCCCCGTTCGCCGCCCGCCTGAAGGCCGACGTCGTCGCGAACCCGCTGGGCGGCGCGCCGGTCTACAAGGCGACCCCGCGCGCCGAGCGGCTGATCGCCGACAAGCACGTGATCTTCGACATCCACGGCGGCGCGCTGCTGTTCGGCGGCGGCGAGGCCAACGTACGCTTCTCCACCGCGGCGATCGCGCTGCGCACCGGCCGCGTCGCCTACGGCGTCGACTACCGCACGCCGCCTGATGGCCCTTATCCAGCCGCGCTCGACGACTGCATCGCGGCCTACCGCGCGCTGCTGGCCGAGGTCCCGGCCGAGCGCATCGTGGTCAGCGGCACCTCGGCGGGCGGCAACCTCGCCGCGGCCCTCCTGCTGCGCGCCCGCGACGAGGGCCTCGCCATGCCCGGCGGCGCGCTGCTGCTCACCCCCGAGCTCGACCTCACCGAGAGCGGCGACACCTTCGACACGCTGATGGGCCTCGACGTGGTGCTGCCCGCCCGGCTCATGGAAATGAACCTGGTCTACGCGGGCGGCGCCGACCTCGCGCACCCGTACCTCTCGCCGCTATTCGGCGACGTCGCCGGCTTCCCGCCGACGCTGCTGCAGGCCGGCACGCGCGACATCTTCCTCTCCAACGCCGTGCGCATGCACCGCAAGCTGCGCAGCGCCGGCGTGCGCGCCGAGCTGCACGTCTGGGAAGGCATGCCCCACGCCGGCTTCGGCGGCCTCACCCCCGAGGACCGCGAGGTCAGCGCCGAGTTGCAGGCCTTCGTCGCCTCGCTGTAGGACGCGCTCACCCTTCCCCTTCGCCCGCGCCGCTCCGCTTGCACAGCCAGCAATTCACCGCGAAGCGCGAATCCGTGAACGCGCCCGACGGGCAGCTGACCGGCATCACCTCGTGCGGCGCCCAGGCCGGAAACACCACCAGCGCGTTGTGGACCGGCTCGACGTCGACGAAGCGGCGCTCGTCGCCGATCGCGTAGAGGCGCAGCGCGCCGCCCGCGAACCCCTTCGGTTCGCGGTGCGCATAGTAGACCCCGCTCAGCGCGCGGATGTGCTGCACGTCCGCCGCCGTCTGGGTGTCGATGTGGCGGCGATAGAACGCGCCGTCGCCGTGCGCGACCAGCTGCAGCTCCACCCCCGAGACCTCGAACGGCGTCACCTTGAGCTCGGCGGTCAGCTCCGGGGCGATCGCCCGCAGCCGTTGCTCCAGCAGCGGCCCGGCCTCGCCCAGATCGCGGCAGCCGCGCGAGACGCGAAAGCTCGGATCGACGCGTCCCCTGCCGGCGACGCCGACCTCCGTGGCCGCGAACGCCGCCTCCTTGGCGGCCGCGTGAGCCAGCAGCTGCGCCGCCTCGGCCGGCGTCAGGAAGCCCGGCAGCACGTGGAACGGCGGCATGTAGCTGCGCGCCGGACGCGTCGGCGCGGCCTCGTCGACGTCACTCATCTGGTGGTTATCGCGCATTTCCAGCGCGCCGCCCATTGCGCTGACTGAACGGCGGTCACTAATCTAGGCCCTTGAACCCGCCGGGATCGCCCGGCGACAAACCGGCGGAGGATGCTTGGCGCAGTTCAATTACGTGGCGCCTTCGAGCGTCGACGAGGCCATCAGCGCGCTGGCGAGCGCGCCGACGGCCCGGGTGCTGGCGGGCGGCACCGACCTGATCGTGCAGATGAAGGCAGGCCGCGTGCGGCCTGCGACGGTGGTCGACGTCAAGCGCGTGCCGGGCGCGGTCGGCATCCAGAAGGCCGCTGACGGTGGCTACGTGATCGGCGCGGCGACGTCCGGCGCCGTGCTCGGCGAGCACGCAACGCTGCCGCGCGACTGGCCGGGCGTCGTCGAGGCGGCCAACCTGATCGGCTCCACCCAGGTGCAGGGCCGCGCCTCGCTGGGCGGCAACCTCTGCAACGCTTCGCCGGCCGCCGACAGCGTGCCGGGGCTGATCGCGGCGCGCGCCGTCTGCGTGATCGTGGGTCCGGCCGGACGCCGCGAGGCCCCGGTCGAGACCATCCAGGTCAGCCCAGGCCGCACCTCGCTGCAGCCCGGCGAGTTCGTGCTGGAGTTCCGCCTGCCGCCCAGACCCAAGCGCGCGTCGGACGCCTACCTGCGGCTGATCCCGCGCACCGAGATGGACATCGCCGTCGTTGGCGCCGGCGTCAGCTTGGCGCTGGGCGACGACGGCAAGATCGCCGAGGCGCACGTGTCGCTGGGCGCCGTCGCGCCGACCTCGCTGCTGGTCGGACCGGCCGGCGCGGCGCTGGTCGGCGGCAAGCTCGACGAGGCTTCGCTGGCGGCGCTCGACGCTGCGGCCCGCGCCGCCTGCAACCCGATCGACGACAAACGCGGCACCATCGACTATCGCACCAAGATCGCCGGCGTGCTCGCCCGACGCGTCGCGACCATTGCTTACGCCAGGGCGGAGGCCCGCTAGATGAAGCTCCACGTCAGCACCACCGTGAACGGCGATGCGGCCGAGTTCCTGACCGATCCCGGCACGACGCTGCTCGACGCGCTGCGCGACGAGTTGGGCCTGACCGGCTCGAAGGAAGGCTGCGGCTCAGGCGACTGCGGCGCCTGCAGCGTCATCGTCGACGGGCGGCTGGTCTGCTCGTGCCTGATGCTGGCGGCCGAGGCCGAGGGCAAGCGGATCGAGACCATCGAGGGCCTCGCCAGGCACGGTGAGCTGCATCCCATCCAGCAGAAGTTCCTCGAGCATGCGGCGCTGCAGTGCGGCTTCTGCACGCCCGGGCTGATCGTCGCCTCGAAGGCGCTGCTGGACGCCAACCCCGATCCCACCGAGGAAGAGGCGCGCTACTGGCTGGCCGGCAACCTCTGCCGCTGCACCGGCTACGACAAGGTGATCCGCGCGGTGCTCGACGCCGCCGCGGAGCTGAGACAGGAACGGAGGGTCGCATGACCGACGTACTCGATCGCCAACAAACGGAAACCCACTTCGCCACTGTCGGCACGCGGCCGATCCGCCCCGACGGCGTCGACAAGGTGACCGGCCGCGCCGCGTTCGGCGCCGACTTCGTGATGCCAGGCATGATCTGGGGCCGCATCCTGCGCAGCCCCTACGCACACGCCCGCATCCTCGGCATCGACACCAGGAAGGCGCTGGCGCTGCCCGGCGTGAAGGCGGTGGTCACCGGCGCCGACTTCCCCGACCTCGCCTCCGAGATCATCGAGGGCGGCGAGGCCGCCTCCAACTCGCGCGACATGGCCGTGAACGTGATCGCCCGCGACAAGGCGCTCTACGAAGGCCACGCGGTGGCCGCGGTCGCCGCCATCTCGCCGGCCGTCGCCGAGGCGGCGCTGGAGCTGATCGAGGTCAGCTACGAGCCGCTGGCGCACGTGATCGACGTGGAAGCGGCGATGGCGCCCGACGCGCCGCTGCTGCACAGCCACATCTTCACCGAGGGCCTCGAAGAGCGCCCGAAGCTGCCCTCCAACATCGCCCGCAAGCACCAGTTCGTGCGCGGCGACGTCGATGCGGCGCTGGCTGCGGCCGAGGTGCGCGTCGAGGGCCGCTACACCACCAAGGCCGTGCACCAGGGCTACATCGAGCCGCACGCCTGCGTCGCCTCGATGTCCGAGGACGGCCAGGGCCACGTCTGGTGCTCCAGCCAGGGCCACTTCATGGTGCGCAGCTACTGCGCCAAGGTGCTGGGCGTCGAAATCTCCAACATCAAGGTGACGCCGGCCGAGATCGGCGGCGGCTTCGGCGGCAAGACCACCATCTACCTGGAGCCGATCGCGCTGGCGCTCTCGCGCATCGCCGACGCGCCGGTGAAACTGGTGATGACCCGCGACGAAGTATTCCGCGCCACCGGACCGACGTCCGGCGGCGTCATCGAGGTGAAGCTCGGCGCCAAGAAGGACGGCACGATCACCGCCGCCGAGGTGGAGCTGAAGTTCCAGGCCGGCGCCTTCCCGGGCTCGCCCGTGGGCACCGCCTGCATGACGGCGCTCGCCTGCTACGACATCCCGAACTTCCGCATCGTCGGCTGGGACGTCGTCACCAACTCGCCGAAGACCGCCGCCTACCGCGCGCCCGGCGCGCCGATCTCGGCGTTCGGCGTCGAGTGCGCGCTCGACGAGCTGGCGCAGAAGCTGGGCATGGATCCGGTCGATCTGCGCGACAAGAACGGCGCCCGGGACGGCGTGAAGGCGGCCTACGGGCCGACGTTCCAGAACATCGCCTTCCTCGACACGCTGGCGCGCATTCGCCAGCACCCGAACTACCACGTGCCGCTGAAGGCAAATCAGGGCCGCGGCGTCGCCGCCGGTTTCTGGTTCAACGTCGGCGGCGAATCCACCGGCGCGGTGCGGGTGAGCGACGACGGCACGCTGACCGTCGCGACCGGCAACCCCGACATCGGCGGATCACGTGCGGGGATGGCGATGATGGCCGCCGAGGTGTTCGGCGTGCCGGTCGACAACGTGCGCGTGACCGTGCCCGACACCCAGTCGATCGGCTACTCGATGCTGACCGGCGGCAGCCGCACCACCTTCGCTGTCGGCATGGCCGTGGTCCGCGCGTCGGAGAAGGTGGTCGCTGACCTGAAGAAGCGCGCCGCCGGGATCTGGCAGGTGGCCGAGGACCAGGTGGCCTGGAAGAACGGCGAGGCGATCTGCCTCGACCCCGCCAAGGCGGACGCCAAGCCGCTGACGCTGAAGGGCCTGGCCGCCCAGTCCGGGCGCACCGGCGGGCCGATCCAGGCCGAGGTGTCGCTGAACGCGCAGGGCGCTGGCCCCGGCTTCGCGGTGCACAGCTGCGACGTCGAGGTGGACCCGGAGACCGGCCACGTGACGGTGCTGCGCTACACCGCCGCGCAGGACGTCGGCCGCGCCATCCACCCGTCGTACGTCGAGGGCCAGCTGCAGGGCGGCGCCGCGCAGGGCGTCGGCTGGGCGCTGAACGAGGAATACATCTTCGACGCCGAAGGGCGGATGGAGAACGCCGGCTTCCTGGACTACCGGGTGCCGGTGGCCTCCGACCTGCCGATGATCGACACGGTGCTGATCGAGACGGCGCCCAACCCGCGCCACCCGTTCGGGGCCAAGGGCGTCGGCGAGGCGCCGATCGTGCCGCCGCTGGCCGCCGTCGCCAACGCGGTGAGCGCCGCGATCGGCGTGCGGATGACCGACCTGCCGCTGTCGCCGCCGAAGATCCGCGCCGCGCTCGACGCGAAGAAGGCGTGATCGGCGGCTGACCGGCCGGGTTGGAGTAGCAGGCCATGCCGCACGTGCTCGCGATGGGCGGCGACGTGGCCCGCTTCACCGGCGGCGCCTCGGAGTTCGAGGTGGCCGCGCTCAGCGTCGGCGCGATGATCCGCGAGCTCGAGCAGCGCTGGCCGGGGCTCGGCGAGTACGTCGAGCGCCGCATGGCCATCGCCATCGACGGCGAAATCTTCCAGGACGCTGACGGCGCGCAGTTCCGGCACGGCAGCGAGGTGTGCCTGATTCCCAAGATCGGCGGGGGCTAGCGGATCGACGCCGCGGCCGCGCCGGGCGGCTACTCGTAGTGCCTCAGGCTCGGCCAGATCAGCGCGAGCGGCTCACGCGGGTCGCGCAGGACGTAGATGCGCAGGTTGGTCTCGTAGGGCATTGCGAACGGGCTATCGATCTGGCCCGCCACCTGGACCCGGCGGAACAGCCTGGCGAGCCGGGCGCGGTCGCCGCCCAGCGCGATGACCACCGAGCCGTCGTAGCCCTTGGGCCCCCACAGGAAGTAGTTGTTGTGCCCGCTGATCGCCGCCGGCCCGCCGAGCGACGGACCGTAGACGTCGATGGCGGCGGCCTCCCCGTAGTTGCGGCCGAAGAATACCGTCTTCGCACGCTCGGCCGGCGGCAGCGACTGGTAGACCGCCGTGACCTTGGCCGCCATCTCCGGCCAGCCGAACATGTCGGCGAGCTCCTGAGGAAGCGCGCCCTGCGCCTCGCGCTCGGTGGCGGCGGCGTAGGTCTTGATGCCGAGCGCACGCGCGTATGCGCCGAACTCGTCGACCGGCAGGATCGGCAGCGCGAAGGGCGCGGCCACGACGCCCGCGGCGGCGATCGCGCCGATCATCAGCGTGCGCGCCGCCGGGTTCCTGAGCCAGCGCTCGATCTCCACCGCGCCGCCGGCGAGCAGCGTCGGATAGAGCGGCGCCAGGAAGTAGGGCTTGCCGTGCACGAGCTCGAACACGCAGAACAGGATGGCGTAGGCCAGCGCGAACACCCGCAGCTGGGGCAGCCGCGGCAGCACCGCGAAACGCCAGAGGCCAGCGATCCAGATCGGCGCCGCCACCGGTCCGATGAACAGCACCTGCTGGACGAAGGACTCCAGCGGCGACAGCGGCAGGTTCTTGCCATTCACCTCGGCGCCCACGAGGCCGAAGAACGGCCAGCCGTGCACGGCTTGCCAGATGAGGCTCGGCGCCGCGAGCGCGAGGCCCAGCGCCGCGCCCAGGTAGACCCACGGCCGCTGCAACGAGGCGCGCAGCGGCGTCGCCAGCGCGCCGATCGCCAGCGCGCCGACGTAGCCCGCGATCAGGTACTTGCTCTCCAGGCTGACGCCGACGATCGCCCCGAACGCGATCCACCAGCGCTCGTCGCCGGTCCGCGCCAGCTGCAGCAGGCACCAGCTGCAGCCGAGCCAGCTCAGCGGCTGCAGAAAGTCGGTGGTGAGGATGACGCCGTCGACCAGGAACACCGGCGCCAGCAGCACCGCCAGGCCGCAGAGCCATTGGGCGAAGCGACCGCCGCCTAGCGCGTCGGCGAACAGTGCGGTCAGCGACACCGTCGCCGTCATGGCCAGCGCCGGCACGATGCGCAGCGGCAGCAGCGCCGTGCCGAAGAGGGCGTAGGACGCGCCCGCGATCAGCGGCGCGAGCGGCGGCTGGTCGACGTAGCCGAAGTCGGGATGCTGGCCACAAACGATGAAGTAGAGCTCGTCGCGAAAGACGCCGTAGCGACCGTTGACCAGCAGGTGGACGACGAAGCAGCTCAGCCCAAGCAGCACCGAAGGCTGCGCCCACCAACGCAGGACGGCCGACATGTCTGTCTGCGCCTGGCGTTGCCCGTCTGCAGCTGCGACCATGTCGTCTCGCCCCCTGAGCGCCCGCCCCCGCAAGCGCAGCCCCGCTCGACCTTACCAGCCGCCCGGCCGACTCGTGGCGCCGCTTGAATAGAGTCTGGCGCTTACGTCGCACAATTGGGCGGAATCCCGGGTCCCCGCGCCTGTTCTGCACGGTCGCATAAGCAACGGCGCTGCTTTATTTCGCTCTCGACATCAGCGGCACGCGCCGCCGGACGGCCTCTGCCTATGAAGTCGAAGCGCCCTCGCACGGCGGAGCCGACAGCGTGCCGAGGCCGAACAGCCGCACGCCGTTCTCGCGCACTTCGATGCCGCGGTGGCGCTTGTCCTCATCGAGTTTCTGCAAGGCGAACTCACGCACGCGGCGCTCGTCGGCCATGTGGACGAAGACGAGGGTGGGCGTCCGGTAGCGAACGTCGTCGATGTAGAGCTCGAAATCTCTCACGCTCGCCTTCCCTCAACGACATCGAACGCGATGAATGCCGGGTCGGTCCGGCCGCTACCAAAGCCCTCCACCTGCGCAACTCCGAGCGCCGTGGGGAATTCATTCCTCTGCTCGAAAGTAACAGAGCCGCGGATGGGCGTCGGTCCACTAGTGGACTCAGCGTCGCCATTTGGAGGAGGGCCATTGTCGACCCCGACAGAAGCCGACCTGTCGGCAAACCTGCTGCTCGGGAGACTGACCAAGCACGATCGCGCCCGACTGATCACCCACATGATGGCGTTCGATATGCGGTCGGGCGACGTGATCCACCGGGCCGGCGAGGACGTGGTCGACACCTGGTTTCCGTGCGGGGCGGCGATGGCGTCGTTCTGCGTGGAGGCGAGCGACGGCAAGGACGCTGTCGAGGTCGCCGTCATCGGACGCGAGGGCGCGGTCGGCGGGATCGTCTCGAACGGGCAGCTGCCGGCGTTCGCCACCGCCCAGGTGCGGTTCGGCGGCAGGTTCATCAGGATCACGACGGCGGCGCTCGAGCAGGCGAAGCTCGACTCGATCACGCTCAGACATTGGTTCGCGCGATATTCCGACTGCCTGCTCGCGCAGCTGTTCCAGACCGCCGCCTGCAACGCCACCCACACGATCGTGCAGCGGACCGCCAAGTGGCTGCTCGCGGCCCGCGCCCGGACCGGCCGCGACCGTTTCGAGCTCACCCACGCGCAGCTTGCGCTGGTGCTCGGCGTAGGGCGGACCTTCGTCACCCGCACGCTGAACAACTTCAAGGACGCGGGACTCATCGAAACGACCAGAGGGCAGATCACCATCCTCGACGAGGCCGCCCTGCGCGGCAGAGCCTGCGCCTGCACCGCCGCGATCGAAGAGCACTTCGACGCCGTGTTGAGCGGCATCTACCCGCGCGACGGGTAGCGCCCGCAGCAGGCGGCGACTACGGCCGCAGTCCGCGCATCAGCGCGCCGAGCGCCGTGACCCGCAGTTGCTCGAAGCCCGGCTCGGCCGGCAGGCGCCCGGCAAGATCGAGCACCACGAGGCCGTGGATGGTCGCCCAGAACACATAGCCCAGCGCTACCGGGTCGCCGGCCAGCACGCCCGCCTCCACCAGCTCGCGCACGTAGCCGCTCATCGCCTCGCGCGCCCGTGCGGACGCCAGGGCCAACTCCGGGTAGGCCGCCTCGTCGGGCTGGGCGAGGTCGAACATCAGCTTGTAGGCGGCCGGGTTGGCGCGGGCGAAGCGCACGTAGGCCCCGCCGATGTCGGCCGCCTTGCGCCGCCCGCCCCTGGCGACGCCGTCCAGCGCGTCGGCCAGCCGGTCGAACGCCGCCGCGCGCATCGCCGCGATCAGCGCCTCTTTGTCCGCGAAATGCCGGTAGGGCGCCATCGGGCTGCAGCCGACCTCGGCTGCCAGCCGCCGCATCGAGAGCGCCGCCTCGCCCTCCTCCACGAAGATGCGCGCCGCGGCCTCGCAAAGCCGCTCGCGCATCGCCTCGCGCGCCGGGCCCGATCGTGCGCGTGTCTTCTTCTCGGTTGCCGCGACGTCCATGTTTACATCGTACGCTTATCATGCCACA
>DATNEH010000069.1:0-5207 GCA_035553015.1 Caulobacteraceae bacterium | reverse complement strand
CTCCTGGGCTTCTACGTGATCGACTGCGAGAACCTGGAAGCGGCGCTCGACGTCGCGCGCGACCTCGCCAGGGCCAACCCAGGCGGCTCCTACGAGATCCGGCCGCTGCGGTTCTTCATGCCGGGTACGCTGCCTGAGGGGACGACCGTGGCCGGCGCGCCGGAAGCGGCCGCGCCATGACCGACCTCGCCTGGATCGACGGCGCGCTCACCGCCGCCCGTCCCCAGGCGGTTGGCGCGCTGCTGCGCTATTTTCGCGACCTCGACCTCGCCGAGGAGGCGTTCCAGGACGCCTGCCTGCGGGCGCTGAAGACCTGGCCGCAGCAGGGGCCGCCCAGAGATGCGACCGCCTGGCTGATCATGGTCGGCCGCAACGCCGCCATCGACCAGACGCGCCGCCGCAGCCGCCAGACCGCCCTGCCTGACGAGGACCAGCTCTCCGACCTCGACGACGTCGAGGCGCCGATGGCCGAGCGGCTCGACACCGCCCACTACCGCGACGACGTGCTGCGCCTGCTGTTCATCTGCTGCCATCCGGACCTGCCGGCCACCCAGCAGATCGCGCTGGCGCTACGCATCGTCTCGGGGCTGAGCGTGCCGCAGATCGCCCGCGCCTTCCTGGTCAGCGAGGCGGCCATGGAGCAGCGGATCACCCGCGCCAAGGGCCGCATCGCCAAGGCCGACGTGCCGTTCGAGGCGCCGGGTCCGGTCGAGCGGTCGGAGCGGCTCGCGGCGGTGGCGGCGATGATCTACCTCGTCTTCAACGAGGGCTATTCGGCTGGCGCGGTCGACGACGAGCGCGCGGCGCTGCCGATCGAGGCGATCCGGCTCGCGCGCCTCTTGCTGCGGCTGTTCCCGGCCGAGCCGGAGATCATGGGCCTGCTCGCCTTGATGCTGCTGCACCACTCGCGCGCGGCCGCCCGTTTCGACCCCGAGGGCCAGATCATCCTGATGGACGACCAGGACCGGCGGCTCTGGAACCGGGACATGATCGGCGAGGGCCTGGCGCTGATCGACAAGGCGATCCGTCATCGCCGCCGCGGCCCCTACCAGGTGAAGGCCGCCATCGCCGCGCTGCACGCGCGCGCCGTGACCCCGGATGACGTCGACTGGCCGCAGATCGACGCGCTCTACCAGGCGCTGGAGGTGATGGAGCCGTCGCCGATCGTGACGCTGAACCGCGCGGTCGCCGTCTCCAAGACCCGCGGTCCGGAAGCGGCTCTGACGATGATCGCGCCGCTGGAGGGGCCGCTCAGCGGCTACTTCAACTACTTCGGCGCCAAGGGCGCGCTGCTGAAGCAGCTCGGCCGCGCGGCCGAGGCGCGCGCGGCGTTCGACCAGGCGATCTCGTTGGCCGACACGCCGGCGCAGGCCGCCCACATCCGCAGCCACCTCGACCAGCTGTCGCGCGACGCCGCCGCGGCCGCCGCGGCGAGGAAATAGCCGGCCGCCGCTGTCGGAACGCCGGCTGGCCGAGCGTCCTTGGGACGGTTTCCACAAGAACGACGAGGACCCACCCATGCCCGTTGCGACCGATCTGAAGACCAACACCGACGCGCTGACCAAGGGCGTCGTGCCCTACATCCAGGTCGAAAATGCCGCCGCCGCGATCGAGTTCTACAAGGAGGCGTTCGGCGCCATCGAGCACTCGCGCACCGCCACCGACGACGGCAAGCAGATCATGAACTGCCAGCTGGAGATCAATGGCGGACTCGTCATGGTGATGGACGCGATGCCGGCGCACGGTTTCCCCTACCAGCCCAGCCACAGCTACACGATGCAGCTGATCGTGCCGGACGGGCAGGGCTGGTTCGACCGCGCGGTGGCCGCCGGCGCGATCGTGAAGACGCCGTTCCAGAAGATGTTCTGGGGCGACATGTGGGGCCAGGTCGACGACCCGTTCGGGGTGCACTGGGGCATCGACGAGCCGGCCAAGGTGAGCTGAGCCGGTCCGGCTATAGCGCGCATCCGGCGCGGCGTTTGCCTGGGACCGCGGGACAAGGCCTGCACTGTCCCGGGGGGGCACAATGAATTCGCCGAGTTGGATGCGCGACGCCGAGGCCAAGCCGCGCAAGTGGGTGCGGCGCAGCCGCGGCCGCCGCTCCACCGACAGCGCCCTGCGCCTGGAAACCGTGCTCGGCGCCGGCGTGATCCTGGCCTGGACCTGGGGCGTCTACGAAGTGACGCTGCTGTTCCTGAAGTAGGCTCCTGAAGTAGGCGACCCCGAGGCGAGCAGCTCAGCCCGCCAGATCGCGCGGGTCGGCGCGATAGAGCAGCGTTTCACCCGCAATTCGTCGGCGGAGGTTCTCGAGGAAGAGGGCGTCGTTGCGGGCGGTCTGGCCGGAGCCGAAGGCTGAGGCGTGGGCGGTGAGCGACACCCTCGGATGGGCCCAGAACGGACTGTTCCCGGGCAGCGGCTCGGTGTGGAACACGTCGAGGAGCGCGTGCTCCGGCTTGCCCGCGTCCAGCGCCGCCAGCAGCGCCGGCTCGTCGACCAGGCCGCCGCGGCCGATGTTGACGAGCACCGAGCGCGGCTTCATCGCGGCGAAGAAACCGGCGTCGGCCATGCCCGCGGTCTCGGCGTTCAGCGGCGCGGCCAGCACCACCACGTCGGCGTCGGGGAGCAGGCTCCGCATGTCGGCCAGCCGCGCCATGCGGTCGGCGGAGGGGTGCGGCGCGCCGGAGCGACGCACGCCGACGATCTCGGCCCCGAACGCCCGCGCCCGCTCGGCCACGGCCTCGCCGATCGCGCCGAACCCGACGATCAGCCAGCGCGTGCCGGCCACTTCGCGGAACGGCAGCCGGGTCCAGCGGCGCGCCGCCTGCTCCGCGCGGCGCTCCGGCCAGCGCTGGAAGTACTCGAGGACGCCGCCGACCACATATTCGGCGATGCTGATCGCCTGGCCGTGGCCGGTGGTGAGCGCCGCGCCCTTGTCGACCAGCTGGCGCCAGATCGGGTTGTCGACCCCGGCCGCGCCGGTGTGCACCCAGGCCAGCTTCCGCGACTTCAGCATCGAGACGAACAGCGTCCGCCCCGCCGGACCGAAGCCGCTGTCGGCCGAGAACCAGCCCCAGTCGGCCTGTACGGCCTCGTCGCTGATCGGCGCGCCGGCCAGCGTGATCGCGCTCTCCGGGCTGACCAGCGCCAGCTCCAGGTCGGGCGCCAGCCGTTCGAGCTCGGCGGCGACGCGGCGATGCGCCGGCTCGAAGAGGACGAGGCGGGTCATTTGGCGGCTCCGGGCGGCGGGGCGGTGACGGCGGGCTTCGGCGCGGGCGCCGCCAGCGCGTCCTCCCGCGCGAACAGCACGGCGTAGGGGTCGCTGTAGAGCCGCCGCCAGCCCGGCCGCGCGTCCAGCAGCCGCACGATGCCGTCCTTCGGCGAGACGATCGCCCAGGCGATGTTCCAGCGCTTGAACGCCTTGTCGACGTCGGGCTGCGCGCCGCCGACGATGGCCAGGTACTGCTGCACCCAGGCGTCGCCGTACATGTCGGCGCGCCCGTCGATGAACACCTTGACGCCCTTGAAGATCAGGTAGCCGCCGAACGCGTACTCGTTGAGCACCGGCTGGCCCATCAGCTGCGGCGGCACGTGCGCGATGGCGGTGACCGGCACGTTCGGATTGTCGCGGCGCACCAGCGGGATCGACAGCCGCGTCCCGACCACGCCGAGCGCGCCCACGGCCAGCACGCTGGCGATCAGCACGCTGGGCACGCGCCAGCTGGGCTTCCAGCCGACCGGTGGGGTCAGCCGTGGCCCGTCGCGCGCCGGCTTCAGCGCCCGCCCGAACGGCTCGGCCAGCAGCAGCGGGGCGAGCGCCGCCAGCACCGCCTCCTGGCGCACGTGCTGCAGCGCCATGTGCACGAGGCCGACCAGCAGGATCAGCCGGAAGATCGGCACCTTCACCCCGCGCCAGAGGCCGAGGAACAGGGTGATCAGCAGCACGCCCTCGAACAGCGTCAGGTTCTGGAAGTTGGCGCCGCGCCACTCGAGGATGTTGGGCAGCACCTTCATCCCCAGCACCATGAACGGGAACAAGATGCCGGCGAAGCCGTGCGGGGTGGCGAGGGCGAAGGCGCCGGCGACGACGCCGAACAGGCCCCAGCCGCGGACCACGCGCAGCTTGTCGGACTCGGAGGTCAGCGCCTCCAGCGCGAACGGGCCGATGAGCGCCAGGCCGAAGATGAAGCTGGCGTGCAGATTGGCCCACAGCACCATCAGCGGCGCCAGTTCCAGCGGCGGCGCGCGGCCATTGCGGCGAGCGGCCAGCAGCTGGCGGGTCCAGAACACCAGCACGGGCGTGGCGATGATGTGCGGCCGTGCGTAGAGGAACGGCTCCAGGCACGAGAAGGTCAGCGCCAGGCCGATGATCTGGCCGACCGGCCCCATCCACAGCCGCAGCTCCTGGGCGATCATCCAGAACGCCAGGCCCGCGCAGAGCCCGATGAACAGCACCACGCCGCTCCAGCCGGCGGCGAGGTAGGCCAGCGCCATCAGCACTTCGGAGCCCCACTCGTGGGCGATCCAGGGCTTGCCGAAGAAGGTGAACGAGAACGGGTCGGTGGTCGGGATGGTGTGGTGGGCGAGGATCCAGCGGCCGGCGGCCACGTGCCAGTTGGTGTCGCCGTCGATGAAGACGCGCTGCGAGAACGCCGCGACGGCCAGGAGCACGATGGCCGCGGCGCCGGCGACGGCGAGATCGATCGTCGCCCGCTGCCTGGTCGCCGACGCGAGGCGCGGGTTGAATGGCTCAGCGGCGGTGATCGGCGGTCCCCTCGAACGCGAGCGCCTTCAACGCCCTGGCTTGGCCCTCACGTCAAGCCCGATGGACTGCAGCGCGCGCGCGCCGCTAGAGAACGCCGATGTCGAGGCTTCCCATCGGGCAGGAGCTTGCCGCTGTGCGGACGCTCGCCACGCGGCTCGGCCTCGGCGGCGACGAGCCGGTCGTCCTGAAGCTCGCCAAGCACACCACAGTGCGGCTGGGGCCAGTGGTCGCCCGCGTGCAGAGCGCCGGCGAGCTGGACGCCGCGCGGACAGTGATGGCGCGCGAGGTCGCGGTCGGCCAGCATCTGGCTCGCCTCGGCGCGCCGGCGGTGCGGCCTTCAATCGATCCGCCGCCCGGGCCGCACGCAGTGGGCGGCTGCGTGATCTCGCTGTGGTCGTTCATCGAGCACCAGCCGGCCGACGAGGCGGACGCGGCGGCGGCCGGC
>DATNEH010000068.1:0-3745 GCA_035553015.1 Caulobacteraceae bacterium | reverse complement strand
ATCGTCTTCACCTCCGTCGGCCCCACTGTATCATCGCCGGGGATGCTGCCGGTGATCTCGAACGAGGTGAGACCACACATAACGATGCGGTAGCAGGCGAGCCCAGCCTCGGCGGCGCAGCGTTCCACGGTGGATATCCGTCCGATATCGCCCTCTGCCAACACAACCTCTCGACAGGTGCGGCGCTCGATGCGCGGCAGATCGCAGGACGCCGGCTCGATCTTGCCGGCCCGAACAGCGTCGGTGGCCGCCTTGAGGAAGTTCACGCTCGTCGCCGCTTCATCCTCGTCCTTGGCGCTGAACCAACTCAAGTCGCCGGCGAGGCTGTCGCACTCGGGACTCCAGATGTACGCCTCGGCGCGGTAGTCGTTCACCGGCGCCCTTGGCACGCTCACAGCGCGATACCAGACGCGGGACTCCAGACCGTAGGGTTGGAGCCGTGGGTCGCGGATGCCGGGCCCGGCTTCCACCGGCGCGTACTTCACTTCCAGCATGTCCATGCGGCAAAGGCCGGGGAACCGGGTGCCGTACGGTCGGACCGCCAGCTCGACGTCGTCCATCCGCCGCCGCATCCCGGTGCTCAATGGGTGGGCGATCGGGGTCAGGATCGAGAGCAGATCGCGCCGGACGACCCGGTCCGCGGTGGCCGGCGACAGCGCGGTCATATCGTGCGTGGTGCGAAGTGGCTGACCGCCCGTGGAACTCGGCGCAAGCGTGAGCGCGAAGACAGAGGCGAGCGCGCCATTTCCGAGCGCGCGTCGCATGACGCGAGAGTAATCGTTCATGCCGTGTGGCCCCAGCCGAGAGACCGTCGACTCTAGCCCCAACGCGGTGGCGTTGCGCCACCTATGGGCGCGGTCGCGGCCGCGCCGCTCAGTCGCCGGTCGGGACCACGGTGCCCTTCTCGACCATCAGCACGACGGTGCGGCCGTGGGCGTGCGGGCAATGCGGGGTGGCGCGCGGGATGGTCACGCCCTGGCCGGGCTTCAGCTCGAAGGGCTGACGGCCCTCCACCTCGATCGTGAGCGCGCCCTCGATCACGTAGAAGAACTCGTCCTCCTCGTCGTGCTGGTGCCAGTGGAAGTCGCCGTCCATAACGGCCAGGCGCACCACCGCGTCGTTGACCTCGGACAGCGTGCGGTTCCACCACGGGGTGTGGTCGTCGGCGACGCCTTTGACGTCCATCTTCTCGAGCGGCTCGAACAGCACCTCCTTGGAGATGTCGTAGCGGTCGGCGACGTCGGTCATGGCGGGGCTCCTGCGCGAACGGACGGCCGATACTAGGCCCCGCAGATGACGCTGCGTAGACTGCGCGCGATGACGGGATATTCCAGCGGCGGCCGGCGCCTGGCGATCGCGCTCGCGGTCCTGGCGCTGGGCGCAGCAGGCGGAGCGCCGGCTGGACCGCGTCATCCGTCCGACCCGCGCGGCCCTTGCGACAGCCCGGACAAGCGGCCGTGGCGGCCTCTGGCCACGCCGCCGGCGGACGCGGCCGAACTCGCAGCGCAGGCGGCGGGCAAGCCGTCGTTCTCGGTCCCGCAGCACTGGGTCGCGGAGACCTGGTTCGGGCTCGGCGATTCGGTGCTGCTCTGCCGCTCGGATGCGCCGCTGGCCCGCGCGTGCGCCGGCGAGTGGTGGCGCTTCGAACCCGCGCCCGCCGGCGGCCACGCGCTCGCCGACCACGACAGCTTCCTTTGCCTTGCTGCACTTGGGGCCTCGCGCTGAACGCGAGCGCGGCTATGCCGGCGCGCGGCGCCCGCCTAGACTGCCCGCATGGCAATGGCTGTTCCCATCCTCGCCGCCGAATGTCTGCTCGGCGGCTATCTGCTGGGCTCGATCCCGTTCGGGGTGATCGCCACGCGGCTCGGCGGCGCGGGCGACGTGCGCAACATCGGCTCGGGCAACATCGGCGCGACCAACGTGCTGCGCACCGGCCGGCGCGACCTCGCCCTGATCACCCTGGTCGGCGACGGCGGCAAGGGTGCGGCGGCAGTGCTGCTGCTCGCGTGGCTGACCGGCTCGGCGGCGTGGGGCGCGGCAGCCGGCGGCGCGGCCTTCCTCGGGCACTGCTTCCCGGTCTGGCTCGGCTTCAAGGGCGGCAAGGGCGTCGCGACGTTCCTCGGCACGCTGATCGCGGCGGGCTGGCCGGCGGGGCTGGCGGCGGGCGCGATCTGGATCCTGATCGCCTTCGTCTTCCGCTTCTCGTCGCTGGCCGGGCTGGCGGCGGCGGCGGCGGCGCCGCTGCTGGTCTGGTGGCTCGACCCCAGCGACGCCGGCAAGCTCGCGCACATCTGGCTGGCGGCCTTCATGGCCGTGCTGATCTTCATCCGCCACCACGAGAACATCCGCCGCCTCGTGAAAGGCGAGGAGCCGCGCATCGGCGCGTCGTCGCAAAAGCCGGCGCCGGCCGACGGCGTCGGCCACAACGGCGGGCCTCCCCTGGCGTGAGCGGCGCGACCCTGGATCCGGCTGAGCGCCTCGCCTGGCTGCGGCTGGCGCGCGCCGAGGGCGTCGGCCCGGTCGCCTTCCGCCACCTGACCCAGCGCTACGGCTCGGCCGCGCGCGCGCTGGCGGCGCTTCCCGAGCTGGCGCGGCGCGCCGGCCGCGCGGTCCCGCCGCGCATCCCCAGCGAGAACGCGGCCGGCGCCGAGCTCGAGAACGGCGAGGCGATGGGCGCGCGGCTGTTCTGCAGCGGCGAGGCGGGCTTTCCAGCCGCCCTCGCCGCCATCGATCCGCCGCCGCCGGTGCTCTGGGCGCTGGGCGACGCGGGGCTGCTGCGCCGGCGCGCGGTGGCGATCGTGGGCGCGCGGGTGGCCTCGGCGGCGGGCTGCCGCTTCGCACGGGGCCTGGCGATCGATCTCGGCCGCGCCGGCCTGGTGATCACCTCCGGACTGGCGCGCGGCGTCGACGCCGCCGCCCACGAGGGCGCGTTGCCGACCGGAACCGTGGCGGTGCTGGGCGGCGGCATCGGCGACATCTATCCGCCTGAGAACGAGGCGCTCTACGCCGGCATCGCCGAGAGCGGCTGCATCGTCTCCGAGAGCGAGCCCCGGCGACGGGCGCAGGCCAAGGACTTCCCGCGCCGCAACCGGCTGATCTCCGGCCTGTCGCTCGCCGTGGTGGTGGTCGAGGCCGAGCTGAAGTCCGGCTCGCTGATCACCGCGCGGCTGGCGGCCGAGCAGGGTCGCGAGGTGCTGGCGGTGCCCGGCTCGCCGCTCGATCCCCGGGCGCGCGGCTGCAACGACCTGATCCGCCAGGGCGCGGCGGTCTGTGAGGGCCCTGAGGACGTGCTGCGCGCCATCGAGACGCTCTCCGGCTTCCACGCGCCGCCCGGCCCGGCCTACGACGGTCCGCACGAGACCTCGGCCGAGCTCATCGAGCGCGTCTTCGCCCTGCTCTCGCCGACGCCGGTTCACGTCGACGAGCTCGCCCGCCAGATCGGCGCCCCGGCCGGCGCGGTGTTCGCCGCCCTGGTCGAGCTGTCGCTGGCCGACCGCGCCGAGTTGACGCCCGGCGGGCTGGCGGCGCGCGCCTAGCCAGTCTGGACTAGGGGCCAACACCGCCCTTCAGCGGCGTGAGGGGCGGCGGTTGTTTGCGGTGATTTTTGCGGTGAAACGCGGCCGTCGGGTTTGAACGGTCGCCGATTCCTGGCCGTCTCGACACGCCCTAGTCGAACCCCAGCTTCGCCATCACCCGCTCGGTCATCGCCTGGCAGTCGGCGCCCGCGAACGGCAGCGTGCCGGCG
>DATNEH010000067.1:0-5882 GCA_035553015.1 Caulobacteraceae bacterium | reverse complement strand
GCCGCTCGTCAGGTATGGCCCGTTCCAGCCCGGGGTCGCCTTTCGGTCGGGCGCGTCCACCAGCAACGCCAGCCCCTCGCTCCCCGTGGGGTAGCGGCCGATGTCGAGCTCCATCGTCTGCAGCGCCGTCTCCAGCGACTTCACCTGCACGCGGGCGGTGGTCACTTTGGCGTGGTCGAGCTGGGCGAACAGGCGCGGGCCCACCAGCGCCGCGATCAGCGCGATGATCGCCAGCACGATGAGGATTTCCAGCAGACTGTAGCCGGCCATCGCCGACCGACGCGCCGTCCTCGCGCGCTTCTGCGCAAGCTTCTGGGCACGCTTCATCACGCGTTCGATCCAATACATGCGACGTTCCGATAGTGTCTCGCCGGCCCCCGGTCTTGGGCAGACCTCTATATTCCCACCCCTATCTCAACTATAGCAGACGCGGGGTGCGGTGTGCGCCGAAACAATGCGGCTGCGATTGCGGTGGGGGCGGTTTCTCAACCTAAGCTTGGCGGGTCCGGCGGCGCGTCCGGCCGGCCGCCCAGGTCGTTGTTCCGACCGCTATCGGCGCGCGAGGCGTGGCTGGCCGCCTGCCTCGGGCTGCTCGCGGTGGGCGCCGCCGCGGTCTACGCGCAGGGCTGGAGCGCCGCCCAGCGCGACCGCTTCGTGAACGCCCAGGCCGACCTGACGCTGGCGCGCGCCAATCATGCGATCTCGCTGCAGAAGCGCGCCGGCGATGCGCCGGACACGGCGCAATTGGCGGCGATCAACGGCTGGTCGACGCATGCGCGCAGCTTCTGGCTGGCGCGGCTGGAGATCGAGCAGCGGCTGGAGGCGGCGGCCACTGCCGCGCATCTGCCCGCGCCCGACATCCGCCTCGCCCAGGCGCTGGAGGACGACACCGACACGCCGCTGCTGAAGGCCGAGGTCTCCGGCCCCTACGTGGCCGGTCCCTGGATCGCCTTCATGCGCGCGCTGGCCGCCGACCGCCCGTCGTTCGTGGTCGACAAGCTCGATGTCAGCGACGCCAACAGCGCCCAGTTCGCGCTGGTGCTGCTGTTTCCGGTGACGCTCGACGAGCCGCCGCCGACCGAGCCCGCCCCGTGACGGCGACGGGAACAACCGCATGGATGACGTCCGGGGTCACGCTGGCGGCAGGCGGCGCCGCCGCGCTGGTGATCGGCGCGGGCGCGGTAGGCTGGTTCGCGCCCGGAGCGCCGCAGATCGCTGCGCTCAGCGTCGTGCGCCACGGCGGCGCCGGCGGCGGCGACGCGCAGCCGCTGGCCCGGCCCGGCGCGGGCCTCGCCGCCGACGTCGATGCGCTGGAGACCGACCTCGCCGTGCCGCCGCCGCCGCGGCCGGTCGCCTTCGTGCCGCCGCCGCGCCGCCCGGTCGGCCTCGTCCCGGCGCCGGTCGTGCACGACGTCGGACCGGTCTTCCGTAGCCGGACATCGGCGATCGTCCGCCTGCCGAACGGTCGTCTGGCGGTGCTGCTGGCGGCGGGCGCGGGCGATGGCCGCTCGCGATTGCTCCACATCGGCGAGTCGTTCGACGACCGCTGGCGGCTCACAGGACTGACAATGAACGAAGCCACCCTTGCCGATGGGAAGTCGACCGAGCGCGTGCCGCTGTTCGGCGAAACGGTCGGCGTCGCCCCCGGAGGCGATCCGCAGTGAGTTCCCGCGCGCGTTTCTTTGCGGCGTCGGGCGCCGGCCTGGCAGCCGCCAGCCTGCTCGCCGGCTGCGCCAACTTTCCGGCGATGAAGGTGCAGCCGGGCGCGCTGGCGCGCTCGTCGTCGCACGTCGGCGACCTCGCCGCGCTGGCGCCGCCGGGGACCACCGTGCCGGTCAACACCGAGGCCGCCGCCAGCCCGGAGGCCATCGCCGCGCTCTCGGCGACGCCGAACGAGCGGATCGACGTCGAGCTGCCGCCGCAGCCGTTGCCGCAGATGCTCAACACGACGTTCGGCGACCTGCTCAAGGTGCCGTACGTGCTGGGGCCGACCGTCAGCACCCGGACGGAGGTCGTGACGCTGCGCGGCGTCTCCGGCATGTCGAAGCGCGACTTCGCCCGCATGCTGGAAGTCGCGCTGCGCGACTACGCGCTGAAGGTGGTGATCCGCGGCGGCGTGGTGACCATCGTCGACGACCCCACCCCGAACATCAGCTCGGCCACCTTCCTCGGCCGCCGGCCCAGCCAGGACACGCCGCAGCAGGCGCAGGTCGTCACCCAGTTCTATGAGGCCAAGGCGGTGTCGATCGAGGCGGCGTTGGCGCTGATGGCCGACATCAGCCCCGGCGCGCGCAACCTCAACGTCCAGGCCGACACGCCGCACAACTCGGTCTACATCACCGGCCGGGCGCGCGACGTCGCTGCGGCGGTCGAGATGCTGCGCTCGCTCGACCAGCCGACGTTCGCCGGCGTCGGCGTGGTGCGGATCGAGCCGGTCTACTGGTCGGCCGAGACGCTGGGCCGGCGGCTCGAGGACCAGCTGCGGGCGGACGGCTACACGGTGACCGGCTCGCCGCAGGACCCGCGTTCGATCCTGGTGCTCGCCTATCGCGACTCCAACCAGGTGCTGCTGTTCGCGCGTGACCCGGCGCTGCTGTCGCGCGCCCGCGAATGGGCGAGCCGGCTCGACCAGGCCGCCGCGGTCGGCGACCACCCGACCACGTTCATCTACCAGGCCCACAACACCGACGCGAAGTCGCTGGCCGACCTCGTGCAGACGCCGCTGGGCGGCTCGTTCGGCGGCCAGCCGGCGAGCGCGACGCAGCCGTCGGCCGGGCAGCCGGGCGGCGCGCCCGCGCAGTCGCCGAGCATGGAGGCCAGCCCCGCGGCGCAGGCCGCCGGCCTCGGCCGCGGCACAATCGGCGTCGGGCTGGGCGCGGCGGCGTCGCCGCCCAGCGCCGGGACCTTCCTCGGTGGCCGGCTGATCGTCGACGACGGCGGCAACCGCATCCTCTTCACCGGCATGGCCGAGGACTACACCGAGCTGCGCAAGCTCCTGGAGGCGCTCGACAAGCCGCAGCGCCAGGTGCTGGTCGAGGTGACCATCGCCGAGGTGACCCTGACCGACCAGACCAACGTCGGGCTGGAGTGGTTCTTCAGCCACTCGATGAGCGGCAGCTCGATCGCCGGCGGCACGCTGAACGGCCTCGGCATCGGCACCCAGGGGCTCAACCTCAACTACACGGCCAGCTGGGGCGGCTGGAACCTGCAGGCGGTGTTCAACGCCTTCGCGTCGAACAACAAGGTCAACATCCTCTCGCGCCCGCGCCTCGTGGCGCGCAGCGGCTCGGAGGCCTCGATCCAGGTCGGCACCGACGTGCCGATCATCACCTCGCAGACCACCAACCCGACGGTGTCGACCGGCGTCCCCAACGTGCTGCAGTCGATCGAGTACCGGCAGACCGGCACCATTTTGCACATCAAGCCGGTGGTCTACGGCGACGACCGGGTCGACCTCTTCGTCACCCAGGAGGTCTCCAGCCAGGAGCCGAACCCCAACACCGCGGTGGCGAGCCCGCTGATCCTCGACCGCAACATCACCACCCAGCTGTCGCTGGCCGACGGCGCCACCGCGGTGCTCGGCGGCCTGATCGACAACGAGTACACCAAGGGCAACTCCGGCATCCCGATCCTGAAGGACATCCCGATCCTCTCGGGGACCGGCCGCAGCGACCAGATCTCGGGAACCAAGGACGAGCTGGTGGTGCTGGTGACCCCCTACATCATCCACGAAGGCGAGATGAGCGATTGGGCCAGCCGCTACGGCCACGAGATGAACCAGGCGTTCAAGGTGGGCTATGGCTGGTCGTACACCCTGACCGGCATCCCGCCGCTGGGGACCGACGGGCCTAAAGCACCGGTTCGGCTGGCCCCGTAGGCGGCGTCTTCGGCGGCGGCGCGACGGGCGTCGGCGGCGGAACGTAGGGCTCCGGGCGGTCGAGCCGCCGCCAGCCGACCCGGTCGACCGCGATCTGACCCATCTGCGCGCCCGACGCATCCAGGATCTGGATGTCCACGCGGTAGAGCTGCATCGCGAAGCGGCGGCCGGCGGCCGCCGAGCCGGTGTTGAGCGCCATCGCGGAGCGCGGCTCGGCGGTCCAGCGCAGGGAGCGCCCGGCGGCGAGCGGCACGCGTCCCTCGGGTTGGGCGGCCGGGTTGATGGCGGTGGTCAGCGCCAGCGCGTCGCGCTGCAGCTGGGCGATCAGCAGCGCGCGCTCGTAGCGGGCCTGGCCGTCGGCCAGCTGCCGCTGCAGCTCCAGCACCGCCGCCAGCGAGATCGCCGCGATGATCAGCGCCACCAGCGCTTCGATCAGGCTGAAGCCGCGCGCGGCGCGGACGCGGCGGCTCACTGGACGCTGTCGTAGATGCTGGCCAGCGCCATCACCAGCGAAAGCGCGATCACGCCCACCACCACCGAGATGGCGGCGATGGCGGCGGGCTCGGCGAGCGCGGTGAAGCGCTTCATCGCGTCCTTCAGCCGGTCGTCGTAGCTGTCGGCGAGGAAGCCGAACATCGAGGCGAGCGCGCCGGACTTCTGGCCGGTGCGCAGCAGGCTGAGGTCCATGGCGGTGAGCCGCGTGTGCCGCCCCAGCGCCACGTGCAGAGCGATCCCGCTCCGCAGTTCCGCCTCGCTGGCCGCGAGCCCGTCGCGGAATGGCCCGGCCGGCGCGCCCTGGCGGGCCAGCGCGGAGGCTTCCATCAGCGCCACGCCGTTGCCGAGCGCGAACGAGGTCAGTCGCGCCCAGGTGGCGATCTCGCGCGCGTTCAAGAGGTCGCCGATCACCGGCAGCGCCCGGCCGATGTTGTACAGCCGCTCGCGCACCGCCGGCTGGCTGGCGGCGAACGCCATCGCCGCGACCAGCGCCGCAAGGCCGCCGCCGGTCAGGATCAGGTGCGCGTTCACGAAGTGGCCGATCGCGAAGACGATCTTCGACATCAGCGGCATGCGCGCCGCGTTCTGGCCGATCAGCGCCGAGAAGCGCGGCACGATCTCCACGAAGATGAAGGCCACCGCCAGCACGCCGGCGCAGGCCAGCAGCGCCGGGTAGGTGAGGGCGCCGACCAGGTCGCGGCGCAGCCGGTCCTCGTAGGCCATCTGCTCGGAGGCGACGCGCAGCACCTCGGGCACGTGGCCAGCCGCCTCGCCGACCTCGGCCATCGCGTAGACGTAGTAGGGAAACCCCGGCATGTGCGTTCGCAGCGCGACGCCCAGCGCCTCGCCGCGCTTCAGCGCCGCGATCACCTCCATCAGCTGGGCGCGTCCCTTGCGGGCGGCGACGCCCGCCGCCACCGTCTCCAGCGCCTCCAGCAGCGTGACGCCCGCCTCCAGCATCAGCGCCAGCTGGCGCATCACCAGCACGCGCTCGGTGGGCTTGAGGTCGCGGTCGGCGCTGCGGACCTCGATCTCGCCCGCCTCGGAAAGGTCGGTGACGGTGAGGCCGCCGGCCATCAGCTCGCGCAGCGCGGTCGTCTCGTCGGCGGCGCGGACCACGTCGCGCACCCGCCGCCCCTCGCGGGTCACCGCCCGGTAGGTGAACCGCCGCTCGTCGCTCTGTTCGAGGCTGGCCACGTCGGCGCTACTGCGCGGGCATCGGCGCCGCGGCCGGCGCGCCCGAACCGCCCGCCACCCCGCCTGCCACACGCCGCAGCTCGGCCAGCGTGGTCAGGCCCGCGCGCGCCTTGGCGTAGCCGTCCTCGACCAGGCTCGCGAACCCCTCGGCGCGGGCGGTGCGGGTCAGCTGCTCCTCAGAGGCGCGATGGCGGATGTCCTGTTCGAGCGCGGGGCTGGCGGCGGCGATCTCGTAGAGTCCGAGCCGGCCGAGATAGCCGCTCTGGCCGCACCGGGCGCAGCCGACCGGCTCCTTCCATGTCGACGGGCCCGC
>DATNEH010000066.1:0-3892 GCA_035553015.1 Caulobacteraceae bacterium | reverse complement strand
GCGCCCCAGGCGAACGCCGCCGCCAGCAGCACCGGCAGCGAGTGGCCGACGCCGAAGACGACCATCGCCAGGCCGTAGGTCGCCGCGCCGAGGCTGGCGAGCAGGCGTCGGCTCACGTAGTCCGCGGCGATGACGAAGAAGGTCCCGAGCAGGCCGCCGGCCGGCAGCGCCACGAGCACGCCGGCGATCTCGGCATAGCTGAGGCCCAGGTCGCGGCGCATCGGCTCCAGCGCGCCGGCCGGAAAGAAGGTGGTCCATTCGTCGGCGAAGCGCACGAGCACCAGCGCCGCGACGAGGCCGTACGGCGCGCGGCGCAAGGCTGGGATCGCCCAAAGGGCGACCCTCCGGAAGGCGGCTAAGGCTGGGTCAGATCAACGGGGGGGATCCATGCCGCCTTGGATAACGCGGTCCGCGGCGCCGTGCCAGGGGGGAGAGGCGCGGCGGCTCAGTCGGACTTGCCGGCCGCCTTGGCGCGCTCGATGCCCTCGACCACCATCCGCTTTGCGTCGGCCGCGTCGCCCCAGCGGACGATCTTCACCCACTTGCCGGGCTCCAGGTCCTTGTAGTGGCTGAAGAAGTGCTCGATCTGCTTGATCGTGATGTCGGGCAGGTCGGTGTAGTTCTCGACGTGGTCGTAGCGCTGCGTCAGCCGATGCGCCGGCACGCCGATCAGCTTCTCGTCGGCGCCGGCCTCGTCCTCCATTACCATCACGCCGACAATCCGCACGCTGATCACTGCGCCAGGCGTGATCGCGCGGGTGTTGGCGACCAGCACGTCGACTGGGTCGCCGTCGCCGGAGAGGGTGTGCGGGATGAACCCGTAGTTCCCGGGGTAGCGCATCGACGTGTAGAGGAAGCGGTCGACCATCAAGACGCCGGACGGCTTGTGCATCTCGTACTTGATGGGCTCGCCGCCGATCGGCACCTCGATCAGCACATTCACCTCGTTGGGCGGATCGCGCCCGATCGGCACGGCGGCGAGGTTCATGGAGCGGGTCCCCTTTGCGGCGAGGCCGCTGCCATAGCGAACGGTCGGGACGCGCGGAAGTGTCAGAAAGATTTCTTGATAGTTATATAATTAGATGAGAATTTAATCGGCATGGACGCTTTCGAAGCCATCGCCGAGCCCAACCGGCGGCGCATCCTCGACCTGCTCAGGGACGGCGAGCGGCCGGCCGGCGACATGGTCGAGGCGCTCAGCATCAGCCAGCCAGGCGTCTCTAAGCACCTGAGGCTGCTGCGCGAGGCCGGCCTGGTGCGGATGCGCGCCGACGGTCAGCGCCGGCTCTACAGCCTGGCGCCGGACGAGTTCGCCGCCATCGAAGCCTGGCTGGAGCCCTACCGCGGGTTCTGGCGCACCAAGCTCGACGCCCTCGAAGCCCACCTGGAGCGGGACCAATGACCCTCGACGCTGCTGCGGACGGCGTGATCCGACGGACCGACGACGGCTACGAGATCGTGTTCGTGCGGCGCCTGAAGCGACCCATCGGGAAGGTGTGGACGGCGCTGACCGTGCCGGAACGGATCGCGGATTGGCTGGCCGCCGCCACGATCGAGCCTGACTTGCGGCTCGGCGCGAAGCTTAGTCTGCGGTTTTCGGAGGGCGACTACCGGATGGCCGGCGAGATCATCGCGCTGGATCCGCCGCGCCTGATCGCCTGGACCTGGCCCGACCGTGTGGGCCAGCCGAACCCGAGCGTCGTGCGCTTCGAGCTCGAGCCAGACGGCGGCGGCTGCGTGCTCACGCTGAGGAACAGCGGCCACGGTCTTCCCGAACCCGGCCAGATGGCCGGCTGGCACACACACCTGGAGGGCCTGGAGGGCTCTGCGGACGGCGTCTTCACGGCGTGGGACCGGGTAGTCGAGGCCGCGCACGAGGCGCGCTATCGCGACGCGATCGCGCGCCTCTGACCGCCGTCGGGTTTGCAGTTTGCGAACCCTCCGCTAGGGATGCGCCCCTTCTTTGCTAAGAGGCGCGTCATGCATCGCAAACCCGACGGATCCTGGGACAAGTCGAAGCTGCCCAGCCGCCATGTGACCGAGGGGCCGGCGCGGGCGCCGCACCGCTCGTACTACTACGCGATGGGGCTCGGCACGCGCGAGATCAACCAGCCGTTCGTCGGCGTAGCGTCGTGCTGGAACGAGGCGGCGCCCTGCAACACGGCACTGATGCGCCAGGCGCACGCAGTGAGCCAGGGCGTGAGGGCGGGCGGCGCGACGCCGCGCGAGTTCTGCACGATCACCGTCACCGACGGCATCGCGATGGGCCACGAGGGCATGCGCTCCTCGCTCGTCAGCCGCGAGGTGATCGCCGACTCCGTCGAGCTGACCATGCGCGGCCACTCGTACGACGCGCTGGTCGGCGTCGCCGGCTGCGACAAGTCCCTGCCCGGCATGATGATGGCGATGCTGCGCCTCAACGTGCCCAGCGTGTTCCTCTACGGCGGCTCCATCCTGCCCGGCCACTGGCAGGGCCGGGACGTCACCGTGGTCGACGTGTTCGAGGGCGTCGGCATGCACTCGGCCGGGCGCATGAGCCTCGACGACCTCTGCAGCCTGGAGCAGGTCGCCTGCCCGGGCGACGGCGCCTGCGGCGGCCAGTTCACCGCCAACATGATGGCCTGCGTCTCCGAGGCGATCGGCCTCGCTTTGCCGCTGTCGGCCGCGCTGCCGGCGCCCTACGAGAGCCGCGATCAGTATGCGGTCGCTTCGGGAGAGGCGGTGGTGCGGCTGATCGAGAGGAACATCCGTCCACGGGATATCTGCACGCGCGAGGCGTTCGAGAACGCCGCCGTGGTGGTGGCGGCGACCGGCGGCTCGACCAACGGCGGCCTGCACCTGCCGGCGATGGCGCACGAGTGCGGCATCTCGTTCACGCTGCGCGACATGGCCGACATCTTCCGGCGCACGCCGCACCTGGCCGACCTGAAGCCCGGCGGCCGCTACGTGGCCAAGGACATGGGCGAGGCCGGCGGTGTGCCGATGCTGCTGAAAACGCTGCTGGAGGCGGGCCTGATCCACGGCGACTGCATGACCGTCACCGGCAAGACGATCGCCGAGAACGTGGCGGACGTGGTGTGGCGCAGCAACCAGGACGTCATCCGCCCGCATACGAATCCGCTGTCGCCGACCGGCGGCGTGGTCGGGGTCTGGGGCTCGCTCGCGCCGGACGGCGGCATCGTCAAGGTGGCCGGCATGAGCTCGCACCGCGCCCACCGCGGCCCGGCGCGGGTGTTCGACGGCGAGCAGGCCTGCTTCGAGGCGGTCGAGCGCGGCGACTACAAGGATGGCGACGTGCTGGTGATCCGCTACGAGGGGCCGAAGGGCGGGCCTGGCATGCGCGAGATGCTGTCGACCACCGCGGCGCTCTCCGGCCAGGGCCGCGGCGACAGGGTGGCGCTGATCACCGACGGCCGCTTCTCCGGCGGCACGCGCGGTCTCTGCGTCGGCCACGTCGGCCCCGAGGCGCAGGACGGCGGGCCGATCGCCCTCGTGAAGGACGGCGACATCATCTCGATCGACGCCGACGCCGGCACGATCGACCTGGAGGTCGACCCGATCGAGCTGGAGAACCGCAAGCGCCACTGGCGACCGATCGTCACCGACTACGGCTCCGGCGCGCTCTGGAAGTACGCGCAGGGCGTCGGCCCGGCGCATCTCGGCGCGGTGACGCACCCGGGCATGGCCGGCGAGCGCAAGGTCTACGCGGACATCTGAGCTCGCCATGGCCGCCCGGCCGCCGATCCTCGCGTTGAAGGACGTGCGCCTGGCCGACGGGCCGCGCCAGTTGTTCGACGGCGTCGATCTCGCGCTGGGGCCCGGCTCTCGCGCCTGCCTGGTGGGCCGCAACGGCGCCGGCAAGTCGACGCTCCTGCGCATCCTCGCCGGCCTC
>DATNEH010000065.1:0-4735 GCA_035553015.1 Caulobacteraceae bacterium | reverse complement strand
GCGCGCAAGGACCTGCAGATCGTCTTCCAGGACCCGCTGGCCAGCCTCGATCCACGCGCCACCGTCGGCGACTCGATCGCCGAGCCCTTGCGCGTCTACCGGCCCGGCATGTCGCGCGCCGAGCGGCAGGCCGAGGCGGCGGCGATGATGCTGAAGGCCGGTCTCTCGCCCGAGCTGGTCAACCGCTACCCGCACGAGCTTTCCGGCGGCCAGAACCAGCGCGTCGGCATCGCCCGCGCGATGATCCTGAGCCCGCAGCTGGTGATCTGCGACGAGGCGGTCTCGGCGCTCGACGTCTCGATCCGCGCGCAGATCATCGACCTGCTCATCGAGCTGCAGCGCCAGATGGGGCTGGCGATGATGTTCATCAGCCACGACCTCGCCGTGGTGCGCGAGATCAGCCACCGCATCCTGGTGCTCTACCTCGGCCGGGTGATGGAGATGGCCGACCGCGACCAGCTCTACCGCGACCCGCGCCACCCCTACACCCAGGCGCTGCTGGCCGCCGCCCCGATCCCCGACCCGGTGCGCGAGCGGAACCGTCCGCGGGTGCGCCTCGAAGGCGAGCCGCCCAGCCCCCTGGACCCCCGAGCGCCCCTGCGCTTCCTGCCCTCGAAGCTGAGCGTCGAGCCGCCCTACGTGCCCAAGCTGATCGAGGTCGAGCCCGGCCACCTGGTCAGCGAGTTCGACCCCGCCTGAAGCGATTGGTTCCTCCGCCCGGCGCCGGGCTTACCCGCGTCACCCGCCCCGTAGCCGGGAGGGGAGCATGCGCGGCATCGGCCGCCGCCGCTGATCCAGAGAGACCGACGAGCTAAGCCCGCTCCAAATGGAACACCGCCATCCCGCCGGGACCCAGCAGTGGCAGCGGCAGGCCCATCACCTCCAGCAGCCGCCCCGTCGCGGTCGCCGTTGCCAGCGGCGCGTTGCGGGCCGGGGTCAGCAGGCGGATTCGATAGCGGGCGTCGGGATCCAGTCCCGCCAGGCGCAGCGGCGCCAACCCGGCGTGGCGCATGGTCTCCAGCCGCGCGTAGCTGACCAGCGCGCCCGCCGCGCCGACCACCATGAAGGCGATGGCGCCGGGCTCAGCCTCCAGCCGCAGCATGCGGCCGCCGTGCAGTAGCGCGCGGTGCTGCTTGTAGAGCGCGATGATCTCGGCGAGCTGCGCGCGCTCCGCGTCCGAGAAGCCGCGCACGTCGGCCTCGATGCCCATGTGGCCGAAGAGGGCGGTCCAGGCGCGTGTCGCCAGGCTGGTGCGACGGCCGGTGGTGTGGCTGGGGCTGGGTCCGACGTGCGCGCCCATCACCTCGGGCGGGAAGAACACCGAGAAGCCGCGCTGGATGGACTGCCGGTCGAGCGGGTCGTTGTTGTCGGAGGTCCAGATGCGGTCGGTGCGCTTCAGCACCTCGTAGTCGGCGCGGCCGCCGCCGGAGGCGCAGCTCTCGATCTCGACGGCCGGATGGGCGGCGCGCAGGCGGTCGATCAGCGCGTAGGCGGCGAGCGTCTGGCGGTGGCTGGCCGGGCGCCCGTGGCTGGCCGCGTGGGTCAGGTCGCGGTTCATGTCCCACTTCAGGTAGCCGATCGGGTGCGCGGCCAGCAGCGCGTCGAGCTGCGCAAAGATCGCCTCGGCCACTTCGGCGCGGGTGAGGTCCAGCACGTACTGGCCGCGTCCGAGCGGCTGGCGGCGACCCTCGGCATGCAACGTCCAGTCGGGATGCGCGGCCAGCAGCTGCGAGGCCGCATTGGCCATTTCCGGCTCGACCCAGAGACCGAACTCCAGGCCGAGCCCACGCACGTGGTCGATCAGCGGGCCGAGGCCGTCCGGATACTTGCGCGGATCGGGGCGCCAGTCGCCGAGGCTGGTGGTGTCGTCGTCGCGGCCCTCGAACCAGCCGTCGTCGAGCACGAAGCGCTCGGCGCCGACCTCAGCGGCGAGATCGGCCAGCGCCTTCAACTCGCCGAGCTCATGGCGGAAGTAGATCGCCTCCCAGGTGTTGAAGTTCACCGGCCGCGGCTTGCCCGCCAGCCGGCCGCCCAGGATGCGGCGGCGCACGAACGGGTGAAAGCGGTCGGAGAGCCCGTTCAGCCCGGCCTCCGATCGTGCGGCATAGAGGATCGGCGTCTCGTAGGCCTCGCCGGGCGCCAGCGTCAGCTCGCCGGGCAGGAAGAGCTCGCCGCCTTGCGCCTGCATCCGCCCGTCGCGCAGCCGCTCGAAGAGCAGCCGCGCATCGCCACTCCAGCCGAGGTGAACCCCCAGCGCCTCGCCGTGCGCTTCGCCGAACCCCGGCTGGCCGACGACGGCGAACGGCGGCGCGTGGTGCGAGGTGCGGCCGGTGCGGTTGTCCTTGACGATCAGGCCGTCGGCCAGGCGCTGGCGTCCGGTCTGGAACTCCAGCGACCAGCGCCCGCCCCACAGCATCACCTCGTCGTGGGCGAGCGGCAGCGCCGCGGCCGCCATCCAGTCGATGCGCAGCGGATCTGCGCCGGTGTTGACCAGGCGGCTGCGGAACGCGGCGACGCCGCTCCCGGGATCGAGCCCGATCCGCAGGCTGACCTCGACGCCCGCCGCCGGATCGGCAAGCACGATGACCTGGTCCTCGCCCTCGGCCCGCGCCCCCGCGAAGGCCAGTTGGGTGACGAAGCCGCCGTTCTCGCGCGAGAGCGCCAGCGCCGGATGGCCGGTGAAGCCGCGGCCGGCTTCCGGGAAAAGGTCGAACGCCTCGCCGGCGTCGAGCTGGCCGCCGCCGACCGCGCGGGCGCCCAGCGCCTCCACGGCCGCCGCATCGATGTCGGCCGGCAGCGCCGGGCCCCAATAGGCGAGGGTCGGCCGCCCGGCCCTCGAGTTCAGCAGCATCGTCTGGCCGCCGCCGTCGAGCCTCAACATCTCGGGTCCCAGCCTCTCGGACCGCGGCATCTCAGGCGCCCCGCCAGATGGTGAGCACGCTCTCGCGGTGCTCGCCGCAGACCCGGATGACATCGCCGCGCCGGACCTGGACCGGCGCCGGCAGCGGCCAGAACGCCGGCCTCGCGAAGGCGCGCTTGTCGGGATCCGGCCTTGCGTCGAGCGCCGTCTCGGCGTCGAGCTCCAGCCGCAGCCAACCGATGACTCCGTTCAGCAGGGCGTCCTCGGCCGCCTGCAGCGCCACCTCGGCGCGGCCCTGCCGCGGATGGTCGCTGGCGAGGTCGAAGCGGAAGAGGTCGGCCGGCTCCGACAGCAGCTTCAGGCCGGGCGTCCCGACCGGCGTCTCCACCTTGGCCGGCGCGAAGCCGGCGAACGGCGCGAAGTCGAAGCCGGCGGCCGAAGAGATTTGCGCCAGCAGCGGATACTGCTCGAAGTGCGCCAGCGCGACGCGGAGCACGGCGGCTGCGGGGATCACGCGGGCGTCCGGCTTGCATAGCCGCCGCCGCGCGTCGGCCACGAGCGGCAGCGGATCGAAGCTCACCAGGTCGTCGCCGAAGATGTCGCAGAAGAGGAGGTCGGCAGGCTCGTCCAGATCGACGCCGACGGCGAGGTCGAGCGACGACTTGGCGACCACATCGATGCGGTCGGCGTAGCCGTTCGCCTCGACGATCTGGCTGGCGAGCCGCGCCATCAGCGGCGAGATCTCGCAGGTCGTCACCTTCCGGGCGCCGGCGCGCGCCGCCATCAGGGCGAGCATCCCGGCCCCCGTGCCGATCTCCAGCGCGCGCGTCTGTGGGCCGATCGCGCGGCGCAGCGCGCTGTCCCAGGCCGCGTTGCGGCCCGGCTCGTTCATCATCCGCACGTGGTAGCGCGGCGCGAGCCCGTGCAGCAGGCGGCGCGCCCGCACGACCACTTCCGGATCGTCCGGCGCCGCCGCCAGCGCCTTGCAGGCCAGCTCGTACGCCTTCAACGGCCGCTTCTCGCGGCGGGCCACCTCCGCCAGCCCGGCCATGCCGAGCGCATAGCCGGGTCGCCCCTCCAGGGCGCGCTCGAAGGTGGCGATCATCGCGTCGACCGACGCTTCCGTCTCCATCGGTGTCCTCGGCCGGCGGGCAGGGCCCCGCATATGTCCGGCTTCGCGGCGCGTGGGCAAGCCTGCCGGCCTGCCGAAAAACACCGGTCGCACCCTTAGGGCCCGCATCCGGGGGACCATCGAGACGCCGGCTGCGTGGTTCACCCGATGGGTCGGCCCCGCCCGCGGTGGTTAGGCAGAGGTTCCGCGTGCTGCCACTCGAGGTTATATCGCCGTGCGGCTGACCTCCTCTTCCTTCCGCCGCTTCGGCGCCCTCGCCGGCGCCGCCTTCCTGCTCGCCTTGCCGGGCTGCCAGAGCCTGCCGCGGCTGCCGGCCGAGCCGCCCGACGAGGTGGCGACGGTCGAGCCGGAGATCGCCGGCTGCCTGCCGCCGTCCACCCTGCAGGCCGTCGGCCGGCAAGGCGAGGATCTCAGCCGCCTCGACCAGTGCCGCTTCCTGCCGGCCCGCGACATCGCCGGCTACGCGGCCGAGGCGCGCGCCTCGGTGCGCCGCGAGCTGGCCTGGCGCCGGAGCACCGGCCAGACCGGGCCGCTGCCGCCGGTCAGCATGCTGGCGATCTCCGGCGGCGGCGACGACGGCGCGTTCGGAGCCGGCCTGCTGGTCGGCTGGACCGAGGCCGGCACGCGGCCGGAGTTCAAGCTGGTGACCGGCGTCTCCACTGGCGCGCTGATCGCGCCCTACGCATTTCTCGGCTCCAGGTACGATCCCAAACTCACCGAGGTCTACACGGCGGTCTCGCAGC
>DATNEH010000064.1:0-7999 GCA_035553015.1 Caulobacteraceae bacterium | reverse complement strand
GGTCGCCCCGCCGATCGGCGCAATCATCTCCGGGCTGATCTTCCGAGCGCGCCTGCTCGAGGAACCAGACGCGCTAGCGGCCGACGACCACGTAGCCAGCCCGCGGGAAGTGGACATGCAGCGCGCCTAGGGCGGCGTCCTCGCGCGCCACCACGATGCGGCCGGGGTTGGCCGCGACCAGCGTGCCGTCGATCGGCTCGCGGCCGTAGTCGTCGGCCATTACCCGCACCGGCGCGCCGGGCGCGAGGCCGAGCGGATCGGCCGGATCATGATCGGCGTAGGGCGCGGGCTGGCTCGACCTGGCGACCTCCAGCGCTTCGGCCGGGGTCATTTCGCTGCGCTGGCCGTGGCCGATCGCCCGCACGCGGCCGCGCCAGTCCTGCAGCCGGGTGAAGCCTGCCGTCAGCGCCTCGGTGGTCTTCGGCACCGCGCCGCCGAGGAACCAGAGGTTCATGTAGGCGGCGATGTCGGCGAGGCCCGGCTTGTCGCCGGAGATCCAGGCTGATGCGCCGAGCGCCTCCTCCAGCCAGGCCGCCTGCGCGCGCCACTGGCCCTGCATCGGCAGACTGGCGGCCTTCATCGCGGCGGCGTCGAACGGCCGCCCCGACAGCTTCTCGCGGTCCTCGATGAACTCCTTCGGCACCTCGATCTCGCCGAAGATGATCGGCACGGTGACCTGGAAGAACAGGCGGTCGGCCCACAGGTTGATCGCCCAGCCGGCGCCTTCCAGCGGTCCGCCGGAGCGCCGCGCAACCTCGTCGAGGATGACCTGGGTGTCGCAATAGACGTCGGCGCCGGCCTGCATCACGGGGATGCGCCGATAGCCGCCGGTCAGCGGCGTCAGCTCCGGCTTCGGCATGATCACCGGCTGGATCACCGAGCGCCAGGCGAGCCCGCGCAAGCCGAACAGCAGCCGCACCTTCTCGGAAAACGGCGAGTTGTCGTAGTGGTGGAGGATCAGGTCGGTCATGGCGGACGCAGCCCTAGCTTGCCGGACGCCGGGTCATGGAAGCGGGCAAAACGCCGTTATCCGGGCAACGCTGACGTCCATCGTCCGGCGCCGTGTAACCGCGCGGCCGGCGCGGCCGAACTTGCTTTCGTATCCAACATCGGCGGGGGAGAGCCCGATGCGCAAGGTGTTCGACATCGTAATGCGGATCTTCAGCACGCTGCTGGGCCTCTTGGTGATCCTGATGGGGCTGATCTGGATCGGCCAGGGGCTGCACGTGGGGCCAGCGGCGATCATGCGCGGCTTCATGGTCAGCGACTGGCATTGGGCGCTCTACGGCGCGATCCTCGCTGCGCTCGGCGTCGGTCAGGTGATCTGGACCAACGCGCGCAAGGCCTGACCGCGTGCCGGCCCGTGCCCTCGCGGCGCCCTGGAGCCGGGGTTGGTTTTCTGCCTAGATGAGCCGGCGAGGCCGCGAGCGAGAGCCTCGAGGCAACGCGCCGAGGATATCAGGCCATGACCGACCATCTGATCGAGACCTTCGAGGACGGCGTTGCGACGCTGACCATGAATCGGCCCGAGGCCCGCAACGCCCTCTCCGGCCCGATGGGCGCGGCGCTCAGCGAGGCGGTGCGTCGCCATGCGGCCGATCCGGCGACCCGCGTGCTGGTGCTGACCGGCGCTGGCGGCGCGTTCTGCGCCGGTGGCGACGTCAAGGGCTTTGCGGCAGACACCAGCCGCGGGGCCGGGGTTGGCCAGGGCCAGGGACCCAGCTTCGAGCAGCGCGTCGCGGGCCTGCGCTCCGGCATGGAAGTCGTGAAGTGGCTGCACGAGATGCCGAAGCCAACGCTGGCGGTGATCCCCGGCGCGGCGGCCGGCGCCGGGCTCTCGCTGGCGCTCGCCTGCGACCTGCGCATCGCCGCCGAGGGCGCGAAGATGACCACCGCCTTCTCGAAGGTCGGCCTGGCCGGCGACTATGGCGGCAGCTGGTTCCTCACCCACCTGGTGGGTGCGGCCAAGGCGCGCGAGCTCTACTTCACCGCCGACGTGATCACCGGCGCCGAGGCCGCGCGGCTCGGCATCGTCAACAAGGCGGTCGCGGCCGATCAGTTGGAGGCCGAGGGCAAGGCCTACGCGAAGTACCTCGCCGGCCTGCCGACCATCGCGGTCGGCTACATGAAGAAGAACCTCAACGCCTCGGCCAACGTCTCGCTCTCGGAGCTGCTGGACATCGAGGCGCTGCACATGGTCCGCACCATGATGACCGAGGACCACAAGGCCGCCTCGATGGCGTTCGTAGAAAAGCGCGCGCCGGTGTTCGCGGGGCGGTGAATCCTTCCCCGCGGGGGAGGATCGCTACAGGAACGCCCGCACCGCCTCGAGGAAGGCCTCCAGGCGGTCGTGGTGGACCCAGTGGCCGGCGCCTTCGAACTCTACCACGCGCCCATCGCGGAAGTACTGCATGCGGCCGTCCTTCTCCGGGTTGGAGGCCCAGCTTTCCTTGCCGTTCACGAACAGGATCGGGCAGGAGATGTTGCGCCAGAGGTCGTGCAGCTCACCCTCCGGCAGGTCGACCGGCGAGAACGAGCGAACGTAGTTGTCGAACTTCCAGCTGTAGGTGCCGTCCTCGTTCTGCATGGCGCCGTGCAGCGTCAGATAGCGCGCCTGCGCCTCGGTCAGGTGCTTGTTCTCGTCCTGCATGCGGTGGAAGGCGTCCTCCAGTGTCGGATAGCGGCGCGGGATGCGCGCGGCGAGGCGGCGCGTCTCGGCCACCCAGGTGCGGGTGCGCTCCACCGGCCCGCGCGCGGCGCGCTCGGCCATCATGGTCGGCGACGGCCCCAACCCCTCGATGGAGACCAGCTTGACCACGGTCTCGGGAAACGCGCCGGCGTAGCGCAGCGCGATCGAGCCGCCGAGCGAGTGGGCGACGATCCGGCAGGGCGCCAGGTGCTGCTGGTGGATCAGCTGGGCGAGGTCGTAGACGAACGCGCTGATCGAATAGTCGCCGCTCTCCGACCAGGCTGAATCGCCGTGGCCGCGCAGGTCGGGCGCGATGATGTGGTAGTCGCGGCGCAGGTCGGCGGCGACCCAGTCCCAGTTGCGGCAGTGGTCGCGCCCGCCGTGCAGCAGGATCAGCGGCGGCGCGCCCGGATTGCCCCAGTCGACATAGTTCAGGCGCAGGCGCTGCGAGATGAACGACTGCGAGGTGGGGCCGAGAAGCTGTTCAGGCATGGCGGCGCTCAGTAGGCGAGATCGCCGCCGGACGCCACGGAAAGCCGCGCGTTTGACCCGGCAGGTTGCGCCGGTATCCTGACGGCATGGGTTGGAGGGGCGCGATGCGTCGCCGCACAGTCTTCGGAGCTGTCACCCGGACATGCGCCTGGCCGACCGCGGCCTGGCGCCGGCGCCCCGCTGAATGATGGACGAAGACGCGCCCTCGCCGCCCCCGAGCGACGCGACCGGGCCGCGCGAGGGCCCTGTGCGCGAGGGCCACGTGCTCGGCGGACAGTGGCGCCTCGGCCGCCAGCTCGCGACGCGCGACGCCGGAGATCTCTACGAGGCGCAGCACGAGACGACGCGCCAGGACGCGGCCATCTGGGTTCTGTCGCCGCGGGCGGGAGGCGATCCGATAACCATCCAGGCGCTGCGGCGGACGATGCGGTTCGACCGGGCGCTCGGCCTGCGCCTCACCGACATCGTTCAGGATCAGGCGCTCGGCCTCACCTACGTCGTGATGCAGTCGACCGGCGATCCCACGATGGACCTGCTTCGATCCTGGCTCACCCTGCTGCGCGAAATGGCAGACCAATTGCCGCCGCTGACCGAGCCGCCTTCCGCGGCCCCGGCCCCGGCTTCCGAGGCTCAGCCAGCAGCGGAGGCCGGTGAGGCGTCGGAGGGGTGGGCTGACGCCGCATCGCCGTCCGCTTCATCCGCCTGGGAAGCTTCGCCGCCGCCACCGACGCTATCAGCATGGTCGCCTCCGCCCCCCGCCGCCGCCCTTTCGGAGGGCTGGTCGGCCTCGCCGCCGCCTGAACCGATCGCGGCGAGCTGGGGCGCTTCGAGCGGGTCGCTGGGCTGGCTGGAAGAGCGTCGCCGCGAGGCGGCGCTGGCCGGCGCCGCGCCGTTCGTGACGTCGAGGCCCCCAGCGGACGCCTGGGGCCGCCCCGGATCGTCGAACGAGGTCGACTGGAGTCGCGGCGAGCTTGCTTCCAGCGCCGCGCCATCCGACCCGCCACCGCCGATGTCGGCGCGGCCGCCGCCACCGATGCCGTCGGCTGGCGCCCCGGCGCCGCCGAGCCGTCGCCGCGGACCGCATCCGGCGCTATGGGGGAGCGCAGCGGCGGTCGGCGTGCTGGTGATCGGCTCGGCCGCGCTGATGCAGACCGGTGGGCCGCGCCCGGTCGCCGGTCCCATGGTCGGCGCTCCAGCGCCGGTGAACGACACGACAGCCGGGCCCGTCGCGTCGCCGGGCGGACCCGACTCGACTTCGCCGTCGCCCACCGGCCCAGACGCTCCGGACGCGTCGGCGGGCGATCCTGTGCGGGCGCTGGCGGGCGCCTGGGGGCTCGACGGCGACTGTGGGCGGCCCACCTACCTGACCGTCGTCGAGGGCCGCCTCATCGGGCAAGGCGCCGCCGGCCCGATCGAGATCGGCGCGATCCAGCGCGTCGAGCCGGACGGCGGCGTGGTGGTCGGCGCGCCGGGCGGCGGCGCGACCACCTATCGCGTAAGCGGCGAGAGCCTGACCGCGGCGTCCGGGCAGGGCCCGCCCCTGCGCTTCACCCGCTGCCCGACCCCCGACGCGGACAACGCGGCGAACGTGGCCGGCGAAGCGGCGCTGATCGCGATGGCGATGGCCGGCGCAGGCGGGCCGTCGCCGGAACCGCCCCCAGAACCGCCCCAGGAGCCGCCCCCGGAGCCGCCCCAGGAGCCGCCGCCGATCCGCGACGAGGTCGACGTCAGCGCCTTCGCCCCGAAGCAGATGCGCGCCGGCGACGTGGCGCTGGTGCAGATCTACCTGCATCTGGTCGACCAGGCCGACGCGGTGGCCGAGCGCGCCCGCGCGGCGGACGCCGAGGCCGCGCCGCGCGGGCAGACCACGCTCGGGCTCGAGCTGGCGCGCGGCGCGCGGGTCGACATCATGCTCGACGCCGGCGGGCTTGGCCTGGAGGAATCGATCCAGCCGGTGATCTGGCGCGGCCGCCCCTGCGCCGCCCAGTTCGCGGTCACGGCCGCGGCTGACGCGAAGCTGGGCCAGCGCGTGCTGACCGCCCGCGTGCTCGTGGAGGGCGTGCCGCTCGGGCGGCTCTCGTTCACGCTGACGGTGGCGCCGGCCGAGGCGGCGATCGCCGCGCACGCCGAACTGGCCGGCGACTTCGCCAGGCGCTACGACCGCGCCTTCCTCTCCTACTCGAGCCTCGACCGGCCCGAAGTGCTGAAGACCACCCAGACGCTGCGCGCCACCGGCATCGACTACTTCCAGGACATCCTCTCGATCGAGCCCGGCGAAGCGTGGCGCGAGCGGCTGTTCGCCGAGATCGACCGCTGCGACCTCTTCCTGCTGTTCTGGTCGTCGCATGCGGCGGGGTCGAAGTGGGTGCTGGAGGAGGCCGAGCACGCGCTGGCGCGGCGGCATGGCTCGACCGGGACGTCGACCGGGGCCTCGCCCGACATCCGGCCGATCATCCTCGAGGGCCCGCCGATCCCGCCGCCGCCGCCGTCGCTGGCCGAGCTGCACTTCAACGACATGCTGCGCTACGTCGTGGTCGCCAGCGAGCTCGAGGCCCGCGCCCGCAGGCCGGACGCCGGCGGCTGAGCAGCGCGCGGACGGAGGGTGACTGAGATGAGTTTGCCGACCGATCACGAAGGCCAAGACGCCTTGGCGGAAGCCGGGTTCGGCCAGTTGCTCGAATGGCCGATCGAAGCCTGCGTCCAGGCGCTGGCTGACGGCGACCAGCCCGATGTCTTCCATTTGACGGCATGCCTGGCGCGGCCCGCGGAATCCGCGCCGCCAATCATCGCGCTGATGGAGCGCGCCATCGCGGGCGAGGTGCTTTCAGATCGCGAAACGACGATCCTTTTTCGCGGCCTCCACGTCCTCGGCGCGGCGCGCCATCCCGCCGCTTGCGCTCCGCTGTTGCGGATGCTCGCGCTGCCGGAACCCGTGCTCGACGATCTGCTCGGCGACGCGATCACCGCCACGCTTCCGCGCATCATGGCCGGCGTCTTCGACGGCGACGGCGACTCTCTCTTCGCCGCCATCGCAGACCGCGGCCGCGACGAATATGTCCGTAACGCCCTGCTTGGCGCCGCCACCTGGCTGACGTGGGAAGGACGCATCGAGCTCGTGCGGCTGAAGCGTCTTCTCGAAGCGATCGACCAAAAGCCGCTGGCCGACGATGGCGAGTGTGTCTGGCTGGCTTGGATCAACGCGATCGCGCTGCTGGGCCTCAGCGACCTCGCACCGCGCGTGGAGCAGACGCTCGATCGGCGGCTGCCTGAGAACATCATGACCGTCGACGACTTCCGCGAGGATCTGACGGCGGCGCTTCGTGCGCCGGGCGATGCGGAGCGCTTCGAGCGCGCGCACCTCGGCTACATCGAGGATGTCTACCGGGCGCTGGAGCCGTTCACCTGGGAAGGCGATTCGACGGAGGAAGGCTGGGACGATGGCGGGGCCGAGGCCGATGACTGGGCGCCGCAAGCGCCGATCACCAACCCGTTCCGGCGCGTCGGGCGCAACGATCCCTGTCCGTGCGGCAGCGGGCGCAAGGCGAAGAAGTGCTGCCTGTCCGGGGCCGCCTGAAACCTTCGCGTTGACCATGCGTTTGGCGTCCGGGTGACCCCCGGCAGGCGGCCGCGGGGCGTACGGGAGGCTGCAATGATTAAACTTGCCATATTGGCGGTGGCGGCGCTCGCCGCGGGTCCGCTCGCGGCGCAGGCGCAGGACCGCGATGGTTACCGCACCGACGGCGCCCATGCGCGACCGGCGAGCGGACACGGCTACGACGCCAGCGCGCGAGCCTACGACCACCGCTACGTCCGCCACGGCGGAACGGCCTACCGCAGCGACTATCGCGGTCGGCTCTACGGCGGCGGCTATGGCTACGCCGACGGCGGCCGCTATGGCGGCAACGTCACGTTCGGGGTCGGCTACGGCGGCTACTATCCGTACGGCGGCGACTACGACGCCGGCGCCTATCCCGTGGGCGGCTACGGCGCCGACTATGCCTATTCGTACCCGGACCAGTACGGGGCCTATCAGCCGTTCGCCTACGGCTACTCACCTCCGGACGACGCCTACTATGCCGGCGGCCAGGGGTATGACGAGGACGACGATGGGTACGCCGACGGCCCGGCGCCCACCGTCGGCTGGAGCGCCGGCGGGCCGCCGGCCGACTGCGGCCGCTGGATCTGGCGCGCGGATCGCGGCGCCTACCAGTGGGCGCCCGCGGCCTGCTAGCCGCGTTCTTGCAAGGCGCGCGCGGCGCGTGCGAGGTGGGGGCGCATTCAGGAGGCTCCCATGAAGCTCTACGGCGCGCCGAAGCCGGCGCCGAACCCGCGGCGGGTGCGCATGTTCCTTGCCGAGAAGGGCATCGCGCTCGAGGAGACGCCGGTCGACCTGATGACGCGCGAGCACAAGTCGGAGAGCTACCGCGCCAAGAACTCGCTGGGCCAGGTGCCGACGCTGGAGCTCGACGACGGGACCACCATCTCCGAGACGGTGGCGATCTGCCGTTACTTCGAGGAGATGCATCCGGATCCGTCGCTGTTCGGTCGCACCGCCGTCGAGAAGGCGCAGGTCGACATGTGGGTGCGCCGCGTCGAGTTCGTGCTGATGCAGCCGGTGGGGAACTACTGGCGACACGCGCATCCGCGCACGGCGGCGCTCATTCATCAGTACAAGGACTTCGGCGAGTCGAACCGCGAGACCTACAAGGGCGCCCAGCGCTACCTGAACCGTGAGCTCGAGGGGAAGACCTGGCTCGCGGGCGAGGCCTTCTCCATGGCCGACATCTGCCTGCTCACCACCGTCGACTTCGCCGACTG
>DATNEH010000063.1:0-4336 GCA_035553015.1 Caulobacteraceae bacterium | reverse complement strand
CGCTGGCTGAGCTTCGAACGCTCGCTCAGCGACCTCGTCGCGCCGCTGATCATCCGCGACCTGACCACCGGCGCCGAGCGCAGCTTCGCCAAGGGCTGGGACCTCTCGCCCGGCGGCTGGACCAGCGACTCCAAGGCGGTGCTGCTGGCCGGGCGCGTCAATGGCGACAACGTCATCTGGGCCTATCCGGTCGACGGCGGCGCGCCGATCCACGTCATGTCCGGCCCGCTGCAGATGGGCCGTCTCGCCACCGGGCCGAAGGATCTCGTGGCCATCGAGGTCAACACCGAGGTCTACAACCTCGCCTCGCCGCCGACCGCCCCCGGCGGACCGCCGACCATCGTCGATCCGAGCCGCGCCATCGACGGCGCCCCCTCGATCGCCCCCGACGGGACCCTGGCCATGGCGGCCTGGCGCTCGGGCGAGCCGGGTCTGTGGATCCGCCCGCCGGGCGGCGAGTTCCGCCGGCTCGTCAAGCTGCCCAGCGACGTCTACGTCGATGGCCCGACCTTCTCGCCCGACGGCTCGAGGCTGGCCTTTCCGACCGAGAGCGGCGGCAAGCTCGTCATCCGCATCGTCGACCTGGACGGGCGCGATCTCGGACAGGTCCGCTTCTCGGGCGCCCAGCTCGGCGCCCCGGCCTGGGCGGCGGACGGGCGCAGCCTGATCTTTCCCGGCCGCGACGCCGGCGGCTGGCGGCTCTATCGCGCCAGCGTGGCCCCGGTCGGCCCGGCGCAACCCGCCTCGCCGTACGGCTGGATGACCGTGCAGGCCCGCGGCGGCGAGCTCTACGGCGCCCGCGCCGACGCGCCCGGGGTCTGGCGCATCGAGGCGCAGCCGAAGCGGATCACCGCCCTGCCGCGGTCCGGCTTTCCCAACCTCTGGACCATTTCCGGCGATGCCATCGACTATGTCGACGACCCGTTCGGCCATCCGGCGCGGATCATGAGCCAGCCGATCGCCGGCGGGCCGCCGCGCGTGGTCGCCGAGGCGCCCGGCTACGCCTTCGACCGGGGCTTTGCGGTCGACCCGGTGCGACGCACGGTGATCTACGCCGCGACGCTGACCGACGACACCGATATCGAGCTCCTCAAGCTCGGGCGCGTCTGAACCCGAAGGACCATCGCATGACCACGCCGCCGCTCGGGCTGATCGAGGGCTATTACGGCCACCCATGGACCTGGGCCGAGCGCGCCGACCAGGCCGCGTTCATGGGCCGCCACGGGTTCGACTTCTACATCTACGCGCCGAAGGCCGACGCCTTCCTCCGCAAGCGCTGGCGCGAGCCGTGGCCGGCGGAGTCGCGGAGCGCCATCGAGGCCTTCGCCGCCCAATGCCGCGCCGCCGGCGTCCGCTTCGGCGTCGGCCTCAGCCCGTTCGAGGTCTACCGCGACTTCGGCGACGAGGCGCAGGCGGCGCTGGCGGCCAAGCTCGCCGAACTGGACGCGGTCGGCGTCGAGATCCTCGGCATCCTCTTCGACGACATGCGCGGCGACCTGCCGGATGTCGCCGCCAATCAGATCCGCATCATGCACTGGATCGCCGAGCGCACCGGGGCGAAGGAGATCATCTTCTGCCCGACCTACTACAGCGACGACCCCGAGCTCGACACCGCCTTCGGCAACCGGCCGCCGGACTACCTGACCGCGCTTGGACGCGGCCTCGATCCGGCGATCCAGATCTTCTGGACCGGCGAGGAAGTGTGCGCGCGCGAATTCAGCCCCGGCCACCTGATGCGCGTGGCGGAGGCGATCGGGCGCAAGCCGTTCCTGTGGGACAACTACCCGGTCAACGACGGGGCGCGGATGAGCCCCTACCTCTACATCCGCGCGTTCACCGGCCGGCCGGGCGCCAACGGCGAGCACCTCGCCGGACATGCGGTGAACCCGGCGCTGCAGCCCTATCTCAGCCGCATCCCGCTGCTCAGCCTCGCCGAGAGCTACCGGCTGGGCGAGGCCTACCAGTACTTCGGCGCCTTCGACCGCGCCGCGGCCGAGGTGCTCGGGCCGGAGCTCGCGCGCCACGTCCGCCGCCATGTCCGCGTGTTCCACGACACCGGTGTCGACCGGCTGGGCGCCGACGCGCTGCACCGGTTGCGCGCCCGCTATTCGATCATCGACAACCCCCCCGCCCGCGAGATCACCGCCTGGCTCGACGGCGCCTATCGCATCGACCCGAACGCGACCGAAGAGGACTGACGCCCATGCCGATGCCCGTGCTCGAGAACACGACCCGCTCCACCCGCCACACCAGCTTCTACCTCTCGTGCGGCGCCGACGATGCGACCCCGATCATCTTCGTGCACGGCTGGCCGGAGCTCTCCATCTCCTGGCGCCATCAGCTGACCGTGTTCGGCGGCCTCGGCTTTCGCGCCATCGCACCGGACATGCGCGGGTACGGCCGCTCCAGCGTCTATGGCCGCCACGAGGACTACGGACAGGAGCCGATCGTCGCCGACATGCTCGAGCTCCTCGACGCGCTGGGCGCGGACAAGGCGGTGTGGGTCGGGCACGACTGGGGCGCGCCGGTGGTCTGGTCGATGGCGCAGCAGCATCCGGAGCGCTGCCACGCGGTCGCCGCCCTCTGCGTGCCCTATCATCCGGACGGGTTCGCCGTGGAGACGGTCGTACCGCTCGTCGACCGCGGCATCTATCCGGAGGACAAGTTCCCGGCCGGCCAGTGGGACTATCAGCTGTTCTACCGCGAGAACTTCGCCGCCGCGGTCGAAGGATTCGAGCGCAACATCCCCGGATTCGTCCGGCTGGCGTTCCGCGCCGGCAGCCCGGCCGGGAAGGGCCAGCCCGCGATCACCGCCGCCATCCGCGCTCAGGGCGGCTGGTTCGGCCCGGGCGCCGGCGCGCCGGACCTTCCGCGCGACGAGACGGTGCTCACCGAGGCCGACGAACACGCCTACGCCAGCGCGCTGAAGCGCAACGGCTTCTTCGGCCCCGACAGCTGGTACATGAACGCGCAGCCGAACATGGCCTACGCCGCCAAGGCCAAGAGCCGCCGGCTGGCGATGCCCGTGCTCTTCCTGCACGCCGCCTACGACTACATCTGCGCCACCGTCGACACGCGGCTGGCCGACCCGATGCGGGCGCACTGCGACAACCTCACCGAGGCGGTGGTCAACTCCGGCCACTGGATGGCGCAGGAAAAGCCCCGCGAGGTGAACGCGGCCCTCGCCCAGTGGCTGGCGGCCCAGGCGCCGGCGCTCTGGCTGGCCGACTAGGACCAATCGACATTCGGGATTCCCAGCGCTGAAGAGTGCTGAATCAATCCGGCTCCGAAGTTTGATTCGGAGGGATCGATGGCGGTCAAGCGGTACGAACTTAGCGAGGCGCAATGGGGTCGGATTGAAGGGTTGCTGGCTGGCAAGCCTGGTGACCCGGGCCGGACGGGGACGGACAACCGGCTGTTCGTCAACGCGGTCCTTTGGGTCTTGAGGAGCGGCGCACGCTGGAGCGACCTGCCGGAGCGGTACGGCAAGTGGAAGAGCGTGCACAAGCGCTTCACCCGCTGGGCCGAGGGCGGCGTCTGGGAGCGCATCTTCGAGAGCCTCACGGGCGATCCGGACAACCAGTACCTGATGCTCGACACGACCTTGGTCAGGGTTCACCAGCAGGCGGCGACCGGAAAAGGGGGGGCCAAAATCAGGCTCTGGGGCGTTCCCGAGGAGGTCTGACCACCAAGATCCACGCCGTCACCGACGCTCAAGGACGGCCGCTGCGCTTCATCCTCACCGGCGGCGAGGCCCACGACATCACCACCGCCGCCCAGCTCATCTCAGACCTCGACGCTGGCGGCGTGATCGCCGACCGGGCCTACGACAGCAACGCCTTGCGGGACGTCATCGCCGCCGCCAATGCCGAGGCCATCATCCCCTCCACCCGCAGCCGCAAGGTCGTCATCCCGCACGACCGCGTCGCCTACAAGCTGAGGAACCGCATCGAGCGCTTCTTCAACAAGCTCAAACACTTCAGGCACATCGCCACCCGATACGATCGCCGCGCAGTCTACTTCCTCGCCGCCATCCAACTCGCCAGCTCAGTCATCTGGATGCGATGAATGTCGAGTCAGCCTAGTCGACCCCTAACTCGCGAAGGCCTGGCGGGCGATCCCGACGGCGGTCGCCGCACAGGGCCACCCGGCGTAGAAGGCCAGATGGGTGATGAGCTCGACGAGCTCGTCGCGGCTGACGCCGTTCTCCTGTGCGCGACGCAGATGGAAGGGCAGCTCGTTCGTCCGATAGAGGGCCACCAGCGTCGCCACCGTGATCAGGCTGCGGTCGCGCTTGGAAAGCCCCGGCCGCTCCCAGACATCGCCGAAGAGGACG
>DATNEH010000062.1:0-12013 GCA_035553015.1 Caulobacteraceae bacterium | reverse complement strand
TGGACCGTGCAGATCCAGGGCAAGCGCGAGACCGGCGAGGCCTTCACCTCGTCGATGTTCAACTACTCCGGCGGCATGGGCGCGCGGCTGACCAAGCCCGGCCCCAGCGCCACCTGCTACCCGACCGGCGTCGCCGCGGTGCCGGTCGAGATCCTCGAAGCCTCGATGCCGATCGTCTTCGACCGCCGCGAACTGCGGCTCGGCTCCGGCGGCAAGGGCCGCTCGACGGGCGGCGACGGCCAGGTGATCGGCTTCCACATGCGCACCAACCAGCCGTGGCTGCTGAACGCGGTGCCGAGCCGGCTCGACCGGGGGCCGGAGGGCCTCGACGGCGGCGGCGAAGGCGCGGCCGGCCGCTTCCTGGTCAACGGAAAGCCTATGTCGGAAGGCAAGAAGATGACCATGCAGCCCGGCGACGTCGTGGTGCTGGAAACGCCGGGCGGCGGCGGCTACGGCGCGGTCCAAGCCGCGGAATAGGGAGGTCGTGATGGACATTCATTCGATCGACTGGAACGCAACGCCCTGGGAGCCGGTGCGCGAAGGGGTCGAGCGCAAGGCCTTCTCCGGCGAGGGCGCGACCGTCTCGCTGAACCGGCTGCAGCCCGGCCACGAGCCGCGCCCGCACGACCATCCGCACGAGCAGATCGTCTACATCCTGGCCGGCCAGATCGATTTCCATATCGGCGAGACGGTGACGCGGCTCGGCCCCGGCGGCCTGCTGGTGGTGCCGCCGAACGCGCGCCACTGGGGCGTCGTGGTCGGCGACGAGCCGGTGCTCAACCTCGACGTCTTCACGCCCAAGCGCGCCGAGTACGCAGCGTAAGAAACTCCAAGGGACCTGGAAGCATGACCACCACGCCGAACACGCTGATCTTCGTCGACCTGGCCTCGGACGATCCCGCCGCGGCGGGCAAGTTCTACAACGAGGTTTTCGGCTGGCGCGACGACGAGCGCCCGCGGGGCGTCTTCCACCGCATGGTGCCCGGCGGCAACTACCTCAATCCGGACGGGTCCGAGAGCGAGATCGGCAACCTGCACCTCGGCATCTTCAAGGCGTCCAATGCGCGCCCGCACCCGAACCCCGAGGGCGTCGAGCCGCGCTCGCTGGCCGACGGCGGCCGCAAGGCGCGGATCTGGATCCTGGTCGGCGACGGCCAGTCGCACGAGGACATCCTGAAGCGCGCGACCGACCGCGGCGCGAAGATCCTCTGGAAGGATCATTACTGGAAGGAATTCAACGGCTTCAACCATGCCTTCCGCGACCCGTGGGGCAACGAGATCATCCTCTGGGTGAAGGGTGGTTCAGACCCGCAGATCCCTGCGAACTACACGCGGGAATAGGAGTTCCATTGGCGCCCGCCCCGACCCACCGCTGGCTCGCCTTCTCCTCGCTGAGCCTGATCTACTTCGTGGTCTCGGCGGGCGCCTTCTCGTCGCTGGGCGTGGCGCTGCCGGCGATGGTGCGCGAGCTCAATTGGAACTGGTCGGACGCGGGCCTCGGCTACACGCTGCTGGGCGTTGCCTGCGGCCTCGGCAGCCCCCTCCCGGCGGTGCTGATCCGCCGCATCGGCGTGCGCGGCGCCATGGCCATCGGCATGGTCGCGATGATCGCCGGCTTCGGCACGATGGCGATGGCGAACCCGGTCTGGAGCTACCTCCTGGCCACCGTCCTGATCGGCCTCGGCTTTGCGCTGGTCAGCACCGTCCCGGGCAGCCACGTGCTGACCGACGTTTTCAAAAGCCGCTCGACGGCGCTCGGGGCCTACTTTGCGATCGGCACGCTGGGCGGCTTCGCCGGGCCGCTGATCTACGTCGGCGTCGAGAACCTGACCGGACACTGGCGGCCTTACTGGTGGACCTACGTCGTCATGTCCGCGGTCGCCGGCGTGTTCGCCATCGCCACCACGCCGCGCCGCCATGACGAAAGCGCCCATCGCGCCGAAGCGCCCGAGCAGGTCGGGCCAACCGAACTGGTGGAGGGGCTCGGCGACTGGACGGTCCGCCGGGCGCTGATGACCCCGCAGTTCTATGTGATCTTGGGCGTCTACACGACCTACCTGCTGATCAACACGACCGCCCACGCGTTCGGCGTCGAGCACCTGATCGAGCGCGGCGTCGCCAAGCCCGACGCGGCGCTGATGCTAAGCTTCGAGGCGCTTATCGGCGTCGTCGTCTCGCTGCTGGGCGGCTGGCTGGGCGAGCGGCTCTCGACCAAGGCGCTAATGCTGACCTGCATGGGCGCCGTTGCGGTCGGCCAGTTCGCGTTGGCCGAGGCGCGCGACTGGGCCCTTATGGGCGTCTTCTCGGTCGGCGTCGGGATCGGCTACGGCCTGTCGTTCACGCCGCCGACGGTGATGCTGCTGAAGTACTTCGGCAAGCGCGCCAACCTCGAACTGTTCTCGATCATGTGCCTGATGTCGACGCTGGCCGCCGCCGGCCCTGCGTTCGGCGGTTGGGCGAAGGACACGTTCGGCAGCTTCCAGGGCCTGTTCCTGATCTGCGGCGGCATCACGGCGGCCATGTTCCTGGCCACCTTGTTCCTGCGCCCGCCGACGCTGCGAGGCGCGCCGGCCGACGCACCGGCCGCGCAGGCCGCCGAATGAGCGACACACCCATCAGCGCCGACCTTCTGATCAGTGGCGCTACGCTGATCACCATGGACGCCGAGCGGCGCGTCATCGATGACGGCGCCATCGCCATCGCCGGCGAGCGCATCGCCGCCGTGGGCAAGCGCGAGGCGCTGGCTCGGACAGTCCGCGCGCGCAAGACCCTGGACGGACGCCGGTTCGTCGCCACGCCAGGCTTCTTCGACGCGCACATCCACATCACCGGCGACCCGCTGACCCGCGGCTTCGAGCGCGGCGGCGCGGACGTCAGCTGGTCCGACAAGCTGATGAAGTGGGTGATCCCGATCTTCCGCACCCAGACGCCGGACGACGAGCGGCTGGCCGCGCAAGTCGCCGCGCTGGCGATGATCCGCTACGGCACGACAACCTTCCTCGAAGCCGGCACCGTCACCCACCTCGACGCGACCATGGAGGGCCTCGCGGAGACCGGCATCCGTGGCCGTGTCGGCGAATGGGTCGAGGGCCGCGCGCGCGGCGACGAGGATCCGGACAAGGTCTCCGCGGCCGCCATCGTCATCCTGGAATCCGAGATCGCCCGCTATCCCGACGACGGCGAGACGCGGCTGGCCGCCTGGCCGGTGCTGGTCGGCCACTCGACCAACTCCGACGCCGTCTGGCGCGCCGCCAAAGAGCTGGCGGACGCCCACGGCCTTGTCGTCTCGGCGCACATGAGCCCGCGGATCGGCGACCCGGAGTTCTTCCTCGCCAACTATGGCCGCCGGCCGCTCGAGCACCTTGCCGACATCGGCGTGCTCGGCCCCAACGTGGCGCTCACCCACCTCGCCCAGATCGACCGCGCCGAGCTCGACCTCCTGGCCGACGCCGGCGCCAGCGCCATCCATTGCGCGCACGCCGCCTTCCAGGGCGGCTTCGGCCTCTCGCAGATCGGGCTCTATCCGGAGATGCTGGCGCGCGGCGTCAACGTGATGCTGGGCACCGACGGGGCGGCCGCCGACATCCTCGGCTCCGCCCGGCTGATGGCCAGCGTGTTCCGCGACGCCCGCTGCGACCAGGAGCTGATCTCGCCCGGCGCGATGCTGGAGCTGGCGATCACCAACGGCGCGCGCGGCATGGGCATGTCGAAGTCGCTCGGCTCGCTGGAGGTCGGCAAGAAGGCCGACATCGTGCTGCACGACACCGATCTGCCCGAATGGGGCCCGGTGTTCGACGCGGCCTCGCAGCTGGCCATCGATGCGCCGTCCAGCGGCGTCCACAGCGTTTGGATCGACGGCGAGCAGGTGCTGGACGCCGGTCGCTCCACCAAGCTCGACGAGGCGAAGATCCTCGCCGACGCGCGCCAGGCCGGGCGCGCGCTGATCGCCCGCACCGGCCTGCCGATCCGCACCGAATGGCCGGTGGTCTGACCATGCCGGATGGCGTCAGCCCGATCGATTGGCGCTCGGCGATGGGCTGTTTCCCGTCCGGCGTCACCATCGTCACCACCTGGGACGGCGGCGAGCCGGTGGGCTCGACCATCAACGCCTTCTGCTCGGTCTCGCTCGACCCGCCGCTGCTGCTGATCTGCCTGGCGCACCTGAATCCGATCCGCGAGGGGCTGGAACGCTCGCGCATCTTCGGCGTCAACATCCTGCCCGAGGACGGCCGCCCGATCGCCCAGCGCTTCGCGCGCGAGCCGCTCGCCGACCGTTTCTGCGAGTTTCCATACCGCGCTGCGCGGGGCGGCGCGCCGCAATTGGAAGCGGCGCCGGTGTTCATCGACTGCGCGCTGGAGGCGATCCATCCAGGCGGCGACCACGTCATCGCCGTGGGCCGCGGGGTCCGCGTCGAGCACACGTCCGCCGCGGCGCCGCTGCTCTACCACCGGGGCCAGTTTCCGCGTTTCAGCCCGACCGGCTAGCGCCGAGCGCACCAAGCAAACGATCGTGCGTCTACGGGCAAGTCTGCCCGGTGGCCCGCTGGTAGCGTCCTGGCTGATGCGATGGGCAGGCCCTGCCCACGCTGTCTTGGGGGAGGGATTGGACGATGGCCTCAGAGCCCAGCCACTCAGTCGGCCCCAGGCGGTCCACCTGGACCCACATTGCGCTCTGCGTGAAGGACATCGACGCGTCGATCGCCTGGTACGAGCGCTTCACCCACCTGACGCTGCTGCAGCGCGGGCAGGACAAGGATGGCAAGAACGCCTGGCTCGGCGACGCGACGCAGGCCGCCTCGCCGTTCGTGCTGGTGCTCGGACAGTTCTTCGAGGGCCACGATCCGTTCGCCCCGGCGCCCCACCTGCCGATGGGACCCTTCGCCCACATCGGCATCGAGCTTCCGACCAAGGAGGCGGTCGACGAGGTCGCCGCCCGCGCCAAGGCGGAAGGCTGCCTGGGGCTCGGCCCGGTCCAGCTCCCCAAGCAGATCGGCTACGTCTGCTTCATCAAGGATCCGGACGGCAACACTATCGAGTTCTCCTACGACCAGGGCGTCTTCGAGAAGGCGCGCGAGGTCTGGGGCAAGGAGATGGCGGCGGGCTGAACATAGGCGCCTTGCGGCGCCGCCGAAGCGGCTCTCCGCTTCCGGGTCCGCGCGCAGTATTGGCGCGCGGACTGCATGCCATTTGATAACATCGTGGATCTCCCGCCGATCAGGACGATGTATCGGCGTTGTCCGATCGGCTCGCGCGCAAGAGAACTTCAGCGCTTAACTTCAGCGACGCGCAATCATAAGCTGCGCGTTGCGTGACCAATTTCACACGGTTCAGCTTCGAGTTCGTCCGACGTCTGCCTAAGATTTGACGCTGCGGGCGATTTGCGAGACTAATTTTGCATCGCTGCGCCGCGATCAGACTTGAGGACTTAGGGGGAACCGTTCAGCGAACTTTCGCTCCGGCGCGCGCCGTGGAAGCCTGACCGGCACACGGATAGCAAAGCATCAAATCGAAAGAGGGGGACGATGACCGACTCGATGCTGCGTCTGAGACGCAATTTGATCGCCACGAGTTGCCTGGTGGCGACGGGCGCGCTTGCGCCCGTCGTGGCGCACGCCGCCGATCCCGCCGCCGCGCCGAACGCCACGGTGGCGCCGATCATCGTCAACGCCGAGCGCCGCGAGGTGAACCTGCAGCGGACGTCGCTGTCGGTCAGCGTGGTCGGGACCAAGCAACTCGACCAGTCGTTCATCACCGACGTGAAAGGCCTGAACGGCACCATTCCCAGCCTCGAGGTCACCAAGGCCTCGGGCTTCGAGAACCTGGTCACCATCCGCGGCGTCGGCTCCGAGACGCCGGAGAACTCGCTGACCTCCGTGCCGGGCGTCTCCGAGTTCATCGACGGCGTCTACATCGCCAACACCATCTCGCTCGACCAGACGCTGTTCGACATCGACAACATCCAGGTGCTGCGCGGCCCGCAAGGCGCCCTCTACGGCCAGAGCTCGATCGGCGGCGCGATCATCATCAATACCAACCAGCCGCGGCTGCACACCTACGACTTTTCCGGCGATTTCAGCGTCGGCACCTATAGCCTGCTGCGTGAGCGCGCCGAGGCGAACGTGCCCGTCGGCGACGACATGGCGCTGCGCTTCTCGATCCAGAAGTTCGACCACGAAGGCTTCACCAACGACCTGGCGATCCCGGGCTTCCGCCTCGACGACCAGCACGACGTCAGCGGCAAGGTCGCCTGGCTGTTCAAGCCGAACGACCAGTTCTCGGCCACCGTCACGGCGCAGGGCTACTACGCCGACCAGCACGGCGATGCGCAGAAGAACATCTTCGACCCGTCGCCGGGCGCGTGGAATGTGTTCCAGGACTACCCGGCTCACTTCCGGCTGCAGAACGACCTCTTCCACGCGAACCTGGAGTGGGATCAGCCGGGCTTCATCGTCAAGTCGATCACCGGCTACCAGTACCTGTCGCACGTGCAGCAGGAGGATTCCTCACGCAGCGCCTTCTCGCTGATCCACGAGTACGACGACGTCGCGGCCTGGAACACCACGGTCTACAATTTCAACGAGGAATTCGACATCCTGTCGGCCCCCGGCTCGCGGCTGGAATGGGTGGCCGGCGCGTTCTACATGAACCAGCGCACCCACCAGTTCATCTCCGAGTTCGAGTGCACGATCCCGCAGGCGTCGGGGCTGCCCTGCATGCCGCCGACGCCGGCGCAGCTGACCATTCCGGCCAACATCGAGACCCATCCGCCCGGCAATCTGGCCTACGGCAACGACTCGCACGCGGTCCACTGGTCGATCGCCGGCTTCGCCCAGGCCACCTATCACGTCAGCGACAAGTTCCGGCTGACCGGCGGCATCCGCTACAATCACGACTACCAGGAGGATCCGAGCTTCAACTTCTCGGCGTTCGGCACGAGCTTCGCCGACAACAAGGCGACGACCGACGAGCCGACTTGGAGGTTGGTGGCCGAGTACGACGTGTCGCCCGACAACATGGTCTATTTCAGCAATGCACGCGGCTATAAGCCGGGCGGCGCCAACGGATCGAACGGCCAGATCGTCGTTCCGGCCACCTTCGCGGCCGAGACCAACGACTCGTTTGAGCTCGGCTCGAAGAACATGTTCCTCGACCACACGCTGCGCCTCAACGCCAGCCTGTTCTACTACATCCACAAGAACTTCCAGTATATCGAGACCGACCCGTTCCCGTTTGACGGCGGCATCTCCAATGTGCCGCGCGTCGACGACTACGGCGCGGAGTTCGAGGGCGACTACGTCTCGCCTGACGGCAAGCTGAACATCCAGGGCAACCTGGCGCTCGAGCGCGGCCGTGTGGTGGGCAACTATCGGACGATCGACTCGACCATCGCCAACCAGCTCGAAGGGCCGAACTTCTCGGGCCAGAACGAAGAGAACTTCACCACCTTCACCTTCGGGCCATGCGCGTTCAGCGGCGCGTTCTACAATCCGGCCTGCTGGGCGCAGGTGGTCGCCTCGGCGGTCAACGTGAAGGGCAACCAGCCGCCGGACATGCCGAACGTGACCGGGTCGATCGCGGCCTCCTACCGGTTCGACAGCTCGATCGGCGCATTTACGCCGCGGGTGCAGGTGATCTATCGCGGCAGCGAATGGGCGCGGATCTTCAACGACCCGACGCTCGACAAGGTGCCGGCCTACACGGTGGTGAACCTGAACCTCGACTATCTGCCGAGCTTCAACAGCCATCTGCGCATGTCGCTGACCGCCACCAACGTCGGCAACGTGGCCGGGATCAACTCGCGCTACACCGACCCGTATGGCACCTTCATGACCAGCAACCAGTACATCCCGCCGCTGCAGGTGATCGGCACCATCGCCGTGCGGTATTAGTCGCGTAGGGCCGCGGGACCGGCGCGGCTGCCGGTCCCGCGAGCCACGCCGGGCGCCATGACGTCGTTCGATCGCCTCAGCCTCATCGAGATCGCCGCCGAGGTCGGCAGCGGGCGGCTCAGCGCCGTCGAGGTCGCCCGCGCGGCGCTGGCGCGGGTCGCCGCCTACGAGGCGGTGCAGCCCGCGGTCTGGATCACCCGCGTCGCCGACGCTGACGCCCTGGCGCAGGCTCAGGCGGTCGATGCGCGGATCGCGGCGGGCGAGCAGCTGCCGCTGGCCGGCGCCCCGTTCGCGGTGAAGGACAACATCGACGTCGCGGGCCTGCCGACCACCGCGGCCTGCCCGGCCTTCGCCTACGCGCCGTCGGCGAGCGCCCCGGTGGTCGAGCGCCTGATCGCGGCCGGCGCCGTGTTGCTCGGCAAGACCAACCTCGACCAGTTCGCCACCGGCCTCGTCGGCGCGCGCAGCCCCTACGGCGCCTGCGGCGCGGTCTACAATCGCGACTACGTCAGCGGCGGCTCCAGCTCCGGCTCGGCGGTCGCGGTGGCGGCGGGCCTCGTCGCCTTCGCGCTGGGCACCGACACGGCCGGCTCCGGCCGCGTGCCGGCCGCCTTCAACCATCTCGTCGGCCTGAAGCCGACCAAGGGGCGCTGGAGCACGCGCGGTGTCGTGCCGGCCTGCCGCAGCCTCGACTGCGTGACCGTGCTCACCTCGACCGCGGCGGAAGCCGCGCGCCTGGACGACGTGCTCGCCGGCTTCGATGCGCTCGACCCCTATTCGCGGCGCGAGCCCGCAGCGACTGTCGCCGCCGCTATTGCGACCGTCGGCGTGGCGCGGCCGGAGCAGCTGGACTGGATGGGCGACGGCGAAGCGCCTCGCCTCTACGAAGCTGCGCTGCAGCGCGTGCGCCGGATGGGTGCGCGGCTCGTCGAGGTCGACATCGCCCCACTGCTGGACGCCGCCGCGCTGCTCTACGATGGCCCCTGGGTAGCCGAGCGCACGGCTGCGGTCGAGACGCTGCTGCGCACCCAGCCGCGCGCCATGGAGCCCACCGTGCGCGCCATCCTGCAGAGCGGCTGGGCGATCTCGGCGGTCGACGCCTTCAAGGGCGAGTATGCCCTGCGCGGCTTCCAGCGCGACGCCGAGGCGCTCTGGGCGCGCGTCGACGCCCTTCTGCTGCCGACCACCGCCACCACCTACCGGATCCGCGAGGTTCGCGCCGAGCCGATGGCGCTGAACGCCAACCTCGGCCACTATACCAATTTCGTGAACCTGCTCGACATGAGCGCGGTCGCGGTCCCGGTCGGTTTCCGCGAGAACGCCACCGGCTTTGGCGTGACCTTCATCGGCCCGGCCTGGGCCGATCGCCCGCTGCTCAGGCTCGCCCGCCGCTACGAGGAGATCGCCCCGATGTCAGACGCCCCGCCGCTCGACACGTCCGGCGTGACGCCGAAGGTGAAGCTTGCCGTCGTCGGCGCGCACCTGGCGGCGATGCCGCTGCACTGGCAGCTGACCTCCCGCGACGCCGAGCTGGTCCGGCGCTGCAAGACGGCGCCGGCCTATAGGCTCTACGCCATGGCGAACACCACGCCGCCGAAACCCGCGCTGGTCCATGTCGGCGAAGCGGATGCGAGCAAGGGGGGCGGCGCCATCGAGGTGGAGGTCTACGCGCTCGACGTGGCGGCCTTCGGCAGTTTCGTCGCCGAGGTGCCGGCGCCGCTCGCCATCGGCACGGTGACGCTGGAGGACGGGACCGAGGTTAAGGGCTTCGTCGCCGAGCCGCGGGCGCTCGAGGGGGCCGAGGACATCACCGCACTCGGCGGCTGGCGCGCCTACATGGCGAGCCGGGCCCCCGTCGCCTAAGATGGCCGCCTGGTATGCGAAGCCGGCCCGCAAGCTTTGATGCGCTGTCGGGCAAGACCCCGGCCGCCCGTCGCCGCTAAATCGCCGCGACCGATGGAGGATCACCGCTCCGTGCCGCCCACCATGCTGCCCCCCACCATGCTGCCCCCACCATGCTGAACGACGCCTTCTTCGAGGGAATGGAGAGCTCGCTGGGCGGCCTCGACGTCGCCGAGACGCTGCCGCCCGCCTGCTACACCGATGCGGGCTTCTACGAGTTCGAGAAGGAAGCCCTGTTCAATCACGAATGGCTCTGCGTCGGCCGCGAGGACTGGGTGAAGCAGCCGGGCGACTTCTTCACCACCCAGATCATCGGCGAGCCGATCGTGGTGGCCCGCGCCCGCGACGGCGTGGTGCGCGCCATGTCGTCGGTCTGCCAGCACCGCGCCATGCTGGTCGCCGAGGGCAAGGGCAACACGCGCGGCTTCGTCTGCCCCTATCACCACTGGGTCTACGGTCTCGACGGTCGCCTGGTGAACGCGCCGGCGATGGAGCGCACCTGCGGCTTCGACAAGAAGACCGTGCGGCTGCCGGAGTTCAGGGTCGAGACCTGGCTGGGCTTTCTCTTCATCAACTTCGACCCCGACGCGAAGCCGCTGGCCCCCCGGCTCGCGCGCGTCGCCCAGGCCGTCGCCGGCTACGACCTGGCGAACGCCGAGAGCGCCACCACCATGACCGGCCAGTTCGCCTGGAACTGGAAGGTGATGTTCGAGAACAACAACGACGGCTACCACGCCTCGAAGCTGCACCAGGGGCCGCTGCACGACTTCGTGCCGAGCGAGCTGGCCACGTTCCCGGATTCCGACCCGGCCGACGCCGGCTTCCTGCGCTTCAACGGCACCCTGCACCCGGACGCCAGCTTCAACCCGACGCAGCGCGCCGTGCTGCCGGTGTTCCCGAAGCTGACCGCCGAGGACCGCGGCCGGATGACCTTCGCCAATGTGCCGCCGACGCTGTCGCTGGTGCTGACCAGCGACCTCGTCATCTACCTGATCCTGCGCGCCACCGGTCCGGAGACCATGGAGCAGGACACCGGCATCCTGGTCGCGCCGGGCGCCATGGCCGACCCGGGCTTTCCGCACCGGCTCGAGATGATCATGACCAGCGCCGGCAAGATCATCGCGCAGGACATGCACGTCGATGGGATGGTGCAGGTGGGCCTGCGCTCGCGCTTCGCCACCCGCGGCCGATATTCCTGGCAGGAGGGGGCGCAGGGCCAGTTCAACCACTGGCTGGTGCCTCGCTACCGCGCCGCCTGGGCCGCCCGGAAGGCCGCGGCCGCAGTCCGGACCGGCGCCGCCGGGGCCCGCGCCCCTCAGGAAGTGAGCTGAACCCATGAGCCGCATGCCCGCCGTCTTCTTCGGACACGGCAGTCCGATGATCGCGCTGGAGACCAACGAGACCAGCCGCGCCTGGGAGGCGATCGCCGCCGCGCTGCCGCGTCCGCGCGCCATCCTGGCCATCTCCGCCCACTGGGAGACCCGTGGGACCGCCGTCCTGGCCATGGACCGTCCCCGGACGATCCACGACTTCGGCGCCTCGTTCCCGAAGGCGCTGTTCGACATGCAGTATCCGGCGCCGGGCGATCCGGCCCTGGCGCGTCGCGTCGCCGAGCTGCTGGCGCCGACGCCGGTCCACCTGGACACTGCCGAATGGGGCTTCGACCACGGGACCTGGTCGGTGCTGGTGAAAGCCTATCCGCAGGCGGACATTCCGGTGATCCAGCTCAGCCTCGACGTGACCATCTCGCCGGACGAGCGGCTGGCGATCGGCCGCAAGCTGGCGCCGCTGCGCGACGAGGGCGTGCTGATCATGGGCACCGGCAACATCGTCCACAACCTGCCGGCCATGAACTGGGACAACCGGGACTGCGCGCCGTACGACTGGTCGGCCCGGTTCCTGGGCGAGATCAAGGATGCCATCCTGAAGGACGAGCCGGCCCGCGTGGCTGGGTTCGCCCGGCTAGGCGACGACGCACGCCGCGCCGCGCCGACCCCGGAGCACTTCTGGCCGCTGCTCTACGTGCTGGGCGCGAGGCTGCCCGGCGACGAGGTGCGGCTGGTCAACGACCGGGTCGAGCACGGCTCGCTCGGCATGACCAGCATGGTGTTCGAAGCGGCCGCGACCGCGCGCGCGGCGGCTTAAGGCGCTTGGCGCATTGCATCCGCCTGCCGCGCTGGGCGCGCGAGCGCGGCGCGGCGCTCAACGACTTCCCGGCGCTG
>DATNEH010000061.1:0-4180 GCA_035553015.1 Caulobacteraceae bacterium | reverse complement strand
CGCTTGCCCACGCGCTCGCCGGCCCCTTGATCCGCGCGCGCCGCGGTCATCGCCCCGCCAGAAGCGACTCGGCGCGCGACTGCGCCGCGGTGAGCCGCGTCTGCCAATCGGCGCGCATCGCCTGCACCGCTGCGGCGTCGGCCTTGCGCGACACCGTGTGCGGCCCGTCGAACACCGCGCAGCCGCGCGCGAACGGCAACGGGATCTGGGTGCGGTCCCAGCTCCTCAACTTCACGACCGGATGCGCGGCGATGCCCATCAGGATCACCGGCGTGCCGCGCGTGCGGGCCAGCATCACCGTGCCCTGCGGCATGTTCTCGGGCGGCCCCCGCGGGCCGTCGGGGGTGATGATCATCGCCCCGCCGTCGTCGATGAAGCTGACCGCCTCGCGGAACGCCTGAACGCTGCGCCGCTCCTTGCGGTCGTCGCTGGTGGTCGAGCCGCGGATCGCCGGGAAGCCCAGCCGCCGCACCACCTGGGCGATGAACTCCCCGTCCGGTGAGTTGGAGATCAGCACCCGCCGCGGCTTCTTGGCGAAGATCGGCCGGGTGGCGGGCGCCAGCGCGATGCGCCCATGCCAGAAGCAGGCGAGCACGCCCTCGGACGAGGCCGCCGCCGCGTCGGCCGGCGCGCGGTTCTCGAAGCGCCAGCGCATGGTCTTCAGCGTCAGCCCGAGATAGGCCGAGACCAGCCAGGCCAGCGTCGCCTGCACCCACGGCTCGCGGGCGAGCAGTTTCAGCGCGCGCCGGGGGGTGAGCTTCGGCGTCGTCACGCCGCCGCCTCTGGCGCGAGGTCGAGGTTCTGGGCGCCGGCCAGCCGCGCGTAGAGGCCGCCGCGGCCCACCAGCTGGCCGTGGTCGCCTTCCTCCACCACCTGGCCGCCGGAGAGCACGTAGATGCGGTCGGCGCCCCGCACGGTGGAGAGCCGGTGCGCGATGATGATGGTGGTGCGCCCGGCCATCAGCCGCTCCAGCGCCACCTGCACCTGCGCCTCGCTCTCGGTGTCGAGCGCGCTGGTCGCTTCGTCGAGCAAGAGGATCGGCGCGTCCTTCAGGAACGCCCGGGCGATCGCCACGCGCTGGCGCTGGCCGCCGGAAAGCCGCCCGCCGGCCTCGCCGACCGGCGTCTCGTAGCCCTTCGGCAGCGCCATGATGAACTCGTGCGCCGCCGCCTGCCGCGCGGCCGCCTCGATCTCGGCGTCGGTGGCGTCGTCCTTGGCGTAGGCGATGTTGGCGCGGATGGTGTCGTCGAACAGGAACGGCTCCTGGGTGACGAGCGCGATCTGGTGGCGCAGCGAGGCCAGCGTGACGTCGCGCACGTCGAAGCCGTCGATGGTCACCTTGCCGGCGGTGACGTCGTAGAAGCGCGGGATCAGGTTCAGCACGGTGCTCTTGCCGGCGCCCGACGGGCCGACCAGCGCGACGATCTCGCCGCGGCGCGCCTCCAGCGTGAGGTCCTCCAGCACGGGCGGCTCGCCGCCGTAGGAGAAGGTCACGTTCTCCAGCCGCACGGTGCCCACGCCGGCCGGCAACGCCCTGGCGGCCGGCGCGTCGTTGATCTGCGGCTGCACGTCGAGCGTGGCGAACAGGCGCTGCGCGGCGATCATGCCCTCGGACATCACGGTCTGCAGGTTGGCGAGCTGGCGCAGCGACTGCGAGCCCATCATCAGCGCGGCGATGAAGCCGGTGAACGTGCCGGGGGTCACCGGCGGCACCGGGAAGGGGCCCAGATGCGTCGCGCCCAGCTGGAAGCGCCAGCCGGCGTAGGACACCACCAGCACCAGCATCAGCGTGACCATCAGCTCGGAGACCGGCGCCGCCGTCGCCCGCGCGTCGGCGCCGGCGATGATGTGCTTCTGGCGCCGGGCGATCACGTCGGCGACCCGCGCCTCCTCGAACGCCTCCTTGTTCTCCATCTTCACGACGCGGACGCCGTCGAGGCTCTCCATCACCGCGCTGGTCAGCGTCGAGCTTTCCTCCATCGCCCCCTTCGCGGCGCGGGTGGTCCGCTTGGAGTAGTCGCGCAGCACCCAGCCGACGATCGGCGCGGCGATCAGCACGATCGTGCTCAGCGCCCAGTCGTTCATGAGCAGCACGACGACCACGCCGACGGTCGTCAGCGCGTTCTGGATGTAGTTCATCACCCCGGCGGTCGAGGCCTCGCGCACCAGGCTGGCGTCGAAGAGGATCTTCGAGACGAAGTTGCCCGTGTGGGTGGCGCGCAGGCGCGCGAGGTCGCCGCGGATGAAGTTGCCGATCAGTTGGCCCTGGATGTCGGCGACGACGCCGTGCCCGATCCGGTTGATCAGCAGCGACTGGCCGATCATCGCCAGGCCCCGCACCAGGCCGGCCGCCCCGAGCTGCAGCGGCACGATGATCCAGGCGTGGTTCGCGCCGTGCGTGTTCAGCAGCTTGTCGACCGACACCGCTACCAGGCCCAGGAGCACGCCGTTGGCCACGCCGGCGATCACGGCGAAGCCGACGGCCGGCCACACGGTCCAGCGTCGGCGCAGATAGTCGCGCCAGACGCGCGCGATGATTCCGCGACGGTCTTGCGACGTCGCGGAAGGAGTGGTCGAACTCATGGCGCGGAGGGGTCGGACGAGAGCGGGTGACTGTCAAGCGCCGGAGGGGCACAGCGCGGGCGTGACGCATCGCCACCGGCCTCTTGCATTGCCGGCGGCGCCACGTACTTAGGCGCGGAGTCGAGATGGACGAAGGAGCGCCGGTGTCGGCATTTGATCTGTCCACGCCGGGCGGCCGGTTCGCCACCTACTGGCGGCACTTCTGGCACGATCACGCCTACACGCGGCTGCACAGCTCGCGCGCTCACTGGCTGTCGGACGAGATGGTGCGCGCCAACCAGCCGTGGCCGTTCCAGGTGAAGACCTGGGCCGAGCGCGGCATCCGCACCATCGTCAACCTGCGCGTCGGCATCGACGCGCACCACGTGCTCGAGCAGGAGGCCTGCGACAAGTACGGGGTCAAGCAGGTGCGCTTCGTGGTCACCGCGCTGCAGGCGCCGACCCGCGAGCAGGTGCTGGGCGCCAAGCAGTTGTTCGACGAGATCGAGTATCCGGCGATGATGCACTGCAAGTCCGGCGCGGACCGGGCGGGGCTGATGAGCGCGCTCTACCTGCACTTCCGCCAGCGCCGGCCGATCTCGGAAGCCATGCGCCAGCTCGACTTCAGGTACGGGCATGTGCGCGGCCCCAACACCGGCGTGCTCGACTACTGCTTCGAGAAATACATCGCCGAGGTCGAGCCGCTCGGTCTCTCCTACGAGGACTGGGTCCGCAGCGACGCCTACGATCCGGCCGCCCTCAAGCGCGAGTTCCGCGCCCGCTGGCTGGGCGGCCTCTCGGAGAAGCTGATGCCCTGGCGGGAGCACTAGCCGGGCCCGTTGCCCCGCCGGCCCAGGACGTCCCTAGGGTGCGAGGCGACCGGGGCGCCGCCCTCTTGCATTGCGCTGCCCGGCACGTACTTAGGCGCTGATTCTCGGGTGAGCGCGGGAGGGCCGGTGTCGGCGTTCGATCTTTCGACGACTCGCGGGCGGCTGGCGACGTACCTGCACTACTTCTGGTACGACCACGCCTACCTTCGCCTGGCGTTCAAGAACGCGCACTGGATCAGCAAGGAGCTGGTGCGCGCCAACCAGCCGTGGCCCTTCCAGGTGAAGGCCTGGGCCGACCGCGGCATCCGCACCATCGTCAACCTGCGCCACGGCGTCGACAGCCACCACGTGCTCGAGCAGGAGGCCTGCGACCGCTATGGCGTGAAGCAGGTCTACTTCATCATGTGGTCGCGCGAGGCGCCCAGCCGCGACCAGGTGCTGGGCGCCAAGCAGCTGTTCGAAGAGCTCGAGTACCCGGCGATGATGCACTGCAAGTCCGGTGCTGACCGGGCCGGCGTGATGAGCGTGCTCTACATGCACTTCCGCATGGGCCTGCCGATCTCCGAGGCGATGCGCCAGCTCGACCTGAAGTTCGGCCACTTCCGCGCCGGCCTGACCGGCGTGCTCGACTACTGCTTCGAGAAGTACGTCCACGAGATCGAGCCGCTCGGCGTCTCCTTCGAGGACTGGGTCAAGAGCCCCGCCTACGACCCCGCCCAGATCAAGCGCGACTTCCGCGCCCAGTGGTGGGGCACGCTGATCACCGAGAAGCTGCTGCGCCGGGAATA
>DATNEH010000060.1:0-8867 GCA_035553015.1 Caulobacteraceae bacterium | reverse complement strand
TGCTGGGCGGACCATAGGAGCAAGAGTTCAAACAGCCCGTTAAGCCTACAGGCGGCGCAGCAACCCTGACACGGTGTGCGGGCGAGCTACTTGCGCGCCAGGAAGGCTGGCACGTCGGCGCCGAAACCGACCACGCGCCGGTCGTCGTCACCGCGGCCGTGCGAGCCGCTGCGGCGCGACTCGTGGCGGGGCTCTTGCCGCTTGTCGGCGCGCGCTTCGTGGCGCGGCTCGTGACGCTGTTCGCGCGGTTCGGGACGGGGCTCTGAACGCGCTTCGGGGCGAGACTCGGCGCGCGGCCGCTCGGCTCGGTCGCTGCGCTCGCGGCGCGGCCGTGGCTTGCGGCGTGGTTCCTCGGATTGTTCGGGGGCGACGGCCGCGGGCGCGGCGGCCGGCGGTTCGTAACCTTCCGGGCGCGGCGTCGGCCTGGCCGGCTCCATGGCGGCGACCGAGGTCTCGCTGGCCGGGCGGCCGTAGCTGCGATCGCGGCGCTCGGGCCGGCGGCGGGTGTCGCGCGAGCGGCCGTCGGACTTCACCTCGCTCCAGTCGATGTCGAGCTTGATCTCTTCCGGCGCCTTGCCGATCAGCTTGACCACCTTGTCGAAGTTGCGCCCGTCGGCGGGGGTCACCAGGGTGATCGAGTCGCCGCTGCGGCCGGCGCGGCCGGTGCGGCCGATCCGGTGCACGTAGTCGTCCGCATGGTGCGGAACGTCGTAGTTGAAGACGTGGCTGACCTCGGGAATGTCGAGGCCGCGCGCCGCGACGTCGGAGGCGACCAGCAGCCGCAGCTCGCCCTTGCGGAACGCGTCCAGCGTCTTCATCCGCTGGCTCTGGTCCAGGTCGCCATGGATGGGCGAGGCGTCGAAGCCGTGCTTCTTCAGCGACTTGGCAACGATATCTACTTCGCTCTTGCGGTTGCAGAACACCAGTCCTGTCGTCAGGCTGGTCTGTCCGATCAGCTTGCGCAGCGCCAGCCGCTTGGCGCCCGGATCGCTCGTCGGCACGCGGAACACGTGCTGGGCGATGGTCTCGGCGGTGGTGGCGGGCCGGGCGACCTCGATGCGGGTCGGGTCCCTCAGGAACTGCTTGGTGAGCCGGGTGATCTCCGGCGGCATGGTGGCCGAGAAGAAGAGGGTCTGCTTGTTCGCCGGCGTCATCTTGAAGATGCGCTCGATGTCGGGGATGAAGCCCATGTCGAGCATGCGATCGGCCTCGTCGACCACCATGATCTGCACGCCGGTGAGCAGCAGCTTGCCGCGCTCGAAGTGGTCGAGCAGGCGGCCGGGGGTGGCGATCAGCACGTCGACACCGCGGTCGAGCTTGGCTTCCTGGTCGCCGAACGAGACGCCGCCGATCAGCAGCGCCCACGAGAGCTTCTGGCCCATCGAGTAGCGCTCGAACGAGGCGGCGACCTGGTCGGCCAGCTCGCGCGTCGGGCAGACCACCAGCGAGCGCGGCATCCGCGCCTTGGAGCGGCCCGCCACCAGGCGGTCGATCATTGGAAGGGTGAAGGCGGCGGTCTTGCCGGTGCCGGTCTGGGCGATGCCGAGCACGTCGCGGCCGGCGAGGGCCACGGGGATGGCCTGGTCTTGGATGGGGGTGGCCTCGGTATAACCCGTCGCGGCGACCGCTTGGAGGGTCGCAGGGCTGAGGCCCAGTTTGGAAAATTCTGTCATGTCTCGAGTAATTCGAACCGGCGAATCAGGCACGGATGATGCGCGCCACGACCCGGTTCGGGCGATCGGAACATAGGTATGCGACCTTGCGAGTCAATGCAGGGGCGCCTGCCTTCGATGTCGCGCCCGCGTTGCAGGCCAAGGCGCGCTCCGCTCTGCGGTCTCCACGGGACGGCCCTGCAACGTAGCGGGCGGTTCGCCTATGCGGCGAACTCGCCATATTGTCGCACCAGCTCTGCCAAGTTGTCGCACCACAACCGCCGCGTTTTCGCCCTGCGACATAGTTAGCGGAGCTGTCAGGTTGGCTGTTGGGATCGGGGCCCTCGGCCGTGGAGACGTGGGACGAAATGCAAACCAGGATCTTGGCGGGCGCCGCCCTTATCGGCGCCATCTCTCTCGGTGGATGTGCGACCCAAGACTACGTGAACAAGCACGTGGCAGTGGTGCAGGACCAGGTCACGCAAACGCAGGCCCAGCAGACGCAGCAGGGCCAGCACATCGACCAGCTCGACCAGAACACCAAGGACGCGATGTCGCGGGCCGAGGAGGCGCACAAGCTGGCGGAGGGCAAGTTCCTCTACTCGATGGTGCTGTCGGACGACTCGGTGAAGTTCCCGCTCGATTCGTCGCGACTTTCGCCGGAGGCCGAGACGCGGCTCGCCGACTTCGTGACCAAGCTGTCGAGCGACAACCGCAACGTCTACGTCGAGATCCAGGGCCACACCGACAAGACCGGGTCCGACGCCACCAACATGCGGCTGGGCGAGGCGCGCGCCGAAGCCGTGCGGCTCTTCATGAACCGCAAGGGCGTGCCCCTGAACCGGATGGCGACCATCTCCTATGGCGACACCTCGCCGGTGGCGCCGAACAACACCCGCGCCGGGCGGGCGCAGAACCGCCGCGTCGTGCTGATCGTGATGGCTTGATCGCAGCGGCAATCCGGGCGCGCAGACCCGGAGCCGCCTGCGAGACGCCGGGGCGTCGCTGAGGCCCAGACCGGAGCCCGGTCTGGGCCTTGGTGCGTTTGGGCAAGCGCCTCCTCGGAAGGTCGGGTCAGCGCAGGCCGAGGAGGTCGGACCAGCGCCACTCGCCGGCGACCAGCTCGACCTGCGGCGAGCCGTCGTTCAGCGACAGCAGTATCGGGCCGCGCACCCGCTGATGACGGCAGGCAGCGGGCGCGAAGGCCACTTCCCAGGTGATCGCCTCCCGGACGGCGGCCAGGCCCTTGCCGTCCTCGGCGCCCGACTGCACCCAGTCGCCGTTCCAGATCAGGATGGAACGGCCGCTGCCGGCGGCGTGCATGGCGGCTCTCGCGAGCGGGTCCTTGCGCAGCGCCGCCTGCACCCGGCTCGCCATGTCGCACTCGCCCCCGCCCCCGCCAGCGCCGTTGCCGCCCCCGCCAGCGCCAGCGCCGTCACCGGCGCCGCCCGCAGCTTCGCGAGCCGCCGCCAGCTGGGAGTCGACGAGCTGGTCGAGGTTGGCGCGCGGCGTCCGCGAGGCGACGCGCACCGCCGGCGGCGAGGTCGGCGCGCGCGGTGCGGGCGAGCGACGCGCGATGAACGCCACGGGCGGCGGCGGGGTCGGATGGGCGGCCGGCGGCCTGGCGGGCGCCTTGTGCGCGGGCGCCGGCTTGGCCGGAGCCGCGAGTTGCGGCGCGGGCGGCTTGGGCGCGGGCGGCAGCGGGACCGCGGCGAGGCTGACCGGGATTTCCAGCCCGGGCGGCGGCGGCGCGACCGTACGCCAGCCGAGCAGCAGCACGGTGAACAGCGCTGCGTGCAGGCCGGCGCTGAGCGCGGCCGCGCCCGCGCGTCCACGCCAGCGGCGGCGATGCGGCGGCGAGCGATCCATGCGGCTGTCGCCCCGAATCCCTGAGAGCCTCTACCAGCGCCTCAGGGACCACGCATCGGCGTCAGCATCGTGGCGCGATCGTGGCGCGACGCCGCCGGCGCCCGCGCCCCGCCAGTCCGGTCAGGCCGGCTGCTTCGTCCGCATCGCGCCCATGAAGTCGCGCTTGCCGAGCGGCACGCCCTTGGAGCGCAGGATGTCGTAGGCGGTCGCGGCGTGGAAATAGAAGTTCGGCAGCGAGAACGACATCAGGAAGTTCTCTGCCGTGAACGGCACCTCGAAGCTGCGCATGCGGAAGGTGACGTCCTTGCCCTCGAGCGCGTTCACCTCGTCCGGCGTCAGCTTCTGCAGCGCCGCGCGGGTCTCCTCGACCAGCTCCTGCAGCTGCACGTAGGTCAGCGGGCGCGTCTCGCTCGGCGGCGCGAACGCGCCCGCCTTGGCGCCCTCGATGGCGCCGCGCGAATGGTGGACGACCGAGATGATCTGGAAGCGGAACGGCAGCATGTCGTCCCAGAGCCGCGTCTCGACGATGGATTCCGGATCGATGTTGTTGTCCTGGCAGTGCGCCAGCCCGCGGCCGAGGAAGCCGGAGACGCCGCCCAGCGTCTGCAAATAGGACGCGACGGTCAGGTCGTAGAGAGGAACGCCCATGGGATGTCTCCTTGCCGAGGTCGAGTTTCGATAGGAGACTAAGGCGCGCTGACGCGGCGTGCGGCAAGCCGTTTCTGAAGGCGAGGGTGCCTGGGAGCTAACGCGCCCACGGTGACCGGGGCTGCGACGGCGGGGGCATGGCCGACGGCGCCTGGCGCCGCACTGAGACGGGCTCGTACTGGCGGCCGGCGTCGTCGCCGTGGATGGCGCGGAACAGCGCGACATACCCCGTCTGGAACCAGATCGAGACCAGCAGCACGCCGCCGGCGACATCGACCGTGGCCAGGGAGTTGTAGAGAGCTTCGTAGATGAAGCGGAGCATGAGGAGACCGCTGCGCAATGGGGGCTGCTTGACGCGCCTGAAGGTGAGGTCGTTGCGCGCGGGCGGCTCTTCAAGCCCTGGGCTGAGGTCCCTGGCCTGAGGTGCGCGACTACGGAGACGGGGCCGCCAGGCGCCTGAACACGGCGTTCCGCTTCAGGAAGGCCGCGGCCGGCGGCAGAACTCGATCGGCGCGCCGCACTTGTCGGTGATGCGCAGGATCCGCACGCCGGTCGGACAGAGCTCGCATCGCCAAGGCCTGGGCGATGTGCAGGCGCCCTGCTGCACGAGCCGGCTGCCGTAGGCGCATTTCGGCGGCCGCGGCGCGGGGCTCGTCGCGGGATGACGGGCGGGCTGGCCCTCGGCCGCCGTCGCCGCCAGCGCCATCGCCGCCAGGCCGAGGACAATCCCTACGCGCATGCAGACCAGCGTTCGCCCAAGGCGCCGCCTTGTCAACGGCTCACGGGCCGAACCTGGGCCGAACCGCGGTTCACACTACGGGTCGCGGCCCGATCGGGCCGGCCAGCGTCTCGGCGAGGCGTCGCAGCGCGTCGGCGAGCACCGCGCGGCGGCCGGGGCCGCCCAGCGAGATGCGCATGCCAGGCTCGGCGGCCGCGCCAATGGCGAACGCCTCCTGGGTGACCAGCGCCAGTCCGCGGGCCTCGGCGGCCGCCCGGATATGCTCGGGCGCGGCGGCGGCGGGCAGCGGCAGCCAGACGTGCAGGCTCTCCGCCGAGCCCACGGCGTCCGGCAGCAGTTGCGCGGCCAGCGCCCGGCGCGCGCGCGCCTCGGCGCGGACGGCGGCCAGCAGCGCCTCGGCGCGGCCCTCGCGGATCCAGGTAGTGGCCACCGCCGCCATCACCGGCGGCGGCGTCAGTGCGATGGCGCGCAGTCCGCCGGCGATCCGCGCGGCGTCGCCGGGCGTGGCGCAGACCACGTAGGCGACGCGCAGGCCCGGGCTCAGCGTCTTCGACAGCGTGCCGATATAGACCCAGCGCGCCGGCAGGAAGGTGGCGAGAGCGGGCGGCGGCGCGTCGAGCAGGCGGCTGTAGGGATCGTCCTCGACCAGCCAGGCGCCGGCGGCCTCGATGATCCGCGCGAGTGCGCGGCGTCGCGCCGCCGGCGTCGTCCGTGCGGTGGGGTTCTGCATCGTCGGCGTCAGGTAGACGGCCATGGGGCGAGCGCGCGCGCAGGTCTCCTGCAGCGCTTCGGGGATCGGTCCGTCCGCGTCGACGGGGCAGGCGATCGCCCGCAGGCCGAGCTGGTCGGTGACCGCCTTGAAGCCAGGATAGGTGAGGGGCTCTGCGACGACGGCGTCGCCGGCTTTGCAGAGCGTCGAGAGGGTTGCGGCGAGGGCGGCCTGCGCCCCCGGACTGACCAGCACCGTCTCCGGCGCCCGCTCGCCGAGGCAGGGCGCCAGCCACGCCGCGCCCGCGCCGCGCTGACCGAGCGTCCCGAAGCCGGGATGGTAGGCCATCAGGCGGGCCGGATCGGTGCGGGTCAGGATGGCGTCGATGGAGTCGCGCAGCAGCTCGGCCAGCGACAGGCCCTCGGGCGGCGGCGGCAGGTTCATGCTGAGGTCGATCAGGCCGGCGTCGTCCTCCTCGGCGCCCAGCCGCACGAACGTGCCGCGCCCGACGGCGCCTTCGACCAGGCCCCGCGCGTGGGCCGCCGCGTAGGCGCGGGTCACCGTGGTGAGGTCGACGCCGAGCTGCTCGGCGACCTGCCGCTGCGCCGGCAGGCGGTCGCCGGGCTGCAGCTCGCCCTCGTGGATCGCCGCCTCGAGCGCACGGACGATCGCCGCATAGATCGGTCCGGTCTCGGACCCGACGCGGGCCAGCCAGGCCGCGCCGGCGCGTTGGACGACCATGCTTGCGCATCTCCAGGATGTGCCATACATTATCAAAGAAATGTATGGATCAGACCTGAACATTGTACGGAGGCCGGCCGATGATGACTACCGCGCATGAGCAGCCGACCAGCCTCGTCGCCGGCCTGCGCTGCAGCTGTCCGCGCTGCGGGCAGGGCAAGCTGTTCAAGGGTTTCCTGACGCTCGCCGAGCGATGCGACCGCTGCGGCCTGGACTACGGCTTCGCAGATCCGGCGGACGGCCCGGCGTTCTTCGTGGTGACCGGGGCCGGCCTCGTCGTGACCGGGCTCTGGCTCTGGTGGGCGGTGGCCACGCAGCCGCCGGTGTGGCTGCAGCTGGCGGTCGCGCTGCCGGCGATGGCGGGCGCGTGCCTTGCCGTGCTGCGGCCGGTGAAGGCCTGGCTGGTCGCCGAACAGTATGTGCACAAGGCCGGCGAAGCGACCTGGGACAGCCTGGGGACGCACGGCGAGGCGCCGGAACGGTACAACGCCGGCCGCGGGCGAGGTCTCGGCTAAGGCCGGCTTAGTCCGGGTCCTTCTCGAAGGCGCGCGTTCCCGGCGGCAGCTGCACCCAGGCGTGTCGGCGGCAGTCGTAGATGGAGACCTGCGGCGGCGGGAAGGTCGGGTCTCCGAACGCGCCGACCGCGACCCCGACCGAGCGGTCCTCGAAGCCTTCCTCGGTGTGGAAGAGATTGGTCCCGCAGACCGGGCAGAAGCGGAACCGGAACCGCGCGCCTTGATCGCCGGCGCGCACGTACTCGCTGGTCCGGCCGCTCACCTCGTAGGGCGCCGCGAAGCTTGCCAGCGCTGCGAACACGCTGCCGGTGCGCCGCTGGCACTCGAGGCAGTGGCAGACGCCGACGCCGAGCGGCTCGCCGCCGACGGTGATGCTGAGCTGGCCGCAGCTGCAACGGGCGGTGCGGATGGTCGTCGACATGGGGGCGCGCGCCTCGTGCTGATCTCGCGCTCCGTTGCCTACCCTGCCCATGGCCCGAAGCTGTCATCAAGCCTTTGCTCTCGCCGCGTCACGCGTGGAAGGTGCGCCAGCCCAGCGGAGGAAAGCGCGTGAGCCTCGATCCGAAGATCCGTTCCAGCCTGACCATTCCGGCGATCTGCGCGCCGATGTTCCTGGTGACCGGGCCGGCGCTGGTGCGCGAGGCCTGCAAGGCCGGCGTGATCGGCGGCGTGCCGCGCCAGAACGCCCGCAGCCTCGAGGAGTTCGAGAGCTGGCTCGCCCATATCACCGACGCCCTGAAGGCGCACCGCGACGCCCGTCCCGGCGCGCGCATCGCGCCGATCGCCCTCAACTATCCGACCCGCATGGCGCCGGACGACCTGGCGGCCAATATGGCGCTTTGCGCCAAGTACGGCGTGGAGATCATCATCAGCGTCGGCGGCGATCCGACCGAGCTGGTGCATCGGGTGCACGACTTCGGCGGCAAGGTGTTCCACGACATCACCTCGATGCGCTTCGCCGAGAAGGCGATCGCGGCCGGTGCGGACGGCCTCAACTGCATCGGCGCGGGCGGCGGCGGCCACTCCGGCACGATCAGCCACCTGGCGCTGATCCCGCGCATCCGGGCGATCTACGACGGGGTGCTGGTGATGGCCGGCGCGGTCGCCACCGGCGCGGTGGTGCGCGCGGCCGAGGTGCTGGGCGCGGACCTCGCCTACCTCGGCACCCGGTTCATCGCCACGCAGGAATCCGACGCGCCGGACGAGTACAAGGAACTGCTGGTCAGCCAGACCTCGTCGGACCTCGCATACACCGGCGACATCGCCGGCGTGCCAGCCAACTGGATGGTCGAGTCGATGCGCCGGGTCGGGCTCGATCCGGACAACCTGCCCAAGCCCACCGGCCGTGGCATGCGCCACGACCACCTGCCGGAGGGCGTCACGCCCTGGAAGAACCTCTGGAGCGCCGGACAGGGTGTCGACCTGATCGAGGACATCCCGAGCGTCGCCGAGCTGGTGCGGCGCCTGCGCCGCGAATACGTCGCCGCCTGCGAGACGCCCAGCCTGATCGAGGCCGCGCGGTTGGTCGAGGACGTGATGGACGCCGACGGCGGCTAGCGCCTCGCTTAGTGTGGCCCTGGATACATCACCGAGCCGGGCGGCAGCGCGTAGGGCAGGAAGACGCGCGCCGCTGCGTAGAAGCCAAAGCGGAAGCAGATCACAGCCGGCCAGCCCCAACGCCGAAAGCCGTAGGCCTCGACGAGATTGATCGCCCAGGTCTCGCCCATGTTGATCCAGGCGAAGGCGCTCGCCGCGAAGGGCAGGGGCGCGTGCAGCATGCCCAGACCCCAGAGCATCGGCTCCATCCCGCTGGCGAAGATGGCGACGCCCCAGTAGGTCGCGCCATCCCGGCGGCGCCGGAAGACGAGCCGACTGATCAGCCAGGTCAAGATGGGGATCGGCGCCAGTCGGTAGATGCTTTCGAGGATGACGCTGGCCGCGAAGTAGTGCGGGATCGACCATGGCAGACCGACATTCACCCAGGTCTCGATGTT
>DATNEH010000059.1:0-3552 GCA_035553015.1 Caulobacteraceae bacterium | reverse complement strand
CATCGGCTACTTCGAGACCTTCAACCGCGACAACGTCACCCTGGTCGACCTGCGCAAGGGCGCGATCACCCGCGTCACCCCGGAAGGGATCGAGACCGAGCAGGGCGCCTTCCCGCTCGATGTCATCGTCTACGCGACCGGCTTCGACGCGATGACCGGCGCGCTGAACCGGATCGACATCCGCGGCCAGAACGGCGCCCTGATGCGCGACGCCTGGATCGCCGAGGGCCCGCGCAGCTACCTCGGGCTGATGGTGGCGGGCTTTCCCAACCTCTTCACCATCACCGGCCCCGGCAGCCCGTCGGTGCTGACCAACATGATCTCGTCGATCGAGCAGCATTCCAGCTGGATCGTCCAGTGCCTCGGCCACCTCCGCGCGCAGGGCCTGAAGACCATCGAGGCCGAGCCGGACGCGCAGGAGGACTGGGTGACCCACGTCGCCTCGCTCGCCCAGGGCGGCGTGCGCGTGCACGAGAGCTGCACCTCCTGGTACCTGGGCGCCAACGTGCCGGGGAAGGTGCGCGTCTACATGCCCTATGCCGGCGGCCTCAACGTCTACCGCGACCGCTGCGACGAGATCGCCAGCGCCGGCTACGCCGGCTTCGCGCTGGCCTGAACGAGCGGGAGGGACGGATGGCTGACGGAACGGGACGCGTCGCGGGCAAGGTCGCGCTGGTCACCGGGGCGGCCTCGGGCCTCGGCGCGGCCAGTGCGCGGCGGCTCGCGGCCGAAGGCGCGAAGGTCATGCTGACCGACGTCAGCGCCGACGCCGGGCGCGCGGTCGCCGACCAGATCGAGGACGCGGGCGGTGAGGCGGCGTTCGAGCCGCACGACGTCACCAGCCAATCCGAGTGGGAGCGCATCGTCGCCGCGACGACCCAGCGGTTCGGCCGGCTCGACATCCTGGTCAACAACGCCGGCGTCTCGGGCGGCCCGCAGGAGCTGATGACGCTCGACCTGGAGACCTGGCGGCGCGTGCTGGCGGTGAACCTCGACGGCGTCTTCCTGGGAATGCGCTGCGCCGGGCCGGCGATCGCCCAGACGGTCGCCCAGAGCGCCGCCCAGACGACCGCCCAGACTACCGCCCAGTCGGGCGGCGGCTCGATCATCAACATCTCCTCGATCCTCGGGAAGGTGGGCCAGGCCGGCGCGGCGGCCTACTGCGCCTCGAAAGGCGGCGTTGCGCTGCTGACCAAGGCGGCCGCGCTCGAGTGGGCGCCGCTCGGCATCCGGGTCAACTCGGTGCACCCCGGCTACATCGAGACGCCGATGGTCTCGGGCGCGCTGCAGCAGGCCGAGAACGCCAACGAGATGCGCGACATGATCATCTCGCGCCACGCCCTCGCCCGCTTCGGCGTCCCCCGCGAGATCGCCGACGCGGTGCTCTTCCTGGCCAGCGACGAGTCCAGCTTCGTGACCGGCGCCGAACTCGTCGTCGACGGCGGCTACACGGCGCAATGAAGCGCTCCCGTAAGACTTACAGCGCCGCGCGGAAGCCCAGCGAGAGCACGTAGCCAGCGCCCGTCACTCCGCCGATCGTGTTGACGCTCGTGGCGGCCGGGGTGCCGACATAGAAGTCGTTCATCCGGTTGATCGTGCTGGGCTGGAAGTTGATGTAGGCGAACGCCGCATCCAGCGTCATTCGCCGGTTCAGCTTGGCCGACGCGCCCGCCGCCAGGATCCAGCGATTGCTGTCCGGCACCCGCGCATCGGGCCCGCTCTGCGGCACCGGCGTCGGGTCGTACTGGAAGCCGGTGCGCAGCGTGAGCGTCGGCGAGACCGCGTAGTCGAGGCCGGCGCCGCCCGAGGTGGTGTCGCGATATCCCTGCGGGATCGATTGCGCGCCCGCCGCCGTCGTCACGGTGATCGCGCCGAACTCGCTCCAGCCGAAGTGCTGCAACTGGGCGTCGAAGGTCAGCCGGTCGGTCGCGTGGTAGCGCACGCCGAACGTCGCGATCCACGGCGTGGTGAAGTGCGCACGGCCTGGCGCGCTGAAGTTCGATCCGGCGAGCGGACCCAGCAAACCCTGCGCCGACACCGTGCCGTGCAGGTCATGGCTGATCGCCGAGCGGTAACTGGCGCCGAACGACCAGGCGCCCTGGTGCGCCCGCGCGCCCACCGCCCAGCCCCAGTTCCAGCCGTTGCCGGTGAGGCTCTGCGCCCCGTCCGGCGCCAGGGGGCTGAGGTTCGGCAGCGCGTTGGTCAGCTTGGCGTCGGTGTACTCGACGTCGGCCGCCACGCCGAGGTCGAGCCAGCTGGTCGCCTTCATCGCCAGCGTGAATTGCCCGTCGGCGGTGAACAGGCGAGACTTCAGCGCGTCGTAGCGGGTGAACGAGTTCCACGGGTAGGCCGTGGTGAAGTTGTAGGGTCCGGCCAAGGAGACGCCGACCGCGAAACGGTCGCCGAACGAATAGGCGCCCGCCAGGTTGGGCGCGACGCCGTCCTGGATCGGGTGGCTGATCCGCGGGTCGCCGCCGACCGGCAGCGTCAGGCCGCCGGGGACGATCGGGCGCGTGATGGTCGAGCCGAGGTCGCTGACCGTCCCGTTGACCAGCACCCCGTTAACGCCGGCGTAGACCTCGGTCCCGGAGCCGGCGATCGACGCCGGGTTCCACCAGAGCGACTCGACGCCGGTGTCGGCCGCCTCGCCGGAATAGGCGCGGCCCGTGGCGCGCACGCCCTGCTCCTGCAGATAGAAGCCGCCCGCCTGGGCCGCCGGCGCCAATCCCAGCGCCCACCCCAGCGCCAGCACGCCCGCCCCGGCCATCAGCCCAAACCGCCGCATCGCCTCGCCCCTCTGCTTGCCTTGCGCCATCAACTGGCCAGGGCCGGCTAAGGTTCAGCGTCGCGCCCCGCGCATTTCAGTTAAGGTTGTCGCGCGGGGGAAACGACAACCTGCTTTAGAGCGCCGCGGCCCTCCGGGAAATCCAGCCCAACCCGAGGGTGGAGGTCAGTACCAGAACGGCGGCAGGCCGATCGGAGGGTCTTCTGGCGAGGCGGGCGCAGGGGGTGGCTTTGCGGGCGTGACCTTCAGCTCGCAGCGGTGCTCGAAACCGCAATTGCGGCACCGCGAGACGTGCGTCATCGGGAAGCGGGTGAAGCTGTAGTCGTACGCCTTGCCGCCGCAGAAGCACGGCGTCGGATCGCCTTCGGCGAGCTGGGCGGCGTCTGCGGCCATTCGGCGATGGGACATGAGAGTTGCTTAGCCTCTGTAGCGCGCGAATTCGCGCCTTGGGCAGATTGAACGCACTGATTCCCTGCCGCGCTCCCTCACGAATGCCTGCGAGCGCTGTTCCCGACGCGCCTGCTCAGGATTTCGCCATGTTCCCGCCCTTTTCCATTCAGCCGCCGTTCAGGACCGCTCGGCCAAGCCTGGGTCGTAACCCTAGTTCCAGGGTAGGTATGCGATGCCGATTCGCTCGCGGAACAGCGCAGAGATCGCCGAGTCCCTTTACGCCGAGATGGGCCAGCACGCCGTCTCGGTGGTCAGCGGGCGCGTCGAGGCGGCCCGGCAGGCCTCCGACGTGGCCGACGTGCGGCTTTGGAACGAAG
>DATNEH010000058.1:0-5073 GCA_035553015.1 Caulobacteraceae bacterium | reverse complement strand
CTGGCCGTGGGCGACGCGCTGGCGGTGCTCGCCGAGGCGCACGCGCAGACGCCGATGCTGGGCCGCACGCTGATGCAGGCCGCCCAGCCGATCACGCTCGGGCTGAAGGCGTCGGGCTGGATGCTGGGTGTCGAGGATGCGCGCGCCCGCTTCGAGCGCGAGGCGACGGCGGCGATCCGGGTCCAGCTCGGCGGCCCGGTGGGCACGCTGGCGGGGCTGACCTCGCGCGTCGCCGATCTGATGGCGCTCGACCTCGGCCTCGCGCCCGCCCTGCCCTGGCACGCCCAGCGCGAGGCGGTCGCCGGGCTGGGGGCGGCGCTGGCCATCCTCACCGGCGCGCTCGGTAAGATCGCAGGCGACATCGCGCTGATGGCCCAAAGAGAGGTCGGCGAGGCGGCCGAGCCGCGCGTGGAGGGCCGCGGCGGCTCGTCGTCGATGCCGGGAAAGCGCAACCCGACCGGCTGCCAGGTGGTGCTGTCGGCCGCGGTTCGCGCGCCGGGCCTGGCCGCCGGCCTCGTCGCCGGCCTGCCGCAGGCTCATGAGCGCGACCCGGGCGGCTGGCAGGCCGAGGCTCCGGCGCTGGCCGCCCTCTTCGAGCTGACCCACGGCGCCCTCGCGGCGCTCAGGCCGGTCGTGGAAGGGCTGGAGGTCGACACCGCCGCGATGGCCCGCAACCTCGCCGCGGCGGGCGTGGGCGGCGACGTGGGGCATGCGGCGGAGCTGACGCGTCAGGCGCTGGCGCAACGGCGCGAGCGTTCTTGAGCCACGGAAGACACGGAAAAACACGGAAAGCCGCGCTTTCCCCCAACCATCCGTGTCATCCCGGAGAGCCCGCCGTCAGGCGGGACTCATTCGGGATCTACTGTCCACCACCGAGCGAAGTAGATCCCGGATCGGCGCCGCTTCGCGGCTTGTCCGGGATGACAATCGCCTTTGGGGTGAGCCTTTCCGTGCTTTCCGTGTTTTCCGTGGCCAAATGACCGCGGTCTCTACCGCGGCCATGGCCGGATGTTCTGCAGCCCCCCGTCGATCGGCAGCATCACGCCGGTCACCCAGCGGGACTCGTCGCTGGCCAGGTAGACGGCGGCGTAGGCGACATCCCAGCCCGTGCCCTCGGTCTGCAGCGGCACGGCCTTGGCGCGGCGCTGGCGGCCTTCCTCCCCAAGACCGCGCACCAGCGGCGTGTAGACGGTGCCGACGATCAGGCAGTTGGCGCGGATGCCTTCGGCTGCGTGGTCGGCCGCGACCGACAGCGTCAGCCCCTGCAGCCCGGCCTTCGACGCCGTGTAGGCGACCGCGCCCGGCGTGCCCGAAAGCCCGAGCATGCCCGCGCTCGACGAGACGTTGATGATCGAGCCGCCACCGGCCTCGCGCATGCGCGGGATCGCGGCGCGGCAGCACAGCATCGCCGAAGTCAGATTGGTCGCCAGCAGCCGGCTCCAGTCGTCCAGCGACTGGGTGACCGTGTTGCCGCCGGCGCCGACGCCGACGTTGTTGTGCAGCACGTCGAGGCGGCCGTAGCGCTCCACGGCGAAGGCCGCCATCGCCTCGCTCGCCGCTGGGTCGGTCACGTCCGCCGCAAACGCCGCCGCCTCGCCGCCCTCGGCGCGGATCGTCTCTTCCAGCGCCTTCGCCCGCTCGAGGCCGCGATTGACCAGCACCACGGCCGCGCCCTCGCGGGCGAACAGCAGGGCGACCGCCGTGCCGTTGCCGATCCCCTCGGCCTGCGCCGCCGCCCCCGTCACGATGGCGACCTTGCCCGCCAGCCGGCCCATGCGCGCTCCTCGCTCCGATTCCAGGTCGAGCCAACCTTATCGCCAAGCCGCCGGCGTGGAATACCGAACGGCGATCAGAGGCTGGCTCTGGACTATCGCGGCGTCAGCGCCCGCACGGGAGTAAGCTAGCGAAGAGACGCCGGCAGGACCGACCCGATGAACCTCGATTTCTCCGACGAGCAGAAGCAGCTGCAGGACCAGGTGCGGCGCTACCTCGCCGAGCACTGCACGCGCGAGGCCGTGCGGGCCATCCTCGAGGGGCCCGAGCCCTACGACAGGGCGCTCTACAAGGGGCTGGCCGAGCTGGGCGTGCTGGGCGCGGCGATCCCGGAGGCCTACGGCGGCGTCGGGCTTTCCAGCCTGGAGCTCTGCCTGATGGCCGAGGAGCTCGGCCGCGTGGTCGCGCCCGTGCCGGTCGCCTCCTCGATCTACCTCTGCGCCGAGTTCCTGCTGCTGGCGGGCACGGAAGCGCAGAAGCAGGCGTGGCTGCCGAAGCTGGCCAGCGGCGAGGCGGTGGGCACGTTCGCGATGGCCGAGGGCGCCGGCCGCGTGCGGCAGAAGGACATCCGCGCCACGTTCGCCGGCGGCAAGCTCACCGGCGCAAAGACCGCCGTGCCCGACGGCAGCGTCGCCGACGTGGCGGTGGTGCTGGCCAAGGCGGCCGGCGGCCCGCAGCTCGTGCTGGTCGACCTCGCCGGCCCGGGCGTCACGCGCCACACCCAGGAGAGCATCGACCCCACCCGCGACTACGCCAAGCTGACGTTCGACAACGTGTCGGGCGAGCCGCTCGGCGCGGCGGGCGACGGCTGGGCGCTGGCCGAGCGGGTCATGGACCGCGCGGCGATCCTGATGGCGTTCGAACAGGTTGGCGGCGCCGACCGGGCGCTGGAGATGGCCCGCGACTATGCGCTGGAGCGGATGGCGTTCGGCCGCCAGATCGGTTCGTTCCAGGCGATCAAGCACATGCTGGCGGACATGTACGTCTCGGCGACGCTCGCGCGCTCCAACTGCTACTACGCGGCCTGGGCGCTCTCGACCGAGGCGGCGGAGCTGCCGGTGTCGGCCGCCACCGCTCGGGTGTCGGCGACGCAGGCCTTCCAGCACTGCGCCAAGAACAACATCCAGGTGCACGGCGGCATGGGCTTTACCTGGGCCTTCGACTGCCACCTCTACTACCGCCGCGCCAACGCGCTCGCCCTGGCGCTGGGCTCGCTCTCGACCTGGGAGAGCCTGCTGATCGAGCGCATGCGCAGCGGCAACGTCGAAGAAGCGGCCTGAGGAGACGGATCAGATGGATTTCGAAGACACCCCCGAAGAAGCCGCCTTCCGCGCCAAGGTCCGCGGCTGGCTCGACGCCAATGCGCCCAAGCACCTGGAGCCGGAGCTGAAGCGCGCCGGCTTCGCCTCGATGGGCGTCGACAGCGAGGATCCGCTGGCCGCCGCCAAGGCCTGGCAGAAGAAGAAGGCCGAGGCCGGCTGGGCCTGCCTGCACTGGCCGAAGGAATACGGCGGCGGCGCCTGCTCGCCGATCGAGCGGGTGATCTGGGGCCAGGAAGAAGGCGTCTACGGCGCGCTCTCCAGCCCGTTCATCATCGGCCACGGCATGTGCGGCCCGACCGTGATGGCCTGGGCGGCCGAGGACCAGAAGCGCGCCCTGCTGCCGCCGCTGGCGGCCGGCGAGGACATCTGGTGCCAGCTGTTCTCCGAGCCGGCCGGCGGCTCGGACCTGGCGGGCCTGCGCACCCGCGCCGAGAAGGCGAGCGACGGATCGGGCGACTGGATCATCAACGGCTCGAAGGTCTGGACCAGCGGCGCCCAGAACTCGCAATGGGGCCTGCTGATCACCCGCACCGACCCCAACGTGCCCAAGCACAAGGGCCTGACCATGTTCTTCCTGAGCATGGCCACCCCCGGCGTCGAGGTGCGGCCGATCAAGCAGGCGAACGGCGATTCCGGCTTCAACGAGGTGTTCTTCAACGACGTCCGCATTCCGGACGCGCAGCGGCTGGGCGCTGTCGGCCAAGGCTGGGAAGTCTCGCTGACCACGCTGATGAACGAGCGGCTCTCGATCGGCTCGGGCATGTCGACCGGCTTTCCGGAGCTGTTCCGCTTCTGCATGGAGGCGAACCTCGACGGCGAGCCGGCGGTGGACGACGCGGCGGTGCGCTCGCGCCTCGCCCAGTTCGCGGTGAAGCAGAGCGGCCTGAAGTACACCGGCATGCGGGCGCTGACGGCGCTCTCCAAGGGCCAGACGCCCGGCCCGGAGAACTCGATCGGCAAGCTGGTGGCCGGCGCCACCATGCAGGAGCTGGCGATGTTCGCGCTCGACCTGCAGGGCCAGGCCGGCGTGCTGCGCGAGGAAGACACCCCGATGGACGGCCGCTTCCAGGCCATGCTGCTGCGCTCGCCGGCCACCCGCATCGAGGGCGGCTCCGACGAGATCCTGCGCAACATCATCGCCGAGCGCGTGCTGGGCCTGCCGGGCGACATCCGCGTCGACAAGAACGTGGCCTTCAACGACATCCCGACCAGCGGCCGCGCGGCGAAGTAAGGAGAGTGCGACGTGGCTGACGAGGTCCTGGTCGAGGGGCGCGGCGCGGTGGCGCTGATCACGCTGAACCGGCCGCAGCGGCGCAACGCGATCAACGCGGCGCTGTCGCAGGGCTTCTGCGATGCGGTCGCCGCGTCGCAGGACGCCCGCTGCATCGTGGTGACCGGCGCCGATCCGGCCTTCTGCGCCGGCCTCGACCTCAAGGAGCTCGGCGTCGCCACGCTGGCCGAGCTGCCGTCCTACGCGGGCGCGCTCGATGGCTCGACCGTGCCGCTGATCGCGGCGGTGAACGGCGCGGCGGTGACCGGCGGCTTCGAGATCGCGCTCGGCTGCGACTTCATCGTGGCCTCCGAGCGGGCGGTGTTCGCCGATACCCACGTGCGGGTCGGCGTCTATCCGGGGCCCGTGCTGGTCGACCTGCCGCGGCGCGTCGGCATGGCGTTCGCTCGCGAGATGTCGATGACCGGCAACTTCGTCGATGCGGCGACGGCGCTGCGGGTCGGCCTCGCCAACCACGTCAAGCCGCACGACGAGCTGCTGCCGTTCGCGCTGGCGCTGGCCGAGGCGATCGCCGACGCCGATCCGACGATGATCGCCGCGATGCGCCGCGACTGGGATGCGAACTGGGGCCCGCCGGTCGCCGAGGGCCACCGCATCCACCGCGAGCACGCCATCGCCGGCGGCTTCGGCCGCAACACCGGAACCGACATCGCCGGCCGCCGCGAGACCGTGCTCGCGCGCTCGAGG
>DATNEH010000057.1:0-8051 GCA_035553015.1 Caulobacteraceae bacterium | reverse complement strand
GGGCGGGGGCTCGGCCTTCGCGAGTACAACGGCCACCGCGTCTCAATGGACCAGTCGCGCGAGTTGTTCAAAGAGGGCCTCGACGTGCTCCGCGCCAGCCTGAAGGACGAGTGGTTCGCGTATCAGGGCGAGCATCACCAGATCGCCCGCACCTCGCTCAGGCCCCGCCCGCGGCCGGACTCGAAATTGCTCGACAACCTCTACATCGCCTGGGGCAGCCCCTCGTCGATGCCGGTGGCGGCGCACGAGAACTGCAAGCCGCTCTTCATCCCGCAGCGGCTCTGGGAGGACCACAAGAAGGAGCTCGGCGAATACAATCGCATCCGCGTCGAGGAGCACGGCTGGGCGCCGGAGCGGCCGACGGTGGTCTGCTGGGTCTACTGCGCCGAGACCGACGCCGAGGCCGAGGCAGGGGCGCGCAAGTACATCATCGAGTACGCCGACAGCGCCATGCGTCACTACCAGTTCGCCGGCGAGCACCTGCAGGGGCTGAAGGGCTACGAGTACTACGCCCAGATGGCCAAGATGCGCGCCGCCATGCCGGAGAACATCGACACCGCCGGCATCTACCTTGCGAACAACATCTGGGGCAGCCCGAAGACCTGCCTGGAGAAGCTGCAGCGGGTCAACGACATGATGGGCGCCGACGAGTTCGTGGCCGTGTTCTCCTACGGCTCGATGCCGGTGGACGTGGCCGAGAAGAACATGCGGCTTTTCGCCGAGAAGGTGCTGCCGGCGACACAGAGCTTCCGCCAGGCCGAGGCGCCGCTGGCGGTGTCGTAGGCAGGGGGCCGCTGTGGCGGGGCGATTGGTCCCACAACGTAGCCGGCGTCTTTGCCCAGCGAATTCATGCGAGCGTAGGCGCACTTCGTGCTATGGTGAGTCAGCGAAGTGACTAGCTCCGCGTTCCAGGAGCGTCCTCGTCTAACGCCGACATCGATAACGGGTAGGGCTTTCGCCTCGCGAGCCTCCGGTTCTTCACGGAAGGGCCAGCAATGGCCGCCCATATGCAAATCCTCGCAGAAGCCGCCAACAGCCTAGCCCTGGCGGTCGTCGCCGCCTCCGATACGCCGCTTCTGCTGCTCGACGACAACTTAGTCCTGATCGCGGCCAGCGCTTCCTTCTGCCGCGCCTTTCGCATCGACCCGGCGAGCGTCCCCGGTCGGAGGCTGGCCGAGCTGGGCGCTGGTGAGTGGAATGTACCTCAGCTTGTGTCTCTGCTGACAGCCACCGCCGGGGGAAGAGCCGAAGTCGAAGCCTACGAGATGGACCTCGAGTTCGGCCGCGGCGAGACCCGCCGCATCGTCGTCAACGCGCACAAACTCGACTATGCCGACGCGGATCATGTCTGCGTTCTCCTGTCGATTTCCGACGTCACGGAGGCGCGCCTTGCCGCGAAACTGAAAGACGACCTGTTACGCGAGAAAGCGGTCCTGCTTCACGAATTGCAGCACCGCATCGCCAATAGCCTCCAGATCATCGCCAGCATTCTCTTGCAGAGCGCGCGAAGGGCGCACTCCGACGGGACGCGCACTCAACTCTACGACGCGCATAACCGGGTGATGTCCGTTGCCGCCGTGCAGAAACAACTCGCCGCTTCGCGGCTGGGCGACGTCGAATTGCGCCCCTACTTCACGGAACTCTGCCGCAGCATCGGCGCCTCGATGATCCGCGATCCCAAGCAGCTGTCGTTGGATGTCACGGTGGATGACAGCGTCACCAGCGCCGACATCTCCGTCAGCCTCGGTCTCGTCGTCACCGAGTTGGTGATCAACGCGCTCAAGCATGCCTTTCCGGGACGCCGACCCGGCAAGATCACCGTCGACTATCGATCTGACCCGACGCGCTGGACGTTGTCGGTCTCCGACAACGGGGTCGGGATGCCGAAGGATGTCGCAAGCCAGAAGCCGGGCCTGGGCACCAGCATTGTCGAAGCGCTGACCAAGCAATTGGACGCGGACTTCGCGATCTCCGACGCCAGGCCGGGGGTCCGAGCGACGGTTACGCACACGCTCAGCACATATCAGTAGAGCGTGCGCCCTAAGCCCTGAGTCACGACCTAGATCGATCTCGACGAACGGCCCGGTGCGCGGCGAGCGCGTGGCGGGGCAACCCATCGGCGGCCTGGAGGGTTCAAGCCCATGTCGGAGAGGGCCACCATGGACAAGCAGCACGTGCTGATCGCGGAAGATGAGTTGGCATTACAGCCTATTCTTCGTGATGCTCTGGAAGAGGCTGGCTTCTCCGTGACCCTGGCCGCCAGCGCCGAGGAAGCAACTGAGCGACTGGAGCGACCGGATCAAACGTTCGCCGCGTTGGTGACTGACATCAACCTCTCTCCAGCTGGTCTGACCGGCTGGGATGTCGCCCGAAGAGCGCGCGAGCTGAACGGGGCGTTGCCCGTGATCTACATGACCGGAGCAGCTGCGGGAGACTGGCCCGCCAACGGCGTGCCGAACAGCATCCTCGTAACCAAGCCGTTCGCGCCTGCGCAGATCATCACCGCGCTTTCGCAGCTCCTCAATGTTGGTGGGGCAACGGCTTCCTGAGCGGAGCCTCGCGCCAAAATCGAGCCGCGCGCGAGAGGAGCGTTCTTTGACGTGGGCCATGCTCGTTTGGTCGGGGAGGACGCGGTTGCGGCCGGCGAGCAGCCGCTCTGGGTCGAACCTGGTCATCGCCATCGCGCCCGGAAGCGGACCGGGGCTGATCCAGGCGTAGGCCGTTACACCACCAGCTCGATCAGGAACGGGCCCTTGCGCTTGAGGGAGGCGGCGAACAGGTCGGCGAAGGCGTCGGCGGTGTCGGCGCGGGCGCCCTCGACGCCCATGCCCTCGGCGAGCTTCGCCCAGTTCAGGTCGGGGTTGCCGAGATCCATCATCTCGAGCGCGGTGCGGCCGGGGTTGGCGCCCACGTTGGCGAGCTCGCCCAGCAGGATCTGGTACTTGCGGTTGGAGAGGATCACCGTGGTGATGTCGAGCCGCTCGCGCGCCATCGTCCACAGCGACTGCACCGTGTACATGCCCGAGCCGTCGGCTTGCAGGTTGATCACCCGCCGGCCCGGCGCGCCGACCGCCGCGCCGACCGCCAGCGGCATGCCGCCGCCGATCGCCCCGCCGGCGACGCTCATCTGCTCGTGCGGCGCGGCCGCCCGGGTGAAAGGGCCGAGGCCGCGCCCGTAGGTGATCGCCTCGTTGGCCATGATCGCGCCTTCCGGCAACAGCGCGCCGACCGTCGAGGCGAACGATTCCGGCGTCAGCGCGCCGCGCCCGACTTCGGGCCTGGGGCCATGGTCCGGCGCGGCGACCTTCGGCGCATTCAGCGCGTCCGCCAGCCGCTCCAGCGCGTCGATCGGGTCCTGTTCCTTGCGCGCCAGCACGTGCAGCTCCGCGCCCTCGGGGATCGACGTCGTGGGCTTGCCCGGATAGGCGAAGAAGGTCACCGGCTTCTTGGCCGCGCAGAGGATCAGGTGGCGGGTGGACGCCATCGCCTGCACCGCCGCATCGACCACGTAGGGCACGGCGCCGGGCGCGAACCGCCCCTGCCCGCGCGCCACCTTGCCGGCCGTGTCCGCCATCACCCGGCAGCCCGTCGCAGCCTGGATCCGGTGCGCCAGCTCCAGGCCATGCTCCGAAAGCCCGCCGCAGCCGATCAGCAGCACCGCAGCCTCGCCGGCGCCGCTGCGTAGCGCCCGCGCCGCCTCGTCGACCTGGTTGGGCGCGGCCTGCGGCGTCGGCAGCCGCGGCAGCGGCTCGGCGACCACGCCGCCCTGGTTCCACGAGGTGTCGGACGGCAGGATCAGCGTGGCGATCTGGCCGGGCGCGATCTGCGACGCCTGCACCGCCGCCGCCGCATCGGCGCCGACCGTCCTCACGTCGCTCGCCGTGCGCACCCAGCCGGAGACGCCCCTGGCCCAGCCCTCGGTGTCGGCGGTCAGCGGCGGGTCGTTCTGGCGATGGTAGGTGGCCTGGTCGCCGACGATGTTGACGATCGGCGTCATCGCCCGCCGGGCGTTGTGCAGGTTGGCGAGCCCGTTGGCGAGGCCCGGCCCGCAGTGCAGCAGGGTCGCGGCCGGCTTGCCGGCGGCCCGCGCGTAGCCGTCCGCCGCGCCGGTCACCACGCCCTCGAACAGGCCGAGCACGCAGTGCATGCCGGGAATGCGGTCGAGCGCGGCGACGAAGTGCATCTCCGACGTGCCCGGATTGCAGAAGCAGGTGTCGACCCCGCTCTTCAGCAGCGTGTGCACGAGGCTCTCGGCGCCGTTCATCCCGTCCCTCCCGCTCGTATTCGACCGCGTTTCCTTCTTATGGCCCCGTTTGGCGCAGGAGAACCATTCCAAGCAGCGGCTTCGATTGACCCGGCTGCGTTGGGCGCCGATGGTCGATCAAAACACCAGAGGAAGCGCCATGATCATCCAAGCCGGCCCGCTGACCGAGCTGCTCACCGCCATCCTGGCGCGCGCCGGCGCCGAACGTGAGCGCGCGAGGGTCTGCGCCGAGCACCTGGTCGCCGCCAACCTGAAGGGCCACGACTCCCACGGCGTCGGCATGGCGCCCTCGTACGTGCGCTGGATCGCATCGGGAAAGCTGAAGCCGAACGCGCGCGCCACAGTTGTCAGCGACAAGGGGGCCGTGCTGGTCGTCGACGGTGGTTTCGGGCTGGGCCAGCCAGTGGCGCGCGAGGCGATGGAGATGGCGATCGCGCGCGCCAAGGAGCTCGGCGTCGCGGTGCTGGCCTTGCGCAACAGCTGCCACATCGGCCGCATCGGGACCTACGGCGAGCAGAGCGCCGACGCAGGCCTGATCTCGATGCACTACGTCAACGTGGTTGGCGCAGGCCCGGCGGTGGCGCCGTTCGGCGGGCGCGAGCCGCGCATGCTGACCAACCCCTACTGCTGCGCCATCCCACGCCGGAACGGCGAGCACGTGGTGCTCGACTTCGCCACCAGCGCCATCGCGATCGGCAAGGTGCGCGTGGCCTACATGAAGCGCGAGCCGCTCCAGGGTGACGTGCTGGTCGAGCCGTCCGGCAAGCTGACCGACGATCCGAAGAGCTTCTTCGAGGGCGCGGCGCGTTCGATCCTGCTGCCGTTCGGCCTGCACAAGGGCGGCGGCATGCAGGTCCTCTGCGAGCTCCTGGGCGGGGCGCTGGCCGGCCAGTGGACGATGCAGCCCGGCTCGGACCGCACCTTCGGCGCGGCGGTCAACAACATGCTGGCGATCGTCATCGATCCCGACGCGTTCGGCGGGCGCGAGGGCTTCGAGGCCGAGGCCGAGGCGATGCTCGACTATATCCGTTCGACCGCGCCCGCCGAAGGCGTCGACCGCGTGCGCCTGCCCGGCGAGCCGGAGCGCGAGAGCCTGGCTCAGCGCAGCGCCGAGGGCGTCCCGATCGACGACAACACCTGGGCGCAGATCCGCGAGGCGGCCGCCAGCGTCGGCCTGGAGGAAGCGGCGATCCCAGCCGGCTGAGTGTCGGCGCTCGGTTGCTGACTCAGATCGCCAGGCTGGAGGCGCCGGGCTGCATCGGCGGCGCCGGGGGCCGTGAGAGCTTCGCCACCTTCCAGACCGCGTAGACCAGCATGAGGATCGCGACGGGCGCCAGCCAGGCCTTGGCGGTGTGGTCGACAGCGGCGGTCTGAAACATCGGCCCCGCCGCCAGGAACCAGATCAACGCGAGCGACACGCCGAGCAGCAGGCCGGCCTCGATGCGGCGCGTCGGCGCGCGCCAGCGCCCCTCGAGCGCGACCCAGAGGATCAGCAGCGCCTGGGCGACCCAAAGGCCGAACAGCCACGGCAACCGGTTCGCCTGGAAATCCGGCGCGTAGGCCACCGTCGTCATCCAGGCCGGGACCGGTCCGCCCGTGAACTGCGCGGCCACCCAGGTCGGCGCGCCGTAGCAGACGATGCCCAGCACGATCACCGCCACCAGCGCCAGTGACGCCGCACGGCTGACCTTTTCGGGGTCATGCGGGCGCCAGGCGGTCAACGACGGCCAATGACGCTGCGCCCAGCTGCGGGCGGCGAAGACCACGAACAGGAACCCGAGCCAGCCCAGGATCGCGCCGGTGGCGGCGTTCGCGGCCTGGTGCGGGTGGGCGCCCGCCGCGGGCGCGATTGCGACCCCGGCCATGATCACCAGGGCGCCGGCGATCGCCGCCATGATGAATGGACGCGTGTCGGCCGCGTCGAGCAGCGGCGCGGCCGGCCGGTAGCGGCCGGCCACTTCGCCGGGCGCGCCGAAGCCCCGCACCAGTTCGACCGCCATCGCTTCGTCGGCCGCCCGCCCGGCGGCGCGCGCGGCCAGCTCCTCCATCAGGAGCGCCCGCAGCTCCAGCGCCACGTCGGCTCGGGTCCGGCGCGGCAGGCGCTGCGTCACGTCGCGCACATAGCTCTCGATCACCGTCTGGGCGTCCATCGTCCCATTCCTCAAAGCTCCCGGCCTCAGGCCGGCTGACCATTCATCCCAAAAGACCACTCATCGTCGAAACCAGATCGCGCCACTCGCCGGCGAGCCGCCTCAGCGCCGCCGCGCCGGCCTCGCTCAGCGCGTAGTAGCGCCGCGGCGGACCGTCCTCGATCCGCCACTCGCTCTCGAGCAACCCCTGTCCTTCCAGCCGGCGCAGCAGCGGATAGAGCGTGCCCTCCTCGATCGGCATGCCCTTGGCCGCCAGCGCCTGGCGCAGCGAGTAGCCGTACTGCGGCGCCGCCAGCTGCGAGAGCACTGCGATCGTCAGCACGCCGCGGCGCAGTTCCAGATCGAGCTTGGGCAGGGGCGGTTCGGCGATCTGGCCCATGTGGCGCCTTGCAGAGTGCGACGCACAGTACATTGCACCACACAGTAGTCAAGCGCACGGCAACCCGCGCCCGCGGCCATGCGCCTGCGACAGCCTGGACCTTAACCAAGCATTGGCGGGAGGCGGGCGCCCGGCTATCGTTGATATGCGAAGGGCGGCTGGGGCTTATGGCGGGCGTATTCCTTTCCTACGCGCGGTTCGACTCGGAGCTCGGCGAGCGCATCGTCGCCGGCTTGCGATCGCTCGACGTCGAGTGCTGGTGGGATCGGGACATGCCAGGGGTCGACTGGCCGAGCGAGATCGAGCGCCAGATCGACGCGATGAGCGCCCTGGTGGTGATCTGGACCGCCGCCTCGAAGGACTCCAAGTACGTCCGCGCCGAGGCCATTCCCGCGTTCGACCGCGAGAAGCTGGTCAACATCATGTTCGGCGTCAAAGAGCCGCCGCTGCCGTTCAACCTCTACAACGGCTTCCAGCTCGACGGCTGGACCGGCCGCGAGCCGCACGACGGCTGGACGCGCCTCGTCCGCACGCTGGAGGCCAAGCTGGTCAAGGCCGGCGACATCAAGCAGGGCCAGCTGACGGCCGCGCTCGGCCGGCGCGAGCAGGGCGTGCGCCGCCGGCAGGGTGCGTTGACGGCTGCCGAGGAAGCCTTCGCCGCCGCCAAGGCCGCCGACGGCGAGTCCGACGCCGAGCTCGGCAGGGCCAGGGCCGCGCTGACCCGCGCCGAGGAGCAGCTGTCGCAGGTCAGCGCCATGCACGCCGGTCCCAACGTGATCCGCGGCGCACAGGCCGACCTCGACGACGCGCGCACCGGCGTCACCAATGCGGAGACCGCGCGCCGCGCTGCGGCCGGCGAGCTGGCGAACGCCTCGCGGGCGCTGGCCCGCGCCAAGACGGACGTCGAGACGGCGTTCGTCTCCCCGCCGGAACTCGAAAGCGAGCCGCCCGCGGCTGCGGACGCCGCCACGACCGCCGCCGGCGACGACGCCGAGTCCGCTGCACCGGCGAAACCTGCCTCGGCCGCCACGCCGAAGCCCGCCTCTCCGCCGCAGCCGGGCGCATCGCCGCAAGCCGCCACGTCGCTGTCCGCCGCAACTGCCGCCGCCAGCGCGGCTGCCGACGCCGCGCCGCCGACGGCCGCCAGCCAGGCGGCCGCCGCGCCCGCGTCTGTCGGTCCCAGCTCTGCCGGCCCCACTTCCGCGAGCTCCAGTTCTCCGGGTCCCAGTTCGGTAGGCCCCAGTTCTCCGGGCCCCAG
>DATNEH010000056.1:0-8773 GCA_035553015.1 Caulobacteraceae bacterium | reverse complement strand
CCAAGGAGAAGGGCCTGGTGCGCTCGCTGCACGCGCCCGACGAACTGCTGCCCGCCGCCCACGCGCTGGCGCGCGAGATCGCCGACAACACCGCCCCGGTCTCGGTGGCGCTGACCCGCCAGCTGATCTGGCGGATGGCCGGCGCATCGCACCCGATGGAGGCGCACATGGCCGATAGCCGCGGCATCCAGTTCCGCGGCGCGCAGGCCGACGTGCGCGAGGGCGTCAACTCGTTCCTCGAAAAGCGCCCGGCCCGCTACCCCGACAAGGTCTCCAAGGACCTGCCGGACATCTGGCCGCAATGGAGCGCGCCAGAGTTCCGCTGAGCCGGAGTTCCGCGGATCTCGCAAGCGCGCGGCCGCGACTAACGGGCGGTTAACGCCCGTCTGGTCACATCGCCTGGAAGATCCGGACGTCCGCGCGATTCCATGAGCGACACCCTGCAACTCGGCGCCGCCGAGGCTCCGCCCCTCGCGGCGGAGCCGCCGAAGCATCGCGCGCGGCTGGCGCTCCTGAAGCGCCTCGCCGACGTGGTCAGCCTGCCGTCGAGCCGGGTGAACACCTTCGAGCGTTCGGTCACCGCCGACGTCTTGGTGGAGATCCTGCGCGACGCCGAGTTCGACGAGCGCGCCCGCGTGGCGCGGCGCCTGGCCAGCCTCGTCGAGATCCCCGACTGCCTCGTGCGCCTGATCCTGCGCGACGAGATCGACATCGCCCAGCCGCTGCTGGCCGACGCGGTGCTCAGCGACGCCGACCTGCTGGATTGCATCCGCCACGCCACCGCCGCCCACCGCCGCCTGATCGCGCTGCGCCGTGGGGTCTCCGAGGTGGTCGCCGAGGCGCTGGTGGAGCCCGGCGAGACGCCGGTGGTCGAGGCGCTGCTGCGCAACGACCAGGCCAGGTTCTCGCCCGCGGCGATCGAGTACGTGGTCGCCATGACCCAGGAACATCCGCAGCTGGCGCCGCTGCTGCTGCGGCGTCCGGAAGTGCGGCCCAACCACGCCTACGTGCTGTTCTGGTGGGCCGACGCCGAGTGCCGCCGGCAGATCCTCCAGCGCTTCGCGGTCTCGCGCGAGGTGCTGCAGGAGGCGGCCGGCGACGTCTTCCCGCTGGCGGCCGAGGAGAACTGGCAGGACGAGCTGACCCGCAAGGCGCTGCAGTTCATCGAGCGGCGCCAGCGCAACCGCGCCGCCGTTGAGAAGAGCCCGTTCCCCAGTCTGGAAGACGCGATCCTGGCCGCCGGGGTAGGGCTGACGCGCGAGCTCGCCGAGGAGATCTCCTACCTCTCCGGCATCAAGCCGATGACCGGCGCGAAGATCATGACCGACCCGGGCGGCGAGGGCCTGGCGGTGCTCTGCAAGGCCACCGGCCTGCCCCGCGCCTCGCTGCGCTCGCTGTGGCGGGGCCTGCGCCGGCCCGAGCTGGCCGAGGACGGCGGCGAGGCGCCGCAACTGGCCCGCGTCATCGAGATCTTCGACATGGTCGCCGTCGACCGCGCCCAGACCGTCCTGCGCTACTGGAACTGGTCGCTGTCGTCGGCGATGACGCCGGCGTTGCTGAAGGCGATCCGCGACGACAACGACGCGGAAGTGGACGAGTTCTCGGTGCCGCAGCGCACCGCCAAGCTGGCCCTGGGCGCGGATCTGCGGCGCTGACCTGCGGCGCCAGAGCTGGCGCCTGATCCCTCGCAATAACTTCCTGGTTGGCCGGAGCGAGTTCTCTCCGACTGGGCCTGTCGCAATCGCCGCGAACGGGCTCGGCGTCGGTCGGCGTGACCAAGGCTGCGCGTAAGCAGCGCTTGCAACGGCGAACTTGCCCAACTGTGTCCGCTGCCGCAAATATCCTTCACTGATCTTCGTTGTAGATTGTGAAAACAGGATTGCAAAGCGCTCTTGTGGCGTTGCATCGGCTTCTATAAGAAGCCCCCCAGTGATCTGAGGATTCAGGTCGAATTCCTTTTCTCAGGGCAGGATGGAACCCCGCGTCATGGACGAAAAGTCTGAGATCATAGAGATGACCGCCGACATCGTGTCGGCGTATGTCGGCAACAACACGATCGCCACCAGCGACTTGCCGGCGCTGATCCAGAGCATCCACCGGGCGCTGTCGAACATCACCGGCGGGGCCGAGCCTGCCGAGGTCGCCCCCAAGGAGCCGGCGGTGCCCGTGCGCCGCTCGATCACGCCCGATTACCTCGTCTGCCTGGAAGACGGGCGCAAGTTCAAGTCGCTGAAGCGCCACCTGCGCACCAAATACAACATGAGCCCCGAGGAATACCGGGCGAAGTGGAACCTGCCGAAGGATTATCCCATGGTCGCGCCGAACTACGCTCGCGCGCGCTCCGAGCTCGCCAAGCAGATGGGACTGGGCCAGGGCGGCCGGCAGGCTGCGCGCGGCGGCAAGCGCCGCTAGTCCACCCGTTCGACGAATTGAGAGGCCCGCGCCGGTGGGAGCCGGTCGCGGGCCTCTTTGCATCTGCGTGACCCAGTATTGACTCGCGTCCCAAGAAAATCCGCGCCGCCGCAATATTCGCGCTTCCACCGATTCGCCGCATGAGCGATAAGTGATTCGCTGTGATTCCAAGGGGTTGTTAACGAATCTGCAGATGAGCACGCAGCTTGGGGCGACTGCGACGGCCGTGAGGGCCCACGAGGAGCTGTTCGCCTACTGGGCGGGGCTGCGCCGGCGGGGCGCACTGCCCGCCCGCCACGACCTCGACCCGGGCCGCATCAAGCGGCTGCTCCCCACGGTGAGCCTCACCCAGGTGCTGCGCGAGCCGCTCGACTATCGCCTGCGCCTGGCCGGCACCGGCCTCTGGGGCGTCTACGGCGGCGAGATCACCGGCAAGCGGCTCACCGATGTCTACAACAGCGCCGCCGCCGACTACTGGCGCGACGAGCTGGATCAGGTAGTGGCGGAGAAGCGCCCGCGCGCCGGTCACCACAGCATGGCCTGGCGCGGCGCCTCGCACATGACGTTGCTGTGGCTGCGCCTGCCCCTGGCCAGCAACGGCCGGGACGTCGACGTGATCCTCGGCTACGACGCGGTGCTCGCCCCGCGCAGCGACATGTTCAGCGGGATCCGCGCGGCTTAAGCGGCCTCGGCCTGCCGGGCGGCGTCGCGGCGGATGCGCTCGTTCATCGAGAAGAGGCCGTTGGAGCGCTGTGCGGAGATCGCGCCGGTGAGCCCCAGCCTGTCGAACGCAGCCTTGGCGTCGAAGTCCAGGATCTCGGCCGGCGTGCGGCCGGAATAGAGCTGCAGCAGGATGGCGATCAGCCCACGCACGATGTGAGCATCCGAGTCGCCGCGGAACTTGAGGGCGCCGTCGCCTTGCGGCTCGGTGACCAGCCAGACCTGGCTTGCACAGCCGCGCACCTTGTTGGCGTCGCTGCGCTCGGCCGCGGTCAGCGGCTCCAGGCCGCGGCCGAGGTCGATTACGTACTGGTAGCGCTCTTCCCAGTCGCCGAGCAGCTCGAACTCGGCTTCCAGGTTGGCAAGCGCGGCGGCGATGGACAAGGCTGTCACGTATCCTTCCGGCTGGAAGGTTCGATGTAGGGCTCTCGGCCGAACGCCGCAACGCGGCGCAGCGTCTATCCCACGCCTCAGGCCGAGGGCAGCAGCACCTCGGCGCGCAGGCCCTTGCCCGGATCTGCGACCAGCCGGAACGCACCGCCCATCGCGCGGCAGAGCAACGCCACGATCGGCAGGCCCAGCCCCGCGCCTTCGGCCTGGCGGGTCAGCGCGTTCTCGCCCTGCTCGAACGGGCGCATGAGCCGGTCGATGTCCTCGGGGTCGACGCCCGGACCGTCGTCCTCGATCAGGATGCGCACCCCGCCGGCGCCCTGCGCGGCGCTCAGGCGCACCTCGGCGCCTTCCGGCGAATAGGTGACGGCGTTCTGCATCAGGTTGGTCAGCACCGTCCGCAGCCCGCGCGGGTCGGCGAGCACGGGCGGCAGCCGCCCCTCGTCGGTGACGACGACGCGGATGCGGCGCGCCGCGATCTCGTCGCGCAGGCCCTCCAGCACATCATCGACCGCATGGTCGAGCGGCTCGGGGACGCGGTCCAGATCGGTGGCGCGGCCCTCCAGCCGGGCGATCTCCAGCACCTGGTTGACCAGTCTCAGCAGCTTCATGCCGCTGCCGCGGATGTGGTCGGCGTATTCACGGTATTGCGGCGAGCCCAGCGGCCCGCAGAGTTCCTTGGAGATGATCTCCGAGAAGCCGATGATCGAATTGAGGGGGGTTCTGAGCTCGTGGCTCACCATGCGCAGGAACGAGCGCTTCTGGGCGTCGAGCATCGCCCGCCGCGGCGGCGGCGAGGGCCCAGGATCCGACCCGGGATCCGGCGACGACCTGACGGCCGCGAGCAAGGACGACGGCAGCGTCACTGCCTGAAATCTCCAGATCGAACCGCACGAGAATGATCCCGCGCGCTTACGAATCCGTTTCTATCCACTGCAGCTCCCAGGAGCTTCCCCGGGACGTCCCACGGGCGTCCACGACTTTACGGGTCGCCTAGGGATTGAGCCGCCTCGCAGGCGAGGGGCGAAGCAGTGTAGGCTGCGGAGTGGAGATGACGCGGCGAGATCGGATGGAGTCGACCGAGGCGGAGATCGAGCGACGCACGCTGCGGGGCGCGGCCGATTGGCACGCGGCCTGGGCGTTCGGCTTGTTTTTCTGTGCGCTGGCGTGGCCGGCCGCCGACGACCTCACCTTGAACATCGCTCTCGGCGTGGCTTCCGTGCCAGGCTTCCTCGGGCAACTGGCGCGGCTGCCGCGGGTGGGCCCGCTCCTGCGAGGCGTGATCGCCTTCAGCTGGCCGATAGCAGTGGGCGCGGCGATCGCCATGACCGGCGGGCTCGCTGGTCCGCTGGCGGCGCTGGCGCTGATGCCAGCCGCCGCGGCCGCGACCCTGAGCGGCGGGCGCTACATCGCCATCGGCGCGGCGCTGACCGCCGCCACCATCGCCGCCATAGCGCTGGCCGCCAACGCCGGCCTGATCCGCGCGCCGACGCCCACCGGCCCGTGGCTGCCGCTGGTGATGGTGATCTTCGGCGCGGTCGGGCTCGCGGCCGCCCTGCAGCTGGCGCAGGCCGCGCGGCGCGACGAGCTGGCCAGGGAGACGCGCGAGACCGCGCGCCTGAAGACGCTGCTGGAGTCGGGTCCGTTCCTGCTGCTCCGCCTCGACGGCGAGGGCGTGATCCGCGAGGCGTTCTGCGGCGCGCCGGAGGATGCCGACCTCAAGCTGGTCGGCCGCGCGTTCGAGAACCTGGCCGGCGAGAGCGACCGCGGCGCGGCGCGCGCGGCGCTTGATCTCGTGCGGCGCACCGGCCAGGCGAGCGTCGGCTTCGCCCCGCCGCTTGCGCCCGATCGGTTCCTGGCGGTGGAGCTGCGCGCCCTGCAGCAGGGCGAGATGGCCGCGCTGGTCCGCGACGCGAGCCGCGAGCGCGCCTTCGAGGCCTGGCTCGAGCAGGGCAAGGTCGAGGCCGAGGGCATGGCGATGGCCAAGTCGCGCTTCCTCGCCAACATGAGCCACGAGCTCAGAACGCCGCTGAACGCCATCATCGGCTTCTCCGACATCATGCGCTCGCGCCTGTTCGGCCCGCTGGAGGGCCGCTACGCCGAGTACGCCGCGCTGATCCACGAGTCCGGCGGCCACCTCCTGGACCTGATCAACGACGTGCTCGACATGTCCAAGATCGAGGCCGAGCGCTACGCCCTCACGCTGGAGGCGTTCGACGCCCGCGAGGCGGTGGCGGCGGCGCTGCGGCTGACCCGGGTGCAGGCAGACACCGCCCGCATCGCGCTGCGCGGCGCGCTGCCGCCCGAGCCGCTGGAGGTCAACGCCGATCGCCGGGCGCTCAAGCAGATCGTGCTCAATCTGGTCTCCAACGCCCTGAAGTTCACGCCCTCCGGCGGCCAGGTGAACGTCATCGCCCGCGCGCACGAGGACATGCTGGAGATCATCGTCGCCGACACCGGCGTCGGGATCGCGCCGACCGACCTGGAGCGGCTCGGCCGGCCGTTCGAGCAGGCCGGCGGCGCCGATCAGCGCGCGATGGGCACCGGGCTGGGCCTCTCGCTGGTGCGCGCCTTCGCCGAGCTGCACGGCGGCACGATGACGATCAAGAGCCGGCTGGGCGAAGGCACCGCGGTCAGCGTCAAGCTGCCGGTGATCGACCGGGCGGCGCGGCCGCAGGGCGAGGCCGAGCCGTTGTCGCCTCCACCGCTGGCTGCCGCCGCTGGCGACAACGTGATCGTCTTCCGCCCTCAGCGCTGAGAGACGACTTGGGCGACGGCCTGGAAGGCCCTGGCGGCGGCGAAGTCGCCCACCTCGACGTAGGCCGTGCGGACGGCGTCGCCGTGCTCGCCGGCGAACAGGAATTCCACCGCGACCGCCTCTCGCGGGTCGAGCCCCGCCAGCGCATCGGCCGCCGCGGCCGGGAAGCGGAACGCGACTGCGCCCGGCATGTCGGGCGCCTGCAGGACGCCCGCCGGCGCCGTCGCCTCGGCGGTGAAGACGCGCGTGGCCGAGCGCGGCGGCATGCGCGCGTCGATCGGCAGACGCCCGGCGATGTCGGCCTCGCGCGCGTCGAGGTAGGGCCCGCTGGTCAGCGCAGTATCGCGCAGGACAATCCGCGCCGCGTACGGCTGCGCGCCGTCGGCGAAGCTCGCCGCCGCGATCAGCGGCCGCTCGGGTCCGTGGCCGGCGACGCCGAACAGCATCACGTCCCAGCCGAAGCGGTCGCGCTGCACGACGCGCCACCCGTCGGTCGCCGGCCGGCTCGCGGTCCAGCTGGAGAGCTCGCCCGGGAACTTCATCTCGCTCAACGCCGCATAGCCGGCGAACGCCGAGCGAACCTGCACGGCGGCGGCAAGGATGTCCGGCGAGCGGCAACCGGAGGCGCCGGCCGCGTCCGCCTGCGCCTCCAGCCCCGACAGCGCCGCGGCATCGGCCCCCGACCGCAGCGCCGCGCCCCTGGCCTGCGCCTTGGCCGCCGACAGCGCCACCGAAACGTCCGGCGCGAACAGCCGGCAGGCCTGGCCGGCCGCCGCCATCAGCGCGCGCTCGTAGAAGAGGTTGGCCGCCGGGGTCGCGGCGTGCGCCGCGCCCGCCAGCCCGGCGACGAGGGAGAGCGTGGCAGTTGCGGCCAGCGCCGCCCTGCGCCCGTTGGTCATCGCCTGCAGTCCCCCGTTGAGACCCCCTCGCCTAGGCGCTTATGCTTTCGGCGAGGTTACCCAGCTTGCAGCTCAACACCGATCTTTGGGTCTACGCGCTGATCCGCCGCGCCAACCAGGCCGGCGCGTTCGCGACGATCGCGCGCAAGGGCGACGCGCGTGGCGGCGCAGTGCTGGTCAAGCAGGTCAACCGCCGCGCCGGCGTCACCCGCCTCTACGCCGAGGCGACGCGCGCCGACGGCGAGCAGGTGTGGATGCAGCCGCGCGACTCGACCGACGAAGCCGAGCTCGACGCCTACATCGAGCGCGCCATCCGCATCGACCCTGACGTCTGGGTGGTGGAAATCGATGACGCCGACGGCCGCCACTTCCTGGTCGAGCCGGTCGAGCAAGGCTAAGCTCGCCGGCGAGGGACGCCGGGGCGCAGGAGTTCGGACATGGGCAAGCAATGGAGCGCCGGGCGGCGCGTGGGCCTCTGCGCGCTGGCGCTAGGGGCGGCTTTGGCCGCGCCGCCGGCGGCCACCGCGGCGTCGGCCGCCTGCGATCTCTCGGCGCCAGACGCAGCGAAGGCCGGCCCCGGCTGCGCGCGGGCGTGGATGGACCGCAACCTCCACCTCAACGACATCCTCGTCGTCGGCACCCACAACAGCTACCACCTGCGCTCGCCGGTGCTGATGACGCTGATCAAGCGGTTCGCGCCGAAGGGCTGGCAGGGGCTCGACTACGCGCATCCGCCGCTGACCGAGCAGCTCGACGACGGCATGCGGGCGCTGGAGCTCGACCTCGTCTACGACCCGCAGGGCGGCCGCTTCGCCCATCCGGCCGGCCTGAGGCTCGCGGGCCTGCCGCAGGACCCGGCCTACGTCGCCGCGATGAGCAAGCCCGGCTTCAAGGTGCTGCACATCCAGGACGTCGACTTCCACTCCAACTGCCTGACCTTCGTGGAGTGCCTGACCCTCATCCGCACCTGGTCGCGCGCCCATCCGGACCACGTGCCGATCCTGATCACCATGAACACCAACGACGAGAAGACCCGCGCGCCGGGCGGCGTCGACGAGTTGCCGTTCACCGAGGCCGCCTACGACGCGCTCGACGCGGAGATCCGCTCGGTGTTCACACCGGCCGAGCTGATCACGCCCGACGACGTGCGCGGCGACTACCCCACCCTGCGCGAGGCGGTGCTGAAGAAGGGCTGGCCGACGCTGGGCGAGAGCCGCGGCCGCTTCCTGTTCGCGCTGGACGAGGGCAAGAAGCACGACGACGCCTACCGCGGCGCCCGCAAGACGCTCGAAGGCCGCGTGCTGTTCCTCAACACCGACGAGGCCTCCGCCGACGCCGGCTACATCACCCTGAACGAGCACGCCGACGTGCCGCGCATCACCGCCGATGTGAAGGCCGGTTTCGTGGTCCGCACCCGCGCCGACGCCGACACGGTCGAAGCGCGCTCCGGCGACGTGACACGCAGAGACGCCGCCCTCGCCTCCGGCGCCCAGTACGTCTCCACCGACTACCCCCACCCCGAGCCCGGCCTTACCGACTACCAGGCGCGGCTGCCGGGCAAGAACATCGCGGTCTGCAACCCCGTGCGGGCCGC
>DATNEH010000055.1:0-7368 GCA_035553015.1 Caulobacteraceae bacterium | reverse complement strand
TAGATGATCGTCTCATGATAGACAAGCCTCGCTGCGCAAGCTGGCGAGCGCCAAGCCTGTCACCATATTCGAACCGCGGCGTTCTGGATGGACGCCCGCAGGTCGGGAGAGGGACCGCATGACGAACGATCCGCACGACTGGATGTGGTCCGAGGCGCTCTCGATGCTGGCCAGGGCCGAGCGCATGCACCAGCAGATGTTCACGCCGGTGGGGGCGCACCGCCAGATCGCCTGGGAGCCGCCGGTCGACGTGCTGGAGACCGAGCGCGAGGTGCTGGTGTTCGCCGCCCTCCCCGGCGTCGACGTCGCCAAGGTGGAAGCCGCCATCGAGGGCGGCGCCCTGGTGATCGCCGGCCAGCGCGCCTGGCCGCCAGAGCTCCACTCGGCGGTGATCCATCGCCTGGAGCTGCCGCAAGGCCGGTTCGAGCGGCGCGTGCCGCTGCCTCCCGGCCGCTATGACGGCGTCCGCCGCGCTGAAGCACACGGATGCCTGGTGATCAGTCTGTCGAAGTTGAAGCCATGACCGCTCAAAACGCCGGCCCCAAGTCCGAGACCCCCAAACCCGAGACCCCCAAGTCCGAGACCCCCAAGTCCGGAGCCCGCGAAGTCCCGAGCCCTGAAATTCAGAGAGCCGAAGCCCCCAAAGTGGACACCACCCAGACCGAAGCCGCGCAGCCCGAAGCGCCGCGCCCCGAAGCCCCGCGGGTCGAAGCCCGTGGCCCCAGCGCGCCGACCGACGCGATGATCGTCGTGCCGGTGCGCAGCGTCGTGCTGTTCCCCGAAATCGTTTTCCCGATCACCATTGGCCGGCCGCTCTCGGTCGAGGCCGCACAGGCCGCCGTGCGCGAGCAGCGCCAGATCCTCGTCGTGCTGCAGAAGGACCCGAGCGTCGACGCGCCCGGGCCGGACGACCTCTACCAGGTCGGCACGGTCGCCAACATCCTGCGTTACGTGACCGCGCCCGACGGCGCGCACCACGTGATCTGCCAGGGCGTGCAGCGCTTCCGCATCACCGAGTTCGTGCCCGGCCTGCCCTATCTGGCCGCGCGCGGCCTGCACCTGCCCGAGCCCACCGGCGGCGGGTCGGACATCGAGGCGCGCTTCCTGCTGCTGCGCGAGCAGGCGCTGGAAGTGCTGCAGCTGTTGCCGCAGGCGCCCGCCGAGCTGCGCATGGCCATCGAGGGCACGCAGTCGCCCGCTGCGCTGGCCGACCTCGCGGCCGCCTACATGGATATCCCGCCGGCCGAGAAGCAGGACATCCTGGAGATCACCGACCTCGTCGCGCGGCTCGACAAGGTCTCGCACCTGCTGGCCCACCGGCTGGAGGTGCTGAGGCTGTCGGCTGAGATCAGCCGCCAGACCAGGGCCTCGCTCGACGACCGCCAGCGCGAGGTGCTGCTGCGCGAGCAGATGGCCGCGATCCAGAAGCAGCTGGGCGAAGGCGACGGCAACGCCGCCGAGATCGCCGAGCTGGAGAAGGCGATCGACGAAGCCGGCATGCCCGAGGAAGTGCTGAAGCAGGCCAAGAAGGAGTTGCGGCGCCTGCAGCGCATGCCCGACGCCTCGGCCGAGTACGGCATGATCCGCACCTATCTCGACTGGCTGATCGAGCTGCCGTGGAAGGACCCGGACCCGCTGGCGATCGACATCACCCAGGCCCGCGAGATCCTCGACACCGACCACTTCGGCCTTGAGAAGATCAAGAACCGCATCATCGAGTACCTGGCGGTGCGCAAGCTGGCGCCCGAGGGCAAGGCCCCGATCCTGTGCTTCGTCGGCCCGCCCGGCGTCGGCAAGACCTCGCTCGGCCAGTCGATCGCGAGAGCGCTCGGCCGCCCGTTCGTGCGCACCAGCCTCGGCGGCATGCACGACGAGGCCGAGATCCGCGGCCACCGGCGCACCTACATCGGCGCGCTGCCCGGCAACATCATCCAGGCGATCCGCAAGGCCGGCTCGCGCGGCGCGGTGATGATGCTCGACGAGATCGACAAGATGGGCGCCGGCATCCAGGGCGATCCCGCCTCGGCGATGCTGGAGGTGCTCGACCCCGAGCAGAACAACAGCTTCCGCGACAACTACCTGGCGGTGCCGTTCGACCTCTCCAAGGTGGTGTTCATCGCCACGGCCAACATGCTGGACAGCATCCCCGGCCCGCTGCGTGACCGGATGGAGGTGATCAGCCTCGCCGGCTACACGGCCGAGGAGAAGTCCCAGATCGCCCAGCGCTACCTGGTCCGCCGGCAGCTGGAGGCCAACGGCCTCAAGCCCGAGCAGGCCAGCGTCACGCCCGACGCGATCGCCGCGATCGTCAAGGACTACACCCGCGAGGCCGGTGTCCGCTCCCTGGAGCGCGAGATCGGCCGGGTGCTGCGCCACGCGGCGGTGCAGATCGCCGAGGGTAAATCCACTTCGGTCGAAATCGGGCCGCTGCAGGTGCTGGAGATCCTGGGCGCGCCCCGATTCGAGAACGAGGTCGCCATGCGTACGGCGAGCCCCGGCGTCGCCACCGGGCTCGCCTGGACCCCGGTCGGCGGCGACATCCTCTTCATCGAGGCGGCCCGCACGCCCGGCAATGGGCGGCTGATCCTCACCGGCCAGCTCGGCGACGTGATGAAGGAAAGCGCGCAGGCGGCGCTCAGCCTGGTGAAGAGCCATGCGGCGAGCGAGCTGAACGTGGACCCGACGCTGTTCGAGAAGAGCGACATCCACGTCCACGTGCCGGCCGGCGCGACGCCGAAGGACGGGCCGTCGGCGGGCGTCGCCATGTACATGGCGCTTGCCTCGCTGGTGACCGGCCGCAAGATCCGCTCCGACACCGCCATGACCGGCGAGATCTCCTTGCGCGGTCTGGTGTTGCCGGTGGGCGGCATCAAGGAGAAGGTCGTCGCCGCCGCCGGCGCCGGCCTCGCCCGCGTGATGCTGCCGGCCCGCAACAAGCGCGACTACGACGACATCCCGAAGGACGCCCGCGACAAGCTGGAGTTCATCTGGCTGGAGCGCGTCGAAGACGCCGTCGCCAATGCGCTCGAGCCGGCTTCGGCGAAGGTGGCCGAGCCGGTGTAGGGCGTCGCCGCCTGCCAGGCGCCAACCCAACTCTGTCATCCCGGAAGCTCGCGTCGGCGAGCTGTCCGGGATCTACTTTTCCCAATCGCGTCAAGTAGATCCCGGTACAGGCGCCAAGCGCTTTCCGGGAATGACACGGTTGACGGGGATCGAGACCTCAACCCGCCGTCAGCAACGCCGCGCTAGCCGCTGGATTGCGGTGGCGCTGGCTCCGCTCAGGGTCACCGTTTCCACTTCGCGCTCGGACACCAGCTCGAAATCGGCCAGCAGTGCGTCGAGTCCCTCGCGGGTGTGGTGGCGGAAGGCGCCGCCGTCCTCGCGGTCCCAGACGCCCAAGACGCCGTGCCGCGCCAGCCCGGCCTCGTAGCGGGCGGCATAGCGCTCGCCCGGCTGCAGCAGGTAGTCGCTGATGTACAGCAAGCCGCCGGGCCGGATCAGCCGGCGCAGCTCGGCGACCAAGGCGCGCTGGTCAGCGTCGGCCGGGACGCAGGTCAGCACGGCGAAGACGATCGCCGCGTCGAACGCTGCGTCTGCCTCATGCAGCGGCAGGCTGGCGACGTGGCGCAGCTCGAGCTGCGGATGCGCGCGCCGGCCGCGCGCGATCATGCCGGCGGAAAAGTCCACGCCGACCGCGCGCCAGCCCGCCGCCGCCAGCTCGGCCGTCATCCGCCCATAGCCGCAGCCGTAGTCGAGAATGCGCGCGCCCTTCGGCAGTTCGGCCAGCCAGGCGCGCTCCAGCGGATGGGCGAACGAATAGGCCTCGGCGTTGGCGTCCCAGTAGGCCTGGGCGGCGTCGCTCATGCGGCCGGCGCGCCGATGCTGCGGTGCAGCTGCAGCGGCGCAGCGACCTTGTCGATCGGCTCCAGCCCCGCGCCCACGCCGCGCACGCAGACGCTCCCGTAGTCGAGCATGCGGCCGATGATGCGCTGCTCCACCAGCACGCTCTCCACCTTGTCGAGGTTCATCTCGACGGTGTTCCGCGCCAGGAAGCCGGTCTTGTAGATCAGCCGCCGGCTGGTCACGATGATCTCGGTGTTGGCCGCCGTGAACCAGGCGCGCAGCATCTGGAACAGCCCGAGGAACAGCGCGATCAGCGCCGCCAGCATCAGCCCCAGCCGCACGGTCGCGCCCGGCAGACCCACCGCCGCCAGCGCCAGGATCACCGCCGCCACGATCAGCACGATGCCGGCCAGGTAGACGATCCAGTGCAGCCGCGCGCGGTAGACGATCGTCTCGCCCGGCTGCAGCACCTTCTCGGCGTAGTTCACGCGGCCGCTCCGCTCAGCATTCCCAGCTGCTGGGAACCCGTCCCTCCATCGGCCAAGCCGCCGCGCCGCGCAAGGCGGGCATGGACGCCCAGCGCTATTCGGACTTAGCTGCCGCGCATGAGCGCAAACCCGCTCGGCGACATCGCGGAGGCCTACCGGCGCGACGGCTACGTCGCCTGCGAAGGCCTGCTCGCCCCGGAGGAGGTCGAGGCGCTGCGCCGCGAGACCGTCGCCATCGTGCGCGGCGAGCGCGGCGACATCGTCGGCCGCGCGCCAGATGACGAGAGCGATGAGGGCCGCGACGACGACGCGCTGATGGCGGGCGTCATCGCCGTGCACTTCCCGCACAAGATCTCGCCCTTGATGCGCCAGGCGATGTTCTACCCGAAGGTGGTCGAGGTGCTGCAGGCGATCATCGGGCCCGACATCAAGTCGATGCAGACCATGCTGTTCGTCAAGGCGAGCGGCCAGCCGGGCCAGGCCTGGCACCAGGACGAGCACTTCATCCCCACCCGCGACCGCTCGCTCTGCGGCGCCTGGATCGCGCTCGACGACGCCAGCATAGAGAACGGCTGCATGTGGATGCATCCGGGCTCGCAAGGCCCCGGCGTGCTCTACCCGATGCGGCCGCACGGCGAGGCGCGCTTCGACTCCGCCGACGAGGCGCAGGACCATCCCTACCCGCGCGAAGGCGGCGCGCCGGTGGAGCTGAGGGCCGGCGGCGTCGCCTTCTTCAACGGCTACGTGCTGCACCGATCGCTGCCGAACCGCGCTCCGGCCGGCTTTCGCCGCGCACTGGTCACCCACTACATGTCGGCCCGCTCGTTGTTGCCATGGCAGTCGCCCGGCCCGCGCGACCGCACCGACGCGCGCGACATCGTGATGATCGCCGGCGAGGACCCCTACGCCTGGCGCGGCCTGGAGAACCTCACGCGCCCCTACCTGCGCCCGAGCAACCCCGAGCGCGCCGAGGCGGTCTACGGCGAGCTGCGACGCCTCGCGATCGAGGAGCGCGCCGCAAAAGGGCCGCGCTAGGCGCCGCTCAGAGCCCCATGCCGCCGGACACCTCGATGCGCTGGGCGTTCACCCAGCGATTGTCCTCGGAAAGCAGCGAGGCGATCATCGGGCCGATGTCGTCGGGCAGGCCGGCGCGGCCGAGCGCGGTGCGGCCGGCGACCATCCGGTTCACGTCGGGATTGTCGCGGACCATGCCGCCGCTGAAGTCGGTGGCGACCGCGCCCGGCGCGACCACGTTCACCGCGATGCGGCGCGGCCCCAATTCCATCGCCATGTACCGGGTCAGGCATTCGACCGCCGCCTTCATCGGCCCGTAGACCGCCCGCCCCGGCATCGCGTGCTGCGTGAGGCCGCTGGAGATGTTCACGATCCGCCCGCCGTCGCCCATCAGCGGCAACAGCTTCTGGGTGAGCAGGAAGACGCCCTTGAAGTGGACGTTGAAGATCGCGTCCAGGTCCGCCTCGGTCGCGGTCAGCAGGCCGGCGTTCGAGGACTGGCCGGCGTTGTTGACCAGGAAGTCGAACCGCTCGGCGCCCAGCGTCTGCAGCGCGCCGCGCACCCGCTCGACGAACCCGTCGAAGCTCCCCGCGTCGCCGGCGTCGAGTTGCAGCGCCGCCGCCCTGCGGCCCGCCGCCTCCACCCCGGCGACCACCTCGTCGGCCGCCGCCTGGTTGGCGTTGTAGGTGAAGATCGTGTCGACCCCGCGCCGGGCGAGCGTCAGCACCGTGTTGCGCCCGATGCCCCGGCTGCCGCCGGTCACGATCGCGATCTTTGCTCCAGATGTCATGGTTGCCTCTCGCGCTCCCGTTTGACTGTCGGCAGCGGACGTAGGCGGGCGGACGCTCACCGATAATCCGCTACAGTGCGAACGGGCCGTGCGCCTGACCGAACAATCGAGACTGCCAACGTCGCGCGCGGCGCCGCACCTTCCAGGGCCTCGCGACTATGGCCGTTCGTCTTGGGGCCGCACGCCGATCGCGGCGTTCCTGCAACAGGCGCACGTACATCTTCGCTCTCTCGTGAATGAGTATTGACGCGGTAGCGAGCGTCATAGAGCTTCACCCTCACGCCCGCGGCCGCGCGCCGGACTGGGCATGGGGAGGAACATGAAAATAGCTTTCTGGCTGAGCGCCTCGGCGCTCGCGTTCGCATGGAGCGGCGCGGCCGCCGCCCAGACGACAGCGGCGCGCGCCGCGCCGGCCGCCGACGCCAGCGCCGTGCCCGAGTTGGTGGTCACCGCCGAGCGCCGCGAGGAGAGCCTGCAGACCACCGCGATCGCCGCCACCGTGCTGACCGGCGGCGATCTCGTGAAGCGGGGCGTCTTCACTGTCGACCAGCTACAGTTCGTCAGCCCGTCGCTCACCGTGAACAACTTCGGCCAGGGCAACGACTTCGACATCCGTGGCATCGGCAAGGGCGAGCACAACACCCAGACCACGACCGGCGTCATCACCTACCGCGACGGCGTCGCCACCTTCCCGGGCTACATCCAGGAAGAGCCCTACTACGACATCGCCTCGGTGCAGGTGCTGCGCGGCCCGCAGGGCACGTTCGCCGGCCAGAACGCCACCGGCGGCGCCATCCTGGTCACCACCGTCGATCCGCAGATCGACGGCGGCTACACCGGCTACCTCTACGGCCACTACGGCAACTACAGCGACACCGGCCTGCAGGGCGCGATCAACCTGCCGATCAGCGACACGCTGGCCGCGCGCGTCGCGTTCAACACCGAGTACCGCAACAGCTTCTACAACATCTCGGGGCCGTGGACCGGCGATCCCAACGTCAAGTGGGCGGGCGGCCGGCTCTCGCTGCTGTGGACGCCGAGCTCATCTCTGAAGGTGCTGTTCAAGACCGACTACGACTACCTCTACAACGGCGGCTACTTCGGCGACGCCATCCTCAACCCGCTGACCGGCAAGGTGAATCCGACCAACAACCTGTTCACCTTCGCCAACAACTGGAAGACTGCCGCCGGCGACGTCTTCGTCCGCTCGATCCTGCAGGTCGACTACACCGC